>NZ_CAWUTS010000020.1:0-3175 GCF_963925415.1 uncultured Flavobacterium sp. | reverse complement strand
AGCCCGAAGTAGCCGATGTGGTCAGAAAACTGGGGAAAAGAATAGAAACTATAGGATTAAACACTTGGCAATTACGCACCTTATCAGCTATAAAACGATGTAGAACGGCAGAATTGGGTGGGCATATAGATGCTTGTGATGAATGTGGAAAACTGACTATAAGTTATAACTCCTGTAGGAATCGACATTGTCCCAAGTGTCAGGGGAATAAACGAGAAGATTGGATTCAGGCTCGAATGACTGAACTTTTGCCTGTGCCATACTTCCATGTAGTTTTTACCTTGCCAGCTAGTATTAATTCTTTGGCCATACATCAGCCCAAAATAGTGTACGATACTTTGTTTGAGGCGACTTGGGAAACGCTACAACAATTTGGCAAAAGCAAGGAAGTACAAATGGGAATGATAGCTGTTTTGCACACTTGGGGGCAGCAATTGAGCTTGCATCCGCACTTGCACTGCATTGTACCTGGAGGGGGAGTAGGCAAAGACGGACAATGGAAAAACATAAGAAATGATGGTAAATTTCTATTTCCAGTAAAGGCTTTATCGAAAGTTTTTAGAGCGAAGTTTTGCGAGAAACTCAAAGTAAAAGAGCCTATAAAATACGAGCAAATACGACAAGATTTATGGAGGAAACCTTGGGTGGTTTTTGCCAAGAAACCATTTGGAAACACAAAGTCTGTGGTGGAATATTTGGGAAGATACACCCATAAAATAGCCATAAGCAACCACAGAATAAAAAGCATCGATACTCAAAATGTGACTTTTGATTATAAGGATTATCGGGTGGCGGGAGCAAAGAAGCAAATGACACTCACACACGAAGAGTTTATCAGACGGTTTTCCTTGCATATATTACCCAAACGCTTTGTAAAAATCCGTCATTATGGTTTTTTGAGTAGCACTTGGAAACGTAAAAAGCTAAAGCTTTTACAAGAAAAACTAAAGGTAAAAGTATTAGATAAAGTAGAGAAAAAGCCTTTTTTACCCAAATGTCCCTGTTGTAAAACAGGGAATTTACATCGGATATTGGTTTTTGACCAGCGTGGTCCGCCTGCTTGGTATCTTGGCAATAGCCAAAACTCTCCCGATACGTATCGGCACTGTGAAAGTTAATTTTACGGGTAAGTGACTTATGCTCAAAAGTGACCGAAAACACTCAAAAACGAAGCAGAAACTACTCCAAAAAAAAGAGGACCATAAATCCTCTTGATATTCTCTCTAATTTTTTTACGATAAGTGCATAGGTTGCGGAAGTGGAAACGGTTCCGTTCAACCGGAGTTTCATTGTTGGTGCTTCGCACGCAACGAAACTCTAGCTGTTGGCAACAGTAATTTATTTTATAATATATTTTGTTGTGTTTAAATTTCCAATACTTTCAAATAGTTGTAATTCAATTCCTTTTTTCAAATCTCTACTTGCAGTTGCTGATGACAAATCTTTAAACGTATTCATATAATCTTTTCGAGTAAATTCTTTTACTCCAAGTTTCAAGAAGTATTCTAATCTATCAATATCTTTTAAAATTCGATTGTTGTAACTAAGTAAACTTTCCAAAGATTTGTTTATTACATCAAGCATATATTCAATGAAGAATGTTGATTTTCCAGCTTTATCACTAAGTGAAAGAGATTTGTAATATTCATCTTGTGTCTGGCTAATCAAAGTTTCAAAAGGTAGAAATTCAAATACTGAATATTCGTTCATTAGTATCAAAGTTTGCCATAATCTTCCCATTCTTCCATTGCCATCTAAAAAAGGGTGAATGAATTCCATTTCATAATGAAAGACGCAACTTTTTATTAATGTCAATTCATTATCATCCTTTAAATATTCAAACAAATCTTTCATAAGAAAAGGAACATTTTCAAATGGAGGAGCAACATGCTCAACTTTATTTCCTTTAACTATTCCAACTCCTTTAGTTCTATATTTTCCAGCACTTTCAATTAATCCATTCATCAATACAAGATGAGCTTTTAAGAAGCTTTTATCTGAATAGTATTTATATTCATTGAGTTTTTCGTAAACTTTGATTGCATTTAAAACTTCTAAAACATCTTTTTCAGGACCGATAACCCTTTTGTTTTCTATTAATGCTGTAATCTGTTCTTCAGTTAATGTATTACCTTCAATCTGTAAAGATGAATGAATTGTTTTGATTCTATTCTGTTTTCGTAATTGTGGAGATTGTTTACTCAGATAATTAGCATTTACTTCTCCAAGCTTTTCAGAAATAGAAGTAATTAATTTTAAAATTTTCGGAGTAATGTCATAAGGTGGGTTCATTGATAATATCATTTGATAGTATCAAAAGTAGTTTTTTAAAACTGAACGTCCAAATATTATTGTTGCTAACGTTTTGCAGCTTGGCGATGTGGCGGATTAAGGAAGCCTAAACTTTCGGTTAAAGACCAAACTTTAAAAGTACAAAACCAACTTTAAATTAAGCCTAAAACCCGCCATTTTTGCAAACTGATGTTGGGCGATCGTATTTTTTATTCAAGTTTAAATTTCACGTTAACAATGCTTTCAATTTTAATTTTTTGAAATTCAATATCAATTGGTTTATATTCTTGTTTGCTTTTTCTGCCATATCCTACAACCACAACTTCTTGTAAACTTGCACCATCGTCAAAACCTCTCACGTTTGTTAAATCAGAAATGAATATAGCATTACCAACTTTTTGTTTTAAGGGTTTAGTCATATATTCTGCTTGAATTTTTGCTTTTGCAATTGCATTTGATTTTAGTATCAGTTTTATTTTTTCATATTCTGTATTTTCGGTTTTTGCTACACGAATATTTGAAATTTCAATTGTTTCAAGTTCAGAAATTACGCTTCCAGCAATTTTTGCATTTTCAACAACTAAATTGTATGATTTTGATTTCATAACATCAGTTTCTTTGATGAAGTATTTTTTGAAATTACTAGCTAAATCGTTCAAACTTAAATTTTGGTTTGTATTAATTCCCAAACCTTTTAATTTCTGCTCCATTAAATTTTCCAACTCTTCAACAGAATATTTGTCTTTTGTATCTTTTTCGGAAATTATAATGTTCAGATGAATTCTATTTGGCAATACCAAAGTATCGGCAATTGCAGAAGTCTCGATGTAAGGTAAATCAATGAAGTTTTTCGTTTGCGAAAAACTTTTCGCTGAAATAATAA
>NZ_CAWUTS010000019.1:0-3215 GCF_963925415.1 uncultured Flavobacterium sp. | reverse complement strand
GGCTTTTCAGAATACGCCCCGTTTTTTTGAGTGGGTTCTGGTCTCCACATTATTTTAATTTTTAGTCAAAATTGTATTTTTAATTCCTTTTAATTCTTATTTCTGTCCATTATATCGCTCCTTTTACTTGCCCATAACGGTTTGCAGCTACCCGAAGGGCGGGACTTTTACCACAAAACTGTCTTTGGAACACGAAACCTCGCCTTTTGGGTAGGTGCTGTTATAAGCCGTTTTTCTTTCTTCCATTTTGTCCTACAGACCTTATATATGTTACTATTAAATTGTCAAATATTTTTGATAAACCCAACAATAAAATAAAAATAATTTGGGGTGGCGAAGCCACCCCAAATTATTTACTTTTAGTCAAGTATTGATTTTATTTCAGCCAATGCTTGGTCTGCTTTACGTTGCATATCTCCTTTTGCATTGTTCGGTAAAATCATTACCGCAACTCCAATTGGGAAAAAGCAAATAGCAATTGCCCAACCCGCTGTTGCTGGCTTTGCTTCAAAATCAATGTCGACAGAAAAACGCCCATCTCTGTCGCTTACTCTGCCTTCAATGTTTGTTTCGTAACCGAAACCTTGAAATTTAGAACCTGTAATATTAATACCGCCAGATGATGATACGGATACATTACCCATATTTTCAAGTTGTTCTTCTACAACTTTAATTACATCTGCTTTTGTTTTTGAGCTTTTAAAGCTAACTGATGAGTTTCCTTTGAACATATTTGTTTGTTTTTATTGGTTTATATTAAATTGATTTTACGATTGAAAAAATGCCGTCAATATCGGCAAGTGCATTTTTTTTTAGTTTCTGATACTATGATGATTGGAACTAATGCTCCAACATAACAACAAGCAATACCTAAAAGAATAATAATGTAGCCGAAGAACTTTATTTTCCTTTTTTAGATAATAATTATTGAAGATGGGTCGTCTTTATTTCTTGCTTCAATAATTATTACTCCGTTTGTAATCAAATCGTCAATTTTTTCAGTTCGTAGAATTAATTTGTTTCCGCTTTCTTCTATGTGATAAAATATTTGAAGTTCCTTGTAAAAGTCATCAGCAAAGTTTTTGGTCTTTGGTTGAATATGTTTTTCAATAACAAAATTTTTGTTTACTGACCAACGAATGATTAGGAAAAACACTAACCAAATAAAAAGTCCTAAAACAATTTTCACTATTACTATTGCTGCTGTTTGTTCCATTATAAAAAATGATTTAATGATTTAATAAAATATTGAGAAAGCAAAATAGTCGTAAAAAGGGTAAGTGATATTTTTCTAAAAATGTCGTTAGGTCGAGAAGGTAAAATATATGAGAGAAAATGTTGAACAATTAAAATTGTAAATGGAGCAATGGCGATATTAAAAATTATTGCTTGCCTAAATTGTCCGTGTAGCAAAGAATGTAAAGCCCTTGTCATACCGCAACCTGGGCAGTCGAAGTGTAGTAAATTTTTATGAATACAAAAAGAGGTAGGGTTATGAAATAGAAATTCTGTCGGCAAGTAATATACCGTCAACAGTACTGCCGCTAAAACAAAGGTTGAAATGTCCCTTGTCGAAATACTATATTTTATTTTTTGCAGTATCTCCATAAAATGGCTTATAACGGTCTAGTATATGGCGCGTTTTAATGCGCTATACACGGTGTTAGGTAGCGTTTTAATTTAATTTTAGTCACAACTTGAACCAGCATCAGAAGCTGAGCTCGGGGCATTATTTGCTTCACTTTGTGCATCTTCTGCAGAACTCATTGCCTTTTTCGCATAGTATTGTGCGTCTTCCAAATTATCTGCATTGTATGCCTTTTTAGCGGAAGAGTATGCGTCATCAGCATTCGAACTTGCGTTACTTGAATAACTTTCGGCATCATCAATTACACTTGAAAAATCATCGCATTGTCCAAAACTTAATTGTGTGCAGAATATCATCAGAGCTGCAATAGGGATTATTCTTTTCATCTTTTGGTTAATTTTAATTTATGCTACCTAACGTGTTTGTGTATGGTTAGTTGCGTGGTTAAGCAACTAATTTAGCAAATAAATCACAGATAGAATATTCCGCAGGAATGTTCGTAAGTCGGCAGTGACCAAGCAATTAATTATACACGGTGTTACAAACAGTTTTTATTGAACATTTAATCGTAATGGTATTTTGACTCTAACCTAGAAGAATAAGAAGAGGAAGCATCATTATAGTATTTTACAAGGGTCAAAGGATAGTTTTGATTATCAAAAGTCCATACCCATTGATAGTTTGAATTACTATAATCAATTTCAATCATAAATTTTGGGGCTAAAGAAGCTTCATTTGTTGTTGCAAATATTCTGTTTCCAAAAAGGATTGAATTATTTGAATAAGTTCCAAAAATTCCGTTATCATAAACAGGGAAATCTTCAGGTGGATTAGTAATATCATCATAAGAGAAATTTGTTGTGAAATTCTCTCCTGGCCCTAATTTTGATATAAGGTTATTATCATCGTCGTAGATCCATTCAATTTGATAAAGATCTTCATTGTAGATCAAACCATTTTCATTTAAATAGTAAGTATTATAAATTGTATCGTTAGCAACGTCCGAACTAACATCAATGCTTGCTTTAGTAATTGTATTATCAGAATTATATCTAAAATAAGATTCTCTTTGGGTCATATCACCATATGTATAGAAAAACTTAATTCTATCAAATAAGTCATATTCAATATCTGTACCCCACCAAACAATGGTGTTTGAATTTATATAAGACACATGAGATTCTAATTTATTATTTGAATATGTCCATTCAGAAAAACTTGTTCTTAAACTATCCATATTATAATTAGCATCGAGAATTGGTCTATTATTTTCATATGTTTTAATTCGATAACCTGTCTGCACATCAGCACTATTGAAAACCTCAGTTATTATCTCTGAGATATATTTCTCGCCTATGACCACAGTATCATTACCATTGTCATCACTTATACAAGAAGAAGCAAATAACCAAAGTAAACAACCAAATATTAAAAGTAACCTCTTCATGTCAATATGTTTTTAAATTGTTTGTAACGTTTAGTATATGAAAAGTAGGCGATTTCGAAGTACTAAACTTTCGGTTAAGCACAAAGTTTGATAAGAGCTAAAAACCGTGAATTTATTGCTATCTCGCCTATTTTTTATATACAATGTTAGCTGCTGCCTTTTATTCATTTTTCAATTGGG
>NZ_CAWUTS010000018.1:0-2514 GCF_963925415.1 uncultured Flavobacterium sp. | reverse complement strand
CCATATACACAAGTCAAAACTATTTACAATCCATTAGATTTTGAGGCTATTGAAGCATTGGGTGGCGAAGATTTGGCAATTGATTTTGAATATGTTATAGCCGCTGGAAGAATGAACGATGAGGTAAAACAATTTGGTCATTTAATAGAAACGTATTCTAAATCAGAATTGCCTTCTAAAAACATAAAATTAATTTTGTTAGGAGACGGTATTTTAAAAGAGAAATATCAAAAATTAGTTCAAAAATTAAACCTCGAAAAAATGATATTATTTAAAGGTAATGTGTCAAATCCGTTTCAATACATGAAAAGGGCAAAATTACTTTTATTGACAAGTAAAAATGAAGGATTTCCAAATGTTATAATCGAGTCATTAGCATGTAAAACACCTGTAATAGCTTTTGACTGCCAATCTGGCCCAAGTGAAATTATTATTCCAAATGAAAACGGAATTTTAGTTGAAAATCAAAATTTTAATGCATTTAAAGAAGCTCTAAACGAAATGATTTCAAATAAAAATTTATATTTACATTGCAAACAAAATGCTAAAAGTAGCGTTGAACGATTTTCTCTAAAACAGATTGGAAATCAATGGTTGCAACTTTTTAACGAAATTGACAAATGAATATAGAAATAATCAGCATTCCAAAAGTTGAAGATCACAGAGGAAACTTGGCTATAATTGAAAAAGATGTACTGCCTTTTGAAATAAAACGTGTGTATTATTTATATGATGTTCCTAGCTCTGCAAAACGAGGCGGGCATGCGCATAAAGATCAAAAAGAGTTTTTGGTAGCCGTATCTGGAAGTTTTGAAGTGGTTTTAAACGATGGCGTGTCTAAGCAAAGTATTACATTAAATAAGCCAAATAAAGGACTGTTAATCAAAACAAATATTTGGAGAGAATTAGATAATTTTTCTTCAGGGGCAGTTTGTTTGGTTTTAAATTCGGATGTGTTTTCTGAAGAAGACTATATCAGAGATTTTGATGATTTTAAAACGTATGTCAACAATCAATAACTGTTAATTTTAAAGCCTATAGTTATTAGTATTTTTTTAACAACTGATATTTGTTTAACGAATGAATGAGGCAACCTTAAAAGTAATTGCTGTTTTTTGTTTAAATTTTTAAAATCTATTTGTTTGTTTATCTCATTGCTTTTTTTAATACTACCTTCCATTTTTAAATGCTTAGACAAAACAAAACGTTCAAAATCTAAATATTTTTTTAATGTTGGATTTGTTGAAGCTAAAATATTATAGGTATTATAATCTGGAAGTATTTTATCTGAAATTTTAGAACGTGTAATTTGATTCTCAGATTGCATTACATATTGCATTCCTACAGAATTGGAATAGGCTAATTTAAAATGATAGTTGGCACGTATGTTAAAATCAAGGTCTTCAGAAAACGAAATAGACTCATTATAACCGCCTACTTTTTCAAAAACAGATTTGTGAAAACAAACAGAGCCATGATTGTAAATGCCTTGTTTTAAATTAATTTTAAAAAAATCGACTAAACCTTCAAAATTTTGAGTTAAATTTTCAGAACCATTTATTGGTTTTAAAACTTTTTTGCCATAAATTTCTTCATAATTAGTAGCAAATATACTTGCTTCTTGAAAATTACTAGTTAACCGATGAAGGGTTTCTAAAAATGTTGGTTTCCAAACATCATCTGCATCTAAATACGTTACATATTCTGCTTTTGCATTTATTATTCCAGTATTTCGTGTGGCAGATAATCCTTTATTTTTTTCGTGATGAATTAGTCTAACCTTTTCAGACAAATAAAATTCAACTTTAGAAACGCTTTCATCTGTAGAACAATCATTTACAATGATAAGTTCAAAATCAGAAAACGTTTGGTTGAGTATACTTTTTAAGGCATTTTCAACATATTTTTCTTTGTTGTATAACGGAATTATTACTGTAAAAAAAGGCATAATTTATTCTTTAAAAATATAATCAAACATATCGTTCCAATTTTCTAATGATTCTTTGCTTTTATTTAAATCAATATTTTCTTGAAATTTAATAGTATTTAGTACAAATTTAGTTATTAATTCGGATAATTCTTTAGGATTATTAATATCAAAAAAAGAGACTTTTTTGTAAGTGCCTACGGTTTCTTTTGCATAAGGTAAATCTGCAACTAAAATGGGTTTGTTATAGCTCTTAGCTTCAGTAATAGGTAGGCCCCAAGTTTCTAATTTTGAAGGAAAAATCAAGCAATCCATAGCTTTATAATAAGCAAAAACTTCTTTTCTTGTAATTTTACCAATATAGTTTATTTCTTCCAAAGAATATTTTTTTACTATATTATTTGCATATATATTATCTTTTTTTTGAATAGTAATATGCACTTTTATTTTTTTTCTTAAATTAATTGGTACTAATAAAATTGCTTCAGCAATTTGTTCAATATTTTTAAAGCTTTTAGACAAAGTTGGGTAAAAAAAATGAATCTTTGAGTTGTCTAAAGTTACTGTAAAATCTATATTTTCCTCAA
>NZ_CAWUTS010000017.1:0-28948 GCF_963925415.1 uncultured Flavobacterium sp. | reverse complement strand
AATAGAGAGTTTTTAGCAGAATTAACAAAAATGATAAGCAGTTTAAGAAATATAATTAGTAAACGAATAAACAGTTAGTATGTCAGACCTAAAACCTACGCCCAACCACCTAATACCATACAAAATGTTGAGCCAAGATGCTTATAGTCAATGGCTTGGTATAGAAATACTTGAATGCGAAATTGGCCGTTGCAAAGTAGCGATGAAAGTTCGAAAAGAAATGTTAAACAGTATGAACAAGGCTCATGGGGGAATTACTTACTCATTAGCCGATACAGCATTCGGATTTGCAGCAAACACACACGGAAAATTTGCAGTATCTATAGAAACCTCTATAAATCACATAGAAGCAGTCAACGAAGGAGATTATTTAGTAGCCGAATCTGTAATAGAAAAAGTAAATAATAAACTAGGATTTAATATTATAGAAGTAAAAAGAGGTGACGAGCTGGTAGCACTTTTTAAAGGTGTAGTGTATCGTACAAATAAAGATTGGGAATAAAAAAGGGAAATAGATTTTGTGTAGTTTGTTTTAAAAATATTTTCTACGACTAAAATTTTAGCACCTAAAACCTTAAATAAAATGGAAGCATATATTATAGACGGAGTTCGAACTCCAATAGGAAGTTATCAAGGAAGTTTATCACCAGTTCGTTCAGACGATTTAGGTGCATTGGTAATCAAAACTGTAGTTGAAAACAATCCAAACATCCCAAAAGAGGCTTATGATGAAGTTATTATGGGTTGTGCCAATCAAGCTGGTGAAGACAACCGTAATGTGGCGAGAATGTCGTTATTGCTAGCAGGATTACCTTATACCATTCCAGGAGAAACCGTAAATCGTTTGTGTAGTTCTGGTTTATCAGCAATTATTCATGCTAACAGAGCTATAAAAGCAGGAGACGGACACGTTTTTATTGCAGGTGGGATAGAAAATATGACCCGCGGACCATTAGTGGTTTCAAAAGCATCCTCAGCATACGGAACCGATTCAAAAATGTACGATTCAAGCTTTGGATGGCGTTTTGTTAACCCAAAAATGCATGCGCTTTTTGGTACTGACGCCATGGGAGAAACAGCCGAAAATTTAGTAGAAAAATATTCAATTTCAAGGGAAGATCAAGATAAATTTGCTTTTAACAGTCAAATGAAAGCAACAGCAGCACAAAATTCAGGAAGATTGGCAAAAGAAATTGTAGCTGTAGAAATTCCACAAAGAAAAGGTGATCCCATAGTTTTTTCAAAAGACGAATTCATCAAACCAAATTCTTCGCTAGAAGTGTTAGCAAAACTACGTCCAGCATTTAAAAAAGATGGAAGTGTTACTGCTGGAAACTCATCAGGATTAAATGATGGAGCAGCAGCAACAATTATTGCATCTGCTGAAGCTGTAGAAAAATACAATCTAAAACCAATTGCGCGAATCGTTAGTTCGGCAGTCGTTGGGGTAGAACCTAGAATAATGGGAATTGGTCCTGTTGAAGCTACAAAAAAAGCATTAGCAAAAGCCAACTTAACATTAGATCAAATCGACATCATAGAATTAAACGAAGCCTTTGCTTCACAAAGTATAGCTTGCTTGCGCGAATTGGGCTTAAAAGACAATGACCCAAGAGTAAATCCTAACGGTGGCTCCATAGCAATTGGGCATCCATTAGGAGTAACTGGAGCAAGAATTACCTATTCGGCAGCATTAGAATTACAATTAACTCAAAAAAGATACGCATTAATCACAATGTGTATAGGAGTAGGCCAAGGTTATGCCGCTGTTATAGAACGTGTTTAAAAACAATCGCCTTTTAGCATTTAAACCCGAATATTGAATAAGTTAGCGATTAAAATAAAAAAGATACTGAACTAAATTCAGCGCAAATGAAACTAAAAAACTACATCAACGGATCTTGGGTTGAAGGACAAGGAGAAGGAACTCCAATGTTCGACGCCATAACAGGAGAAATAATAGGGTTTTCTTCTACCGAAGGACTCGATATTCCTAACGTTTTAGAATACGGAAGAATAAAAGGAGGCGAAAAATTGCGCAAAATGACCTTCCAAGAACGGGGCAATATGATCAAAGCATTAGCCTTGTATCTTACCAAAAAGAAAGAAGCTTTTTACGAATTAAGCTATCGCACAGGAGCTACTAGAATCGACAGTTGGATTGATATTGAAGGTGGGTTCGGAAATCTTTTTGCAAATGCGTCCCTACGAAAATTATTCCCAAACCAACCGTTTCATGTAGAGGGTGATCCAATAGATTTATCAAAAGGGGGTCGTTTTATGGCACATCATATTTTAGTTCCAAAACATGGTGTTGCGGTTCATATTAACGCGTTCAATTTCCCAATTTGGGGAATGTTAGAAAAATGTGCTGTCAATTGGATGGCCGGAATGCCAGCTGTAGTTTTACCTGCACCACAAACAGCCTTTTTAACAGAAGCAGTTGTTAGAGAAATCATAGCTTCAAAAATTTTACCTGAAGGCACTTTACAATTGTTGAGCGGCATGACTAAATCAATTTTAGACACAGTAAATTCTCAAGATGTAGTTACGTTTACGGGCTCTGCTCATACAGGGAAAATACTAAAAAATCACCCAAGATTAATTGAAGAGTCTGTACCTTTTACAATGGAATCTGATTCGTTAAATTGTTCCATTTTAGGTAAAGACGCAGTTCCTGGAACACCAGAATTTGATTTGTTTGTAAGGGAAGTTAAAAATGAAATTACGGTTAAAGCTGGACAAAAATGTACAGCAATTAGAAGAATAATCGTACCAGAAGAATTAATAGATGATGTTCAAAAAGCATTGGCAACACAGCTAGATAAAGTCACAATTGGTGATCCAAGATTAAAAGAAGTTCGAATGGGTGCTTTGGTAAACAAAGCTCAAGTCGAAAGTGTAAAAACGCAAGTAAACAAAATCGCTCAAACAGCACAAATGGTTTATGGAAATTTGGATGAAGTACAACTCATTGGAGCTGATGCAAAAAAAGGGGCATTTTTAAAACCCATTTTAATGCGAGAAAATAATCCGTTTACAAATACAGCTTGTCACGAAATTGAAGCTTTTGGACCTGTTTCAACCATTATGCCTTACAAAAACTTAGAAGATGCCATTGCTTTATCACAAATGGGTAAAGGCTCGTTAGTCTCTTCTATTTTTACTTATGATGATGTCATCGCAAGAGATTATGTCATCGGAGCAGCATCTCATCATGGTCGCATTTTAGTCGGAAATCGCGATATGGCCAAACAAAGTACCGGTCACGGTTCACCATTACCCATGTTGGTTCATGGAGGCCCTGGTCGTGCGGGTGGCGGAGAAGAAATGGGAGGTGTTCGAGGTATTAAACACTATATGCAACGTTGTGCTATTCAAGGTTCACCAACTACCCTAACAGAAATTACAGGCATTTATCAGGCTAACGCTAAATATAAAGAGGCACCAGAACATCCTTTTAAATACTATTGGGAAGATATTCAACCCAGTATGTCTTTAAAAACACATAAGCGAACAGTAACAGATACAGATATTATTAATTTTGCCAATTTAACTTGGGATCATTTTTATGCACACACTGATATTACATCACTAGATGGAAGTATTTTTGAAAAACGTACTGCTCATGGATATTTTATTATAGCCGCTGCTGCGGGTTTATTTGTTTATCCAAACAAAGGGCCAGTTGCTGCAAATTATGGTCTAGAAGAATGTCGTTTCTTGCGTCCTATTTATCATAACGACACTATTTATGTGCGATTGACATGCAAACAAAAAGTGGATAGAGACGTCGCTTCTGCAGAACATCCAAGTGGAATTGTAAAATGGTTTGTTGAGGTTTTTGATGCTGAAGACGAATTAGTAGCTGTAGCAACTATCTTAACAATGGTGCAAAAAAAGCAAGATACTTTTGTTGAAATGACCGATGATAAAATTTTAGAATGTTTACATAAATTAACCGAAAAAACAAAACCAAAATGGGGAATTTTAACGCCTCAACATTTGCTAGAACATTTAGAACACAGTTACAAAATCATGTCTGGAGAAATTCAAGATTTTGAAATTGCTACACCCGAAAAAATACTAGATAAAGTACACAATTCATTATACGATTATAAAAATTTTCCAAAAGGAACGGCTTTTCCAACTATGAAAAAAAATGTTTTAGAAGACTTGGTTTATCCCGATTTTGAAACAGCTAAAGCCAAGTTTTTACAATCAAGAGAAGCCTATAAAGTTTTTTTCAAAGAAAACCCAGAAGCAAAAGTAAAGAATATGGTTTTTGGAGAAATGAACAAATACGCATCATATCTATTAGAAAGAAAACATTTAAACCATCATTTCGAACAATTTGATTTGATGTAAAATAATTTAGGAGCTATTTCCTGCTATCCGTTGCAATCTGTCATTGCGAGGAACGAAGCAATCTCATTACGATTGACTATCGCAATGACAGGATTTCCACTTCTATCAGGGCTAAAAAAAAATTAACGATTGAAGATTAACGATTTTTGAATTTTGAAGTTTTTGAAATCAACAATCAACAATTAACAATTAACAATAAACAATCAATGAACGCATACGTAAAACAAGAAATAAAAAACAACATCGCTACAATTGAGTTCTTTCATCCAGAACACAACTCATTGCCAAGCGATATATTAGCACAATTAGCCAACACCATTACAGAAGTTGGAAACAACAACGAAGTAAAAGTCATCATACTAAAAAGTGGTGGAGACAGAACTTTTTGTGCGGGAGCGAGTTTTCAAGAACTAATTTCAATAAATGACGCTGCAACCGGAAAAGTATTCTTCTCAGGATTTGCAAACGTAATCAATGCCATGCGAAAATGTCCCAAATTCATCATCGGAAGAATTCAAGGAAAAACCGTTGGTGGTGGAGTAGGCATTGCAGCTGCAACCGATTATTGTATGGCAACAAAATTCGCAGCCATTAAATTATCTGAATTAAATGTTGGAATCGGACCATTTGTAGTGGCACCAGCAATCGAAAGAAAAATGGGAGTTTCAGCCATGTCACAAATAGCTATTGATGCCAATACTTTTTACGAAGCAACTTGGGCAAAAGAAAAAGGATTATTTGCAAACGTTTATGATAGTATTTCAGCATTAGATGCAGAAGTTCAAAAATTTGCAGAACATTTATGTACTTACAATCCAGAAGCCATGCAAGAAATGAAAAAAGTTTTTTGGAGAAATACTGAAGATTGGGACAACCTTTTAGCAGAAAGAGCAGCCATAAGCGGGAGGTTAGTTTTATCTGATTTTACAAAAGAAACGTTGAAGAAGTTTAAATAAGGTGGTAGGTTATGGGTTGTAAGTGCTAGAAGAAAACCCACAACCCACAAACTAAAACATAACAAAATGGTTTACGAATTCAAAGGGTTCATCCCAGTAATACACGAAAGTAGTTTCATTCATCCACAAGCAGCCGTTACGGGTAATGTCATTATTGGTAAAAATGTGTATGTTGGCCCAGGTGCAGCCATTCGTGGCGATTGGGGCGAAATAATCATTGAAGACGGTTGCAATGTTCAAGAAAATTGCACCATTCATATGTTTCCAGGAAAATCTATGGTTTTAAAAGCTGGAGCACATATTGGTCACGGAGCCATAATTCATGGTGCAAACATCGGAGCCAATTGCCTTGTCGGAATGAACGCAGTAATTATGGATGACGTAAACGTTGGCGATGAATGCATCATTGGAGCATTAGCTTTCGTAAAAGCGGGAATGCAGATTCCAAACCGAAAAATGGTTGTTGGAAATCCAGCCACAATTATAAAAGATGTTTCAGACGAAATGATTGCATGGAAAACAAAAGGAACAGCTTTATACCAACAATTGCCAAACGAATGTTACGAAACTCTAAAAGCAGTTGAACCGTTAAGAGAAATTCCAGCCAATCGCCCTACACAAGAAGCGTTTTACAAAACATTAGAAGAATTTAAGAATAAGTAAGCAGTATTTAGTGGTCAGTTTGCAGAGACTTACGGAACACTAAATACTAAACACTGAACACTAAAAAAATGACAATAGAATTCAAAATGCCCAAAATGGGAGAAAGCATATCCGAAGCAACGATAATTTCTTGGTTAAAAAACGTAGGAGATTTTGTGGATGCAGAAGAAACGATTTTAGAAGTCGCAACCGATAAAGTCGATAGCGAAGTGCCGTCACCAGTTTCAGGAACGATTACCGAAATTCGTTTTCAAAAAGACGATGTAGTTGCTGTTGGAACAGTTTTAGCGATTATTGAGGCAGTAGGTGAAAAGGTAGTAGGTAGTAGTAAAAAGGTAGAAGAAGAAAAGGGAATAGGTAGTAGGAATATCGACCAACCTAAAACCTACAACCCACAACCTACAACCCAAAATAAAACCACAACCTTTCTGAGCCCTTTAATCATAAGTATTGCTCAAAAAGAGAATCTTTCATTAGAAGAAGTGCAAAGTATTCCAGGTTCAGGAACAGATGGTCGTATTCAAAAAAGTGATATTTTTAATTATTTAAAAAATAGAAAATATCCAATAAAAAGTATTCCAACACCTACAACCTACAACCCAAAAACTACAACCTATAATCCGCCTAAAATAAATTACGTTGAAGGAAAAGATCGTATTGTAGAAATGGATAGAATGCGCAAAATGATTGCGGATCACATGGTTTATTCCAAACAAACTTCGCCTCACGTGACATCCTACATAGAAGTTGATGTTACGAATTTGGTAGATTGGAGAAATGCGAATAAAGATAAATTTCAAGAAAAATACAACGAGAAACTAACCTTTACACCCATTTTTGTTCAAGCTGTAGCAAAAGCGATTG
Source organism: uncultured Flavobacterium sp. (assembly GCF_963925415.1). Classification (GTDB taxonomy): domain Bacteria; phylum Bacteroidota; class Bacteroidia; order Flavobacteriales; family Flavobacteriaceae; genus Flavobacterium. The sequence goes on along the minus strand of NZ_CAWUTS010000017.1, from coordinate 22,097 downwards.
AAGATTTTCCGTTGATAAATGTTTCTGTGGATGATAAAAAAATATTTGTTCACAAAGACATAAATGTAGGAATGGCAACTGCTTTACCTAGTGGAAATTTAATTGTTCCAGTATTAAAAAATGCCAATAAAAAGGACTTAGTTGCTTTGGCAAAAGACGTAAATCAACTAGCAGCAGCATCTCGAAATAATAAGCTTAAACCCGAACAAATTCAAGGAAGCACGTTCACAATTTCAAATGTAGGTACATTTGGAAGTCTGATGGGAACACCTATAATAAACCAACCCGAAGTTGCTATTTTAGCTTTAGGTATTATCAAAAAGCGTCCCGAAGTTATTACAACCAAAAAAGGAGATGAAATAGCGATACGAAGCATGATGTATCTTTCACTGTCATTTGACCATAGAGTAGTTGATGGATTTTTAGGAGGATCTTTCTTAAGAAAAATAGGCGATTATTTAGAACAATTTGATTCAAACACAATTATATAACTTAATAAAAAAAAATTATGTCGTACGAGATTAAAATTACACCAATAGAAAAAACTAAAATTGACTCAATTGATGTCAATAACATTATAATGGGATTTTCATTTTCTGATCATATGTTTATTTGTGATTATGAAAATGGTGCTTGGCACAACCCAAGAATAGAACCACTAGCCTTAATCCCAACTCATCCGGCAGCAATGGCCTTACACTACGGACAAGCTATTTTTGAAGGAATGAAAGTAACAACAGGTAAAAACGGAACGCCATTATTGTTTCGTCCTGATCAGAATGCCAAACGATTAAACTTTAGTGCAGATAGAATGGGAATGCCATCATTTCCTCAAGATTTATTTATAGAAGGTTTAAAAAAATTAGTTGCTTTAGATAAAGCTTGGATTCCATCAAAAGAAGGAAGTGCTTTGTATTTAAGACCTTTTATGTATGCTGATGAACCCTTTATAGGAATGCGTGCGGCAAAAAGTTATAAGTTTATTGTAATGGCATCCCCATCTGGACCTATTTACAGTCATAAAATCAAATTATTCGCAGAAAAAAAATACGTTCGTGCCGTTAACGGAGGAACAGGTGAAGCCAAAGCAGCAGGAAATTATGCAGCAGCAGTTCTTCCAACAGAAAATGCAAAAGCAAAAGGATACCATCAAGTACTATGGTTAGATGCCCAAGATTTTGAATACATTCAAGAAGTGGGAACTATGAATATTTTCTTTAAAATAAACGGAAAATTTATCACTCCAGATCTTAGTGGTTCTATATTAGCCGGAATTACAAGAATGTGTGTAATTGATTTATTGCGTGATAAAGGATTTGAAGTTACAGAAAGACCCATTAAGTTATCAGAAATCAAAGAGGCATCAGCAAACGGAACTTTAGAAGAAGCTTTTGGAACAGGAACAGCTGTGGGAATTGCTATGATAGAGGAAATTGGCAACGAAGATTTTACTTTAAACTTACCAGAATCTAATCCGGTTTCTAATATGATAAACAACACATTAAATGCTATAAAAGTTCAAAAAGAGGTTGATAAATTTGGCTGGATTGTAGAAGCAAAATAGTTTTAAAATAAGCTGTGTTAAACCCTATTAATTTGTAAATAATTTGTTCCCTAAAAAATATAATGTTAAATAAAAACATATTAAAAAGAGCTTTTTCAACTATGGCAACCGCAAAAGTCATGACCGAACTGTATGAAGAAAATTTTAAAATAGTTTCTAAATACGTTCATGCAACGTCTCGGGGTCATGAAGCCATTCAGATTGCTTTAGCCATGCAATTATTGCCTCAAGATTATGCTTTTCCGTATTACCGTGATGATGCCATGTTGCTTGGAATAGGCATGAAACCCTATGATTTAATGTTGCAATTGATGGCTAAAAAAGACGATCCGTTTTCGGGCGGAAGAACCTATTATTGCCATCCAAGTTTAAAGGATGATGACAAGCCCAAAATTCCACATCAGTCATCTGCAACCGGTATGCAAGCTATTCCAGCTACTGGCGCAGCGATGGGGTTTTGGTATAAAGAGAAAACAGGAATTCAAAATAAAGATCAAGAAAGCCCATTAGTGGTTTGTTCACTAGGTGATGCATCTGTAACTGAGGGTGAAATAGCAGAAGCATTTCAAATGGCAGCCCTCAAACAATTGCCTATTTTATATTTGGTTCAAGATAACGGTTGGGACATCTCGGCAAATGCTGCAGAAACACGAGCTCAAAATGCCTTTGAATATGCTAAGGGTTTCCACGGAATTGAAGCCATTTCTATAGATGGAGCTAACTTTACAGAAAGTTACGAAGCACTTCAAAAAGTAATTAAAACCATTCGTACTGAAAGAAGACCTTTTTTAGTGCATGCAAAAGTTCCATTATTGAATCACCACACATCTGGCGTTCGAATGGAATGGTATCGTGACGATTTAGAAGAAGCTCAATCTCGTGATCCTTATCCGGTTTTAATGCAACAATTAAAAGATAATGGATTTTCGGATATTCAGATTTCAGAAATAGAACAAGAAGCTAAAACAAAAGTTCAAGCTGATTTCGAAAAAGCTCAAAAAGCAGAAGATCCAAAACCCGAAGATTTATTTACACATGATTTTGCCCCAACACCTATCACAGAGGAAGTTGGAGAACGAAATCCGCCACGGGAGGAAAAAGTAGTAATGGTTGATTGTGCATTATTTGCAGTAGAAGAAATCATGAAAAAACATCCAGAAAGTTTGTTATACGGACAGGATGTTGGTGGACGATTAGGTGGCGTTTTTAGAGAAGCAGCCACTTTAGCACAAAAATTTGGAGATGAACGCGTTTTCAATACCCCAATCCAAGAAGCTTTTATCGTAGGTTCAACGGTTGGAATGTCAGCTGTTGGCTTAAAACCTATTGTTGAGGTACAATTTGCCGATTATATTTGGCCTGGACTAAATCAGTTGTTTACAGAAGTTAGCCGTTCGTGTTATTTATCAAACGGAAAATGGCCAGTAAGCATGATTTTACGTGTTCCAATTGGTGCTTACGGAAGTGGTGGGCCTTATCATTCTTCATCCGTAGAAAGTGTTTTAACGAATATTAGAGGAATAAAAATTGCGTATCCAAGTAATGGAGCCGATTTAAAAGGTTTGTTAAAAGCCGCATATTACGATCCAAATCCAGTAGTTTTTTTAGAACACAAAGGTTTGTATTGGAGTAAAGTAAAAGGCACAGATGCAGCAAAAGTAAATGAACCTAGTGAAAACTATATGTTGCCCTTTGGAAAAGCAAACATCGTTCAAGAAGTATGGGAGCAAGATACTACAGAAACCATTTCAATTATCACCTACGGAATGGGAGTTCATTGGGCGTTAAATGCTTCAGCGGATATTAAAAAACAAGTAGAAATTATAGATTTGAGAACCTTGTATCCTTTAGACGAAGAGGCCATTTTAAAATCAGTTAAAAAAAACAATAAATGCTTGGTTGTTACCGAGGAGCCGACCAATAATTCATTTGCTCGCAGTTTAGCCGGTTTAATACAAGAGAAATGCTTCAAGCACCTCGACGCACCTGTTATGGTAATTGGCTCAGAAAACATGCCTGCAATACCGTTAAACAGCATATTGGAGTTTGCTATGATTCCAAATACAAATAAAGTTAGAGTTAAGATTGATGAATTGTTAAGCTATTAACCCAAACGTGTTGTTCTAATTTTTTTTAGAACTATTTTTAGCTCAAAAAAATTACGCAAATTAGTCGTTTATGTTTTTTAAAAATAGAATAGCATAAAAAAGCCGCGTCAATAATGGTGCGGCTTTATATTATGCTTTAGAGAAAAGTTTAGAATACCAATTAAAAAATTAGTTTTTTAACGCAGGAGGGTATTGTTCTAAAATTTTATCTACAAACTCTTTAATACGTGCGTCTTTTTTATCTGTATTTTTAGTTAAGTACCCACTTCCTTCACCTTGCCAAATCATATCCTTTGTTTTGGTGTCAAAAAAATCAATAAACAAAGATCCTTCTGGTGTAGAGTATACTTGGTTGTAATTCATACCAAAATTTCTACCCCATCCCCATCCAAAACCCATTCCCCACGAATTGTTGTTGTATACATCAATGCGTTCACTTTCTTTAGTAAAAATACTAACCAGCATTTGAGGATTTTCTGATTTAGTAAAACCTTTTGCAGCCATAGCATCATCTATTGCATAAAGTATTCTTTTTTTGTCTAAATCTGAAATTTCAACTTTGTCAATGCTAGCTTTAACATAAGCGTAGGTTTTGTATTGATCAAAAGCGACTTTTTTATCATAATCAGCATTTACTCTAACCGAACTGCAAGAAGCAAGTACAAAGAGCATGAATAAAGGAATTAATTGTATTGTTTTCATATTTTACTTTTTTAAATGAGGGTTTATTATTTAAAATAAAGTTTCGTCTACACTATTAGGGATGGTAACTTTTAATAAAGGCTGTGTCTTCATAGCTCTTTTTATAGCAAAAATTGCTCCTTCATTTCTGGCCCAATTTCTTCTAGAGATTCCATTATTTACATCCCAAAAAAGCATCGACTCTAATCTCCTAGAAGCCTCTTCACTACCGTCAAGAACCATGCCAAAGCCACCGTTAATAACCTCCCCCCAGCCAACGCCACCTCCATTGTGAATCGAAACCCAGGTGGCGCCTCTAAAACTATCGCCAATTACATTTTGAATGGCCATATCTGCTGTAAAACGAGAACCATCATAAATATTAGATGTTTCTCTATACGGTGAATCTGTTCCTGATACATCATGATGATCACGACCTAAAATTACGGTTCCTATTCTTCCTTTTGCAATAGCTTGATTAAATGCTTCTGCAATTTTTATTCTTCCTTCTGCATCTGCATATAAAATTCGAGCTTGAGATCCCACAACAAGCTTGTTTTCTTGCGCTCCTTTTATCCATTGAATATTGTCGGCCATTTGTTGCTGTATTTCTGGCGGTGAATTTTTCATCATTTCTTCTAATACATCACATGCAATTTCATCAGTTTTAGCCAAATCATCAGAATCTCCAGAAGCACATACCCATCGAAAAGGCCCAAATCCATAATCAAAACACATAGGCCCCATAATGTCTTGCACGTAACTTGAATATTTAAAGTCAATTCCGTTTGAAGCCATAATATCAGCACCAGCTCGCGAAGCTTCTAATAAAAATGCATTTCCATAATCAAAAAAATAGGTTCCTTTTGCAGTATGTTTATTTATGGCATTGGTATGTTTTCGTAATGTTTTTTGAATTTCTTCTTTAAATTTATCAGGATTGTTTGCCATCATTTCATTAGATTCTTCAAATGAATACCCTGTAGGATAATACCCTCCAGCCCATGGGTTATGTAAAGAAGTTTGATCAGAACCCAAATCAATATGTATGTTTTCTATATCAAATTGTTCCCATACATCTACTACGTTTCCTAAATACCCAATAGAAACCACTTCTTTATTAGCTAAAGCTTTTTTAACTCGTAGTACTAATTCATCTATGTTTTCAATTACTTCATTGATCCAACCTTGAGAATGGCGAATGTGTGTTATTTTTGAATTTACTTCGGCACAAACGGTAACACAACCCGCAATGTTGCCAGCTTTTGGTTGTGCACCCGACATTCCGCCTAATCCAGAAGTTACAAACAGTCCGCCTTTTGGTGTTTTTTTAATTTTTCTAAATCCGTTTAAAACGGTTATGGTTGTGCCATGAACAATTCCTTGTGGGCCAATATACATATAACTTCCGGCAGTCATTTGTCCGTATTGCGAAACACCCATTGCATTCATTTTTTCCCAATCATCAGGTTTAGAATAATTGGGTATAACCATGCCGTTAGTAACGACAACTCTAGGCGCTTCTTTATGACTTGGGTATAAGCCCATTGGGTGTCCAGAATACATGGTTAACGTTTGTTCGTCTGTCATTTCTGATAGGTATTGCATCGTTAATAGATATTGTGCCCAATTTTGAAATACGGCTCCGTTTCCTCCATAGGTAATTAATTCGTGAGGATGTTGTGCAACAGCATAGTCCAAATTGTTTTGAATCATCAACATTATAGCTTTTGCCTGTTCGCTTTTTCCAGGATATTCATCAATAGGTCTGGCTTTTATTTCGTAATCAGGACGAAATCGATACATGTAAATTCGGCCATATTGCTCTAACTCTGTTTTAAATTCTGGAAGTAAAACAGGGTGATGTATGGGTTCAAAATAACGCAAAGCATTTTGTAATGCTAATTTTTTTTCAGCATCCGAAAGAATCTCTTTACGCTTTGGGGCATGATTGATTTCAATTTCGTATGGTTTTATACTGGGTAATTCATTAGGAATTCCTTGTTGTATTTGTTCTTTGAAAGTCATAATGCGTTATGGTTTTATATAATAGGCTTAATTTTTAACGTACAACCTGCTAATTATTTTTTAATAGTTCCTGTTTTTTTGTCAAATCCATAGGGACAATGTTTACAGCCACTTTTGCAACAATGTCCTCTTTTTAGATGGTGTTTTTTAGTGAAACACTTGTATCCTTCAGGTGTATAATAAAAATCTTCACCTTCTTTTAAATTATTTAGATTTAATTCTTCATTCATAACTACAAATTTAGCAACTTTGCATGATATGTTTGTAATAGTTTTTAAATATTTAACGCCTAAATGGGTAAGAGGACTTACAATTTTTCCTTTTATCATACTTTCAAGTATAAAAGACACAAAAAATAAAGTATTATTGAATCATGAAAAAATTCACATAAGACAACAAATAGAGCTTTTAATTTTGCCCTTTTATTTGTGGTATTTAATTGAATTTGTAATTCGTTTTGCTCAATATAAAGATCGAAAGCTAGCGTACTTAAACATTTCTTTTGAGCGAGAAGCATATCAAAATGAAGTCAACCTAGATTATTTAGAACAAAGATCTGCATGGTGTTTTCTTTATTTTATAAAAAAATAATTAAAAAAATGGAAATTCAACTTCAAAAAATTAAAATTGAAAATGCAAACGTTGAGTTGTTTATAAAACGTGAAGATTTAATTCATCCTTTAATTTCGGGAAATAAGTTTAGAAAATTAAAATACAATTTAATTCAAGCACAAAAGGAAAATAAAAGTACGTTATTAACTTTTGGAGGCGCTTTTTCGAATAATGTTTTAGCAGTAGCAAGTGCGGGATATGAAAATAACTTTAAAACTATTGGTATCATTAGAGGCGAGGAGTTAGCAACTACAGCTGAAGTAAATCCAACACTGCAAAAAGCACAATCTTTAGGTATGCAATTTAAGTTTATATCTAGAGCAGCTTATAGAAACAAAAACAATTCTGAATTTTTAAAAGATTTAGAAAAGGAATTTGGAAATTTTTATCTTTTGCCCGAAGGGGGAACAAATGATTTAGCGATACTTGGTTGTGAAGAAATTTTAACAAATGAATACAAAAAATTTACTCATGTTTGTTGTTCTGTTGGTACAGGTGGAACAATAGCAGGAATTATAAATTCAAGTTTTAACGACCAACAAATTATTGGTTTTCCTTCTTTAAAAGGTGATTTTATTTCAAAAGAGATTAGTAACTTTACAAAAAAAAAGAACTGGTCTATTGATTCCGATTATCATTTTGGGGGTTATGGAAAAGTATCCGATAATTTAATACGATTTATAAATGATTTTCATCAAGTACATCAAATTCCATTAGACCCTATTTACACAGGTAAAATGATGTTTGGTATTTTTGATTTAATAAAAAAAGATTATTTTGAAAAAGGAAGTAAAATTTTGGCCATTCATACCGGTGGATTACAAGGCATAAAAGGCATGAATATTTTGCTAAAAAAACAAAACAAAGAAACGATATACATATGAATTATAAAATGGCCTTATTTCTATGTTGTGCTGTTTTTTTTGCCAGTTGTGGCTCAAAAAAGAACAGTATAATTACAAAAAAACCAGCTGTAAAAAAGACAGTAGTGATTTCTCACAAAGAAACGCATATTGATACACAAGAAAAATTAGAAGCAACTTCATTTGTGGTTGTAACTTTTGAAAATGTAGAGGAATATATTACTTGGTTTAAGGGTATTGCAAAGCAAAGCATGATTAATTATAAAATTCCAGCAAGTATAACCTTGGCTCAAGGAATTTTAGAGTCAGGAGCAGGAAAAGGAGAGTTGTGTAAAAAAGCAAACAATCATTTTGGTATTAAATGCCATTTAGGTTGGGAGGGTGATAAGGTATTTCATGACGATGACGAATCTCAAGAATGTTTTCGAAAATATAATAATCCAGCAGATTCGTATAAAGACCATTCATTATTTTTGACCTCAAGAAGTCGATATAACTTTTTGTTTGACATTAAAGAGGGAGATTATGAGGCTTGGGCAAATGGATTAAAACAGGCAGGATATGCAACAGATCCTAAATACCCTTTAAAACTTATTCATATCATTGAAAAATACAAACTATATATTTTTGATGATGAGGTTTTAGGCTATTCGCGTTCAAATAAAGTTGTGCGTGAGGTTTCTAAAACAGCAAGTGATTCAGAATATGAAGTAATAAAAGGTGATACCTTATATTCCATATCAAAAAAACTCTCTATTTCTTTGGAAAATTTAATGAAAAAAAACAATATTTCAGACCCTATGCTTTCGGTAGGTCAGATTTTAAAAATAAAATAATGTTATACAAAAGAAGCAGCGAATTATTTATTGAAGCCAATAAAGTAATTCCTGGAGGTGTAAATTCTCCAGTTAGAGCATTTAAATCAGTAGGAGGAACTCCAATATTTGTAAAAAGTGCAAAAGGTCCTTATTTATACGATGAAGATGGTAATCAATTGATCGATTATATCAACTCGTGGGGACCAATGATTTTGGGTCATGCACATAAGCCTGTAATTGACGCTATAATTGAGCGAGCAAAACTGGGAACTTCTTTTGGCATGCCCACAGAATTAGAAACTAAAATTGCTAAATTAGCCGTTTCAATGGTGCCTAATATTGATAAAATACGATTTGTTAACTCGGGAACAGAAGCTTGTATGAGCGCTATTCGGTTAGCTAGAGGATATACTAAAAGAGACAAAATAATAAAATTTGCTGGATGTTATCACGGGCATTCAGATTCTTTTTTAATTGAGGCGGGTAGTGGCGCAATTACATTTGGGTCTCCAAACAGCCCAGGTGTTACTCAAGGAACAGCAAAAGACACTTTGTTAGCTCAATACAACGATATTGAAAATGTTAAATCCTTGTTTGAGGCCAATAAAAATCAAATTGCCGCATTAATAATTGAGCCTGTGGCAGGCAACATGGGTTGTATTGCTCCAAAGGACGGATTTTTAGAAGGTTTGCGATCGCTTTGTGACGCTAACGGTACCTTATTGATTTTTGATGAAGTAATGACAGGATTTCGATTAGCAAAAGGGGGGGTTCAAGAATTATATGGCATAAAAGCCGATATGGTTTGCTTTGGAAAAGTAATTGGAGGTGGATTGCCTGTAGGAGCTTTTGCTGCAAAATCTTCCATCATGGATTATTTAGCACCTATAGGACCTGTTTATCAAGCAGGAACTTTGTCAGGAAATCCGTTGGCCATGGCTGCCGGATATGAAATGCTAAAAGAGTTAAATTCTGATTCGGAAATTTATAAACGTTTAGAAGAAAAAACAGCTTATTTACACCTAGGAATTTACAAAGCTTTATCTGATAAAAACATCAATTTTACTATAAATCGAGTAGGTTCAATGATATCTGTTCATTTTGATAAAAATGAAGTTGTAGATTTTGAAACTGCAAAAAAAGGAGACAATGAAACCTTTAAAAAATTCTTTCACGGCTTGCTAAAAGAAGGGATATATATAGCTCCTTCTGCATATGAAACTTGGTTTATAACTGATGCGTTGTCTTATAAAGATTTAGATTTTACCATAAATGCTGTGGCAAAAGTGTCAGAAAATTTATAAAAAAAAAATCCCGAAATTAATTTCGGGATTTTTTTTTAGTTTTGAATCAGTTTTTTATATAATTCAGGATCTGCTTTTAATTTTTCTATTTGACTAGCATTTAAAGTAGCTGCTAATTTATGTTCAATCATTTCAGATAAAACCTGTATTCTTTCTTCAGAAATACCTTCTGTTAAAAGTGTTTCATGTTTCATTTTAAAAAGAGATTGTAAATCTGTAACTATAGTGCCATTAATTTCTAAATATTGAGCTAATTCATAAGCATCTTGTTTTGCTAATACTTCAGCAGATATTACTTCTTGAGCATTTGCATTAAAAGAAAGAGCAATGATAAATACGAACAGGGAAATTATTTTTTTCATAATAGTAGTTTGTTTAAAAACCAAATCTAACTATTTTTTTTGAAATTCAAATTTTTTAATTCACTTTATTTAACTCTTATTTTATTTTTGGTTGTTTTTATTATTTCGTTGTTGCATTTTTTCTTTTCGGTTATTTTGATTCTCCTCCATTAATGATTCCCATTTTTTATATTGATTTTCATTTAAAATAGATTTCATTTTCTCTTTTGTCATAATTTTCTTTTTCTCTATAGTTTTTTTCATAGCTTCACGTTGCTCTTTTGAAGGCTTTTCTGCTCCTTCTTTTAGGGCTTTTCTTTTGTCCGCAAAGGCAGCTCTTTCTTCTTTTTGAACGTTTAAAAATGCTGTAATTTCTTTTTGTTGTTTTTCATCTAAATTAAGATTTTCTGTCATTTTTTTAACTTGCATTTCGACCCTTTGTTCTGGTTTAAAATTTTTATTGTTTTGTTTTCTTCCATTTTCTTGTGCAAATGTTGTAAATCCTGCAACTAATAATGCAATTACTACTAATTTTTTCATGGTGTTATTTTTAAAGTTTTATTTTTAGACGGTATTATTTAGATAAGGTTTAAATATTTAACTTTTTTTAACAAAAAAAGGGAGAATTCATATTATGAATTCTCCCTTTTTTAAGATGCTAAATATATTTTTTAACTTTTCAATTCCACAATTTTACCCTCACCTTCAAGTTTAACAGTAATCATGTTGTGTTTAGCAAGACCTTTCATTGCTGTGTCCCATTTTTTTCCACTTAATTCAGATTTTGTTTTTAAAATTGCTAAATCCATAGCGTTTTCATTTTTGGACAATAAATCAATAATTATTTTTTCATCTTCTGTCATTTCTATTTGTTTTTTCTCTGGTCTCATTTGAGGAAAAAACAACACTTCTTGTATGGATTGATTATTCGTTAAAAACATAATTAAACGATCCATTCCAATTCCTAATCCTGATGTAGGAGGCATTCCATATTCTAATGCGCGTAAAAAATCTTCATCAATTATTCCGTTTGCTTCAACATCGCCTTTAGCGGCCAAGGTCATTTGGTTTTCAAAACGTGCTCTTTGATCAATAGGGTCATTTAATTCAGAATAGGCATTAGCAATTTCTTTTCCACAAACCATTAATTCAAATCGCTCTGTTAACTCAGGATTTTCTCTATGCTCTTTGCACAATGGACTCATTTCTTTTGGATAATCTATAATAAAAGTAGGTTGAATAAAATTTCCTTCACATTTTTCACCAAAGATTTCATCGATTAGTTTTCCTTTACCCATAGTATCATCTACGGTTATGCCCATTTCTCTAGCGGCTTCAAAAAGTTCTTTTTCAGATTTTCCTGAGATATCAAAACCTGTAAATTGTATAATAGCGTCTGTCATTGTAACACGGGCATAAGGAGTTTTAAAACTTACCTTGTGATTTCCAAAAATTGCATCTGTAGTTCCGTTAACTTCAAGAGCACAATGTTCCAATAGGTTTTCGGTAAACGTCATCATCCAGTTGTAATCTTTATAAGCTACATAAATCTCCATAGCTGTAAACTCTGGGTTATGCGTTCTATCCATTCCTTCATTTCTAAAGTTTTTTGAAAACTCATAAACACCATCAAAACCACCAACAATTAATCTTTTTAGATATAATTCATTAGCAATTCGCATATACAATGGTATGTCTAAGGCATTGTGATGAGAAATAAATGGTCTAGCAGCTGCACCACCAGGTATTGCTTGTAGAATAGGTGTTTCAACTTCTAAATAACCAGCATTGTTAAAGAAATTTCGCATGGCAGTAAAAAGTTTTGTTCTTTTTACAAAAACTTCTTTTACTTTTGGGTTAACGACTAAATCTACATAACGCATTCTGTAGCGCAATTCAGCATCTGCAAAAGCATCATAAACATTTCCTTCGGTATCCGTTTTTGGCAATGGTAGCGGTCGTAACGTTTTGCTTAGTAGAGATAAATTTGTAACTCTAACCGATTTTTCACCTACTTGCGTTGTAAACATTGTTCCTTCAATACCTATAAAATCGCCTAAATCAATTAATTTTTTAAAGACTTCGTTGTACAAGGTTTTGTTTTCGGTAGGGCATATTTCATCTCTATTTACATAAATTTGAATTCTACCTTCACTATCTTGCAATTCCGCAAACGAAGCTTTTCCTTGAATGCGCGTACTCATTATACGACCCGCTATAACTATCTTTTTTCCTTCTTCATAGTTTTCTTTTACTTTTTTTGAAGTAAAGTCTACAGGATATAAATCTGCTGGATAAGGGTTGATGCCTATGGCGCGAAGCGAATTTAGTTTTTCTCTTCTAATGATTTCTTGTTCCGAAAGTTGCATGTTGTTTTATTTTGAGCTAGCAAAGATAAGTATTAGTTTAAAATTTTTAAAGTTTAAGAGTTTAAAATTTAAGAGTTTAAACATTTTGTTTTATTAAAAGTAAATGTTTAAGCCTTATTGGGGTATGTTTAACTTTCTTTTTATAGCAATGGCTTTTTTTGTAAAGGTGATTTTCATCTCATTCAGGCCTATTTGACAAATCCTTTGTATATTTGCCGGGTCTAAAAGGGTATGCAAAATTACATGCCATATTCTACTACAATGAACAAAAAAATTCAATTACAAGATTTAGGTCATACAGATTATAAAGATGCCTGGGATTATCAAGAAACTCTTTTTAAAGAAATTGTAGATGCAAAAATTAAAAACAGAAGAGAGGAAACAAATATTGAAACTCAAAACCATTTTTTATTTGTAACGCATCCTCATGTTTACACCTTAGGAAAAAGTGGTGACGTTTCAAATTTACTTTTATCAGAAAAACAATTGTCAGATAAGGCTGCTGCATTTTACAAAATAAACCGAGGAGGTGACATAACATATCATGGCCCTGGACAAATAGTAGGCTACCCTATTTTAGATTTAGAAAATTTTTTTACAGACATTCATAAATACCTTCGTTTTTTAGAAGAAGCAATAATTTTAACCCTACAAGAATATGGTGTTTCATCTTCAAGAAGTGTTGGAGAAACTGGAGTTTGGTTAGGTATAGGCACTCCATTTGCACGAAAAATATGCGCTCTTGGTGTGAGAGCCAGCCGTTGGGTTACCATGCATGGTTTTGCTTTAAATGTAAATGCCGATTTAGGTTATTTTGACCATATAATTCCTTGTGGAATAAAAGGAAAGGCAGTTACGTCATTACAGGTTGAGCTTGGTGTATCGCAAGTAGACGAACAAGAAGTGAAGCTAAAAATTATTAAACATTTTTCGTTATTATTTGAAGCCGAGTTTATAATTTCTTAACTCATCAATTAATAATTTATAACATATATCCATTTTAGTTATTTTTGTAACAATCGAAACGATAACCTGTGATATTTTGTTATTCCATGTTTTCTAATTGCCTCTCTATGTTCTTTAGTAGGGTATCCTTTATTTTTGATCCAGTTATACATCGGAAACTCTTCATGAATTCGACACATATACTCGTCTCTATGCGTTTTTGCTAAAACAGAAGCTGCAGCAATACTCATGTAATGGCTATCTCCTTTTATGATACTAGTATTAGGTATAGATTTTAAAATTGAAATTTCTGATTCCGAAAATATTTTCCCAAAATTACTTTTTAAACCTAATTTTGCATTTAAAGCTCTATTTCCATCAACAATTATATAATTAGGTAATGTGTTTAATTTCAAAATTGACTCTTGCATTGCTTTCATAGAGGCGTTTAAAATATTGATTTCATCAATTTCTTGATTAAAAACATGAGTAAAAGCAAAACAAATTGCTTCCTTTTCAATATACGGCCTTAATACATTTCTTTTAATTTCAGTTAGTTGTTTGGAGTCATTTAATAAATTATTTTTAAAATCTACCGGCAAAATTACAGCGGCCGCAGTTACTGGCCCTGCCAAGCATCCTCTTCCTGCCTCATCGGTACCACATTCCAATTCAATTTCTGAAAACTTAGCTCTTAACATTTGTTTGTTTTTAGCAAAAATATATAATTTAACAAGTATTAGTATTATCATTTTAATGTTATTATGGATAGTAAGTAAATATTTTTGACTTAAATTGTTATTTAATTAGTAATTATTCGTTCTGTTATATAACTGTTGATGATGGTGTTAATTTGCGTTCTAATAGCGCATTAATTTTATCAACTGGGTTTACAGGTCCTTTATTGTTATTTAACAGCATTTAAAATTCCTCCAATACGCTTTTATAAAAAGCATACTTTATAAAAAGCACTACTTTTTTAGATACAACTATACACATCCAAAAAGAGTATGCATTACATCTGCTTCGAAAAGATCTTATTAGCTTTTACAAATGAAGGACAACCCTACAAAACATTAAATTTTGGCTTCCACATATAATTAGCTAACGTGTTTAATTTAAAAAGAGACTCTTGCATTGCCTTATTCGAACATTTAAAATATGTACATCATCAATTTTTTGATTAAATAAAGGAGTTAAAGCTAAATAAAGCACTTCCTTTTCAAAATACGGCTTTACTGTATTTTTTTTAATTTTGGTTGATTGTTTGAAATCGTTTAATTTAAAAAAAAAAACCGACAACGATGCTTCTTCAAAAATATTTAATGGCTTGTTAAGCCTTCATTCGCCTACTTTATATGCGTTTAAACCCAATTTTATTTTAACATTTTTTTATTTTAACATTTTTTTATTTTTATTATAAATACATATTTTAACGAGAATTATAATGTTATTCTCTGTATTTCAACTATCTCATGATCACTATTCTAATATTTTTGTAAGAAATTTATTAAATAATATTTGCATATTTAAGATTTTATTAAGAAATTTGCTAAATAACTAACTCAAATAAATTTAATATGAGATCAAAGTTCAAGTGGATTTATACGCTAGTATTAGCGTTTATATTGCAGTTTTCTTATGCACAACAGAAAACTGTGTCTGGTATGGTATCAGATGAATTCGGAGGATTGCCTGGAGCTATAGTGGTTGTTAAAGCAACATCACAAATGGCAACTACAGATTTTGACGGAAATTATTCTATTTCTGCAAAAGCAGGTGATGTTTTAGAAGTTTCTTTTACAGGTAAAAAGAAATCTACAGTTACTGTAGGTGCATCAAATGTTTATGATTTTTTTTTAAACAATGATTTTGTTGGAGATGAAGTAATCTTAGTTGGTTATGGAACTTCAAGTAGAGAAGCATTTACAGGTACTGCAACCTTAATTGCAAAAGAAAACATAGAAGCTAAAACAGTTTCAAATATTTCTCAAGCATTACGTGGTGAGGTAGCTGGTGTAAATGTTATTACAGGTTCAGGTGCTCCTGGAAGTGATGCAACTATTCGTATACGTGGATTTGGTTCTGTTAATGGTAACTCAGCTCCTTTGTATGTTGTTGATGGTGCTCCTTACAGTAGTGATATTACTTCAATTAACCCTGCCGATATCGAAAGCATAACAGTATTGAAAGATGCTGCTGCAACTTCTATATATGGTTCTAGAGGTGCTAATGGAGTAATACTAGTTGCTACAAAACAAGGTAAGGCAGGTAGCTCTATAATTTCAGTAGATGTAAAATCTAGTGTAAATTCATTAATGTTGCCAAATTATCAAGTAATTAATTCTCCAGAGCAATATATTGAAACAGCTTGGGGATCTCTAGTTACTAAAGCTAAATTATTAGGTCAAGCAGATCCTATAGCTTGGGCAAATGCAAATTTGTATGGAACAAATGAGGGAATAGATGATCATTACAATATTTGGAATGTAAGTGGTTCATCACTTATAGATCCTAATACAGGAAAAATTGCTAGTGGTGTATCTCGTAGATATAACCCTACAAGTTGGTCAGATGCTGCATTTGGAACAGGTGTTCGAAGTGAAGCTAATATGCAATTTAGTGGTGGAGACGAAAAAACACGTTTTGCTACTTCATTTGGTTATTTAGATGACCAAGGATATACAATTAAATCAAACTACACTCGTTACACAACACGTATTAACGTAGAGCATAAAGCAAAAGATTGGTTTACAATTGGAGGTAATATAGCATATACCGGTTCAAAATACGTAAACTCTTCAGATTCTGAAGGTTCTGCGGGTTCTTCTGGTAATATCTTTGCATTGACAAATACGACACCATCTATATATGATGTGTATTTAAGAGATGATAATGGTGTATTGGTTTCAGATCCAATTTTTGGAGGTAGTCAATATGATTATGGAAGTGAGTATGGAAGAAGAGCTTGGAATAGTACTAATGGTATTGCAGATGCTCATTATGATTTATCTCAAACTTTAGGAAATACTTTATTAGGTAATTTTAATATTAAAGTTAATTTAGCAAAAGATTTATCTTTTGAAACACGTTACAGTGGACAATATCAAAATTTTGACAGTGCTTCTAGAAACAATCCATATTATGGAGGTTGGGCTACAGCATATGGTTATTTGTCAAAATCAGTTAGTACTGCAACAAATCAAAATTTCTTGCAATTACTTCGTTACAACAAGTCATTTAATGATCACAGTGTAGAGGTTTTTGTTGCGCACGAATCTACAGATTATAAATACAATTATTTTAGTGCAGCTGCTCAACATGCAATTTTGCCTAATACTTTAGATTTAGCTCAGTATACAGAAATTTATGGTAGACCAACATCTTATACACAACGTTGGACTTTAGAAAGTTATTTTTCTCAATTTAACTATGATTATGCTAAAAAATATTACCTAACGGCATCTGTAAGACGTGATGGATCATCTCGTTTTATTAATAACAAATGGGGTACTTTTGGATCTATAGGTCTTGGTTGGACTATGTCTAAAGAAGATTTCGTGTCAGATTTAGGTTTCGTAGATTATTTAAAATTAAAAGCGAGTTATGGTGTAACTGGTGATCAAGGTACAAGTCTTCAATACGGATGGCAATTATCTTCTATCAATCAAACAGCTACTGGTGATTATTCTTTTACTCAAAGTTCTACTCTTGCTAATCCTGATTTAACTTGGGAAACTTCAAGAATGTTTCAAGTAGGTATAGAAAGTACTTTTTTCAATAACACTCTAGATGTAAATTTAGATTATTATTCAAAAAGAGTAGATAATTTATTCTTTAATCAATCTTTACCTCCTTCAAGTGGTTTTACTACTTTAAATATAAACAGTGGTGAATTGCTTAATAGTGGTTTAGAATTTGATGTTAATGTTCATGTTTTAAAAGCAAAAACATCAAATGATTTAAAATTATCATTAGGTCTTAATGGTGAATTTTTGAATAATGAAATAACTGAAATGCCAACAAACCCATTTACGGGTGAGGTAAGAGTTTTAGATGGTCAACTTTCAAAAGGACATTCATTATATGACTTTTACATGCGTGAATGGGCTGGAGTAGACTCTGCAAATGGTGCTGGTTTATGGAGTTTATATTATAATGATATAAATAACGATGGTGTTTTCAATACGGGAGACGAATCAATAAACAATATGACCCTTTATATGGACGAAAATCCAGATGCAAGAATTAATCAAACTACAACTTCAATTTATGCTCAAGCTACTCAAAAATATGTGGGTAAATCAGCTATTCCAAAAGTTAGAGGTTCTTTCCGTTTAAATGCATCATATAAAAACTTTGACTTAACTACACAGTTTAGTTACAGTTTAGGTGGTTATGTTTATGACAATGGATATGCTACATTAATGAGCAGTAGTGGTTTAGTTGGAGCTAACAACTGGCATACTGATATTAGTAATGCTTGGAGTCAACCAGGTGATGTTACTAATGTTCCAAGATTGTCTTCAGGAATTAGTACAGATGTAGCTTTTAACTCATATTCTAGTCGTTTCTTAACTAAAGCTGACTTTTTATCTTTAAACAATCTTAGAATAGGTTATACAGTTCCACAACAGTTTTTAAGTAAATTAAAAATTTCTAAATTAAACATGTACATCTCAGGAGATAACTTGATGATGTTAAGTGGTAGAAAAGGATTGAATCCAACTACATTAATTAGTTCTTCAAATTCTGGAATTTATATGCCAATGACTACATTTAGTTTTGGTACAAAAGTTGAATTTTAAAAAAATAAAAAATGAAAAATAAATTAATTTATTCAATAGTAGCTTTAGCCCTACTTACTGTAGGCTGTAGCGAGAATTTTCTTGACCCAGTAAGAAACACAAATGTGCTTACAAGTGAAGATATCGCTGCATTTTCTGATGTTAATCCAGCTCTTGTAGCAGGAACATTAGATGGTATTGGTAGTTTTATGATAGAACCAGCAGGTGTTACCGGTTCACGTCATTATGACCTTGGTCAAAAAGGAGTAGACATTTGGTTAGATATGTTGTCAGGCGATATGGCTTTGTCAGCAAATTCTTATGGTTGGTATCAAAATACAGCTAATTTAGTAGCTACATTAGATTATACCAGAGAAGAGAACAGAATTATTTGGGAATATTATTACAAGGTTATTAATATTTCTAATAATGTTATCAGTTCTTTAGGTGGAAACGATGCAACTCCCGAATCGGTAAGTTCTCGTCATTCAATGGGACAAGCTAAAGCATACCGTGCTTATGCATATTTTTATTTAGCTCAAATATTTCAAAGAAGTTACGATCCAACTCAAGCTATTTTACCTTTTTATAACGGTAATCCAGATGATACAAATCCGGCTAAAGTTCCAGCTTCTGATATTTATGCTTTAATAGTTTCTGATTTAACAGAATCTTTATCGCTTTTAAATGATTTTACAAGATTGTATAAACATCAAATTGATGCTAATGTAGCTAAAGGTTTATTAGCGTATACATATGCAGCAATGGGTAATTATCCTCAAGCAAAAACATTATCTGAGCAAATTATTACAACAGGTGGATATCCTTTAACAACTTCTGGACAACTTGCTTATCCAGGTGTAGGTTCAGGGTTTAATGATGTAAGTACTCCTTCTTGGATGTGGGGTTATGATATTACTGCAGATATGGGTCATCAATTACTTAACTGGTGGGGACAAATCGATTACTTTACCTATAGTTATGCTTGGGCAGGTGATAGAAAAGCTATCGATAATAATTTATATGCTTCAATACCAGCTAATGATATTAGAAAAACACAATTTGAAACGGTTTCAGTACCTAGAAGAGGTATGCCTCTTAATAAGTTCTTCGATCCAGGAAGAGCTGCTGGTGGTCAACAAACTATAACTACAGATTATATTTTTATGCGTATCGAAGAGTTTTATTTGTTAAGTGCTGAGTCTTCTGCTAAAACAGGTGATGAAACAAATGCAAAAAACAGACTTAAAGAACTTTTAGCAATCCGTTTAGGAAGTTCAGCAAATGCTGATGCTGCTGTGGATCCTCTTTCTGGTCAAGCTCTTAAAGATGCAATCTATTTTCAAACTAAAGTTGAATTATGGGGTGAAGGAAAGAGTTATTTAGCTCTTAAACGTAACCAAGCTACTGTAGTAAGAGGTACTAATCACGTATTCCGTTCAGGTGAATCGTTTGCTTATGATATTGATGATATGTCATTCCAAATACCTCAATCTGAATTAAATAATAACCCTAGTATAACTACTCAAAACTAATTTATTATTTAACAATTTAAATTTATAATCATGACATTAAAAAAATTAATATTAACTTTTTCATTATTTACAGTGTTGTTTTCAACGGTAAGTTGTGAAGATGATACTTCGATGGTTAATTCACTAAGTGGATACGTTGGAGTAGAAGACGCTAAAAATGTTGGTGTTGTACTAGATGCAACTATAGTTGTTGAATCTCACATATACGCTTCAGATGCAACTAGTTCTGACAGAACTTTTTCATTAATGGTTGATCCAGCCAGTACGCATGATGTTAGTTACTATTCAGCTCCTACATCAGTTACTATTCCAGCTGGTTCTAAAGTTGGTACTTTTCAAGTAAGTATTGTAGGTACAGGTATTGCAAGTGCTGGAAATGTACTAATACTTAGTTTAGAAAACACTGCTGCTATAAATCAAAACAACAGTTATACAGGTTCTTTGGATGCTGATAATTTAGTAGTAAGCCAAAAGAAAATTATATATAATATTTCAGAGGTATGTGCTACAGGATTAACTAAAGTAAAATTAGCAATCACATTTGATAACTATCCTGAAGAAACGGCTTGGGAATTATATGATTCTTCATTTAGTGTAATTGCTTCTGGTGGTTTTAACGCTGCAGGAACTGCTATTACAGGTTATGCTGCTTTAGGATATGCTGATAGATCTACTTATGTTAATTATTTCTGTTTAGCTTCAGGATCATACACTTTTGTTATTTATGACGATTATGGAGATGGTATGTACACAAGTGCTACAGTTTCTGGTAATTATTTAATAACTTTAGCTGACGGAACTGTTTTAGGTTCAGGTGGTGGAAACTTCGGTGTAAACGATTTAGCCCCATTCACAATAGATTAAATAGAACATCATTTAAAAGCCAAAATTATTTATTTAATTTTGGCTTTTTTTTTAAACAAAAGTTTATACTATAGTATGAACTTTTTTTTTAATATTAAGACGTTTTGTAACAGTAGTATGTATAGTTCATACTAATTGTTAATTTTTCTTACAAAAAATTAACACATTTAATATTAATTATAATATAATTAATACATTTACACTCACATCAAAAAATCAACTTTTATGAAAAATTATGTTGTCTTGTTTTTATTTATTAATTTTTCTGTATTTTCTCAAAACAGAAATGAAATAAATAAAATCATTGGTACTTACAATACCTCAGAATTAAATAATATTAAAACGAGTATTATTGAAAGTAATAACCAAAAACAAAGTCGAGTAAATAATTATTTATTGTTAAACGCCTCAAAACAAGAAAGTTTTGTTGTAAATGGTGTTATGTATAAAATGATTGATGTTATAGATAATAAACCTTTATATATTTCTACAGATAACAGAAATTCTGCTTTGGCAGTAAAAACAAATAATCTATATCCAGGTGGAAATTTAGGTTTAAATTTAACTGGTGCCGGAATGAATATAGGGGTTTGGGATGGCGGATGGGCTTTAACAACTCATGAAGAATTTCTTAACGCAGGTGTTTCAAGAATTACAACTCCCGACGCACAAACAATTAATCCTGCTGCTGAATTTCATGCAACTCATGTTGTTGGTACAATAGGTGCAAGCGGCATAAATATTAATGCTAGAGGAATGGCTTATGAATCTAATATAAAATCATATAATTGGACAAGCGACAATACTGAAGTTATCAGTGAGGCTGCAAATTATGGGCTTTTAATATCCAATCATTCTTATGGAATACCTATAAATTCTGACGATGGCTCTCAAAGCGCTCCAGATTGGATGATGGGTAATTATAATACGGATGCCTCACAATGGGATCAAATATCTTTTAACGCTCCTTATTATTTAGAAGTTACTTCAGCCGGTAATTCGGGTATGGATACATATTCAAATGGTTTGGCTCCAGGTTTAGACAAACTAACAGGTGAAAAGAACGCTAAAAATAATTTAGTTGTAGCCAATGCAAACCCAACGGTGAATCCTATAACAGGCGCTATTACTAATTTGGTTATAAATGGCTCTAGTAGTCAAGGGCCTTCCGATGACGGAAGAATAAAACCCGACATTACAGCTGATGGTACAAATGTTCTTTCAACTATTGAAACAAGTACTACGTCTTATGGTACCGCAACAGGCACATCAATGTCA
>NZ_CAWUTS010000016.1:0-25948 GCF_963925415.1 uncultured Flavobacterium sp. | reverse complement strand
TGTTTAGTAGCTACTTTTGCTTCATCGGATATTGTTTTTATTGAATTTGCCATAGTACCGTAATCAGATACTTTATTAACATTGTAATTTGCTACTTGAACATTACTTTTTTCTTTACCAGTAATAGATACTTCAACTCTGTTATTTATAGAAGTTTTTAAGTTACTTCTTGCTTGCTCTGTTTTTCCTATAAAAGCATACTTTAAGGCTGTAAAATATGTTCTCATTTGATTAAAAGTGATTAATTCTAATCCTTCCAACTCTCTACCCATTCCCATTTTGTTTTCTTGGAATGCATAAGTTGAGTTATAAGCGTATTTTTCAGCCAAAGGGTCAATACTCATAAACCTACCAATCGCATAATCATAATTACGCCATTTGAAGCTATCCCAGTTAAGCCCTAGTTCGTCTTGACGCTCTTGTTCTTGGTACTTATACTTATGTTCCGTACCATTCACCTCATTATTGTAACCTTTATGTTTAAGTCCAAAAGGATAATAATGGTTTTCTTCTAAAATTGCGCTAGTGTAATAATCGTTACAAATTGTTACTGGAACTCCTCCTTTATGTGAAACAATAGTTTGGCAAGTTACAGAGTGTTCGTTTCCTAAAACACCATTACCATCTATATCTGAGTAGCTTACTCTTATGTTTCCTAAATGATCTGTATAATTAAACACGTAGCTATAATTATTATCTTTCTTTTCAACGTATCCTTCTGCATGCGGAAAAAACTGCAATACGTTTCGCTCATACTGAAACCCTTGCATATAATCGGTGTTGATGATGTTTGAACCTTGTATCACTTTTTTCTCTACTTTTTGACCCATAGCGTTGTAAAGATAGGTAATATTATTGCCTCCAACAAAATCTATTTTTGTGGGTAAGTTTAAGTGGTTGTAGGTGATTAATTGTATGTTTTTGTTGTGGTCTTGGGTCATGTTGTCGTTTTTGTCGTAAAATAAAACCACATCATTACAATGTGGTTTTGTTTATTATTTACTACTTACCACACGAAAGGATTCGTGCGGGAGCGGGGCTATTAAACTAATTATTCTTCTTTAAATAAAACTTTGTATTAACAATTTCTTTCACAATTGGGTAAAGCTTCTTTCCTTTTATTTTAAATATTATAGTGTCTTGAGTAAATTTATTTCTAGATGAATCTAAATAACAAATTACTTTATTTTTTTCTATTACATACTTCCCTTGAGCAAAATCACTTATTGTATGAACTGTTGTTTTTTCAACAGTATTATTCGGTTTTAGTTTTATTTCAAAAAAAACACTTTTGTCTTTAGAGTAGTTGGTATTATATGTTCCATAAACATTATTATTACAAGAGACTAAAATCAATGATCCTAATAATAATAATATAAATGATCCTTTCATAGCTAAAGTGGTTTGAATGTTATTTTTCGTTTTATTTCGTTTCTTTTTTGTTCTATTGTATTGACCCCTTAATTAATTCAATAAATATAATCGCTTATATAGAAAATAATATACGTTTATAATACGTAAAATTGAGTTGTATAATATTTTTTTAAAAGGTTGTAACATTAAAATTAATTTTATTACATTTAAAGTTAAAACAACTAAAATTTAGGACTGAAAGATAGGAGTTTTTAAAAATCAAGTTTAAATTTACAAAAATTATTTCAAACAATGAAAACATTATTTATCAACATAAAAGAGCTTATTCAAACCCGAGACAAATTAATTGAAAAAGTTTCGGGAAAAGAAATGAATATTTTGCCCAAAATTGAAAACGCTTTTTTATTAATTGAAGATAATTTAATTATAGGTTTTGGCTCCATGATAGATTGTCCAAAAACAGAAAATACAACTGTTATAGATGCAACAGGAAAGATAATATTACCTGCTTGGGTTGATAGTCATACCCATATTGTTTATGCAGGAAATAGAGTTCAGGAATTTGTAGACCGAATAAATGGTTTATCATATAAAGAAATAGCCCTTCGAGGAGGTGGCATATTAAATTCTGCAAAAAAACTTCAAGAGACATCGGAAGATACTATTTATCAGGAATCAAAAATTCGACTAGAGGAAATAATGAGTCAAGGAACTGGAGCTGTTGAAATAAAATCGGGCTATGGACTATCTGTTGAAGGCGAATTAAAAATGCTTCGCGTAATAAAACGTTTGAAAGAAAATTACCCTATAGCAATTAAAGCTACATTTCTTGGTGCTCATGCTTTTCCGGTAGCATATAAAGAAAATCATTCTGCATATATTGATTTAATTATCAATAAAATGATTCCTGCTATAGCCAATGAAAAACTAGCTGATTATATTGATGCTTTTTTAGAAACGGGTTATTTTTCTGTAGACGAAACTATACAAATAATGCAAGCTGGTAAAAAACATGGATTACAAGCAAAAATTCACGTAAATCAGTTTACAACCATTGGAGGCATAAAAGCTTGTGTAGAAAACGAAGCTTTGTCTGTAGATCATTTAGAAATTGTTTCTGATGATGATATTGAACTATTAAAAAACAGTCAAACAATGCCTGTTGCATTACCAAATTGCTCCTATTTCATTTCAATTCCATATACACCTGCTCGAAAAATGATCGATGCTGGTCTTGCACTAGCTCTAGCCTCTGATTTTAACCCTGGCACAACTCCATCTGGAAACATGAATTTTGTTGTAGCATCTGCCTGTATTAAAATGGAAATGACTCCAGAAGAGTCAATCAATGCTGCTACTATAAATGGTGCATATGCAATGGGTCTATCAAAAACACATGGTAGCATTACAATAGGAAAGAAAGCTACTATTATTATAACCAAACCTTTAAATTCTTTTTATCAAATTCCGTACGAATTTACAAGTAATTTAATAGAAAAAGTAATGATTGAAGGGCAGTTTATAAAATAAAAAAAGCACTTATAAATTAATTTATGAGTGCTTTTTTTATTGACCTATGAAATAAATTATTTCAAATCAAAAGATGAATTGGCAACCAAATCACTTTTATTGAAAACATTTATCATATATGTTCCTTTTTTAAAGTCGTCTCCAGATAATTCTTCTAAAACAGTTAACGTTTTATTATTAAATTTTACTGTAGTTATAAAACTATATGTTAAAAGTTTACCATCAATTGTTACTGATTTTTTATCACCTAAAACATTATTAGCTGCGTCAATAACTTGAACATAATATTCTCTTTCTCCTGGTTTTGCAACAGCATTTTGAGGAATTGTAAAACTTATTTTTAATTTATTGGCTCTGCTTGCTTTTGCAGTTTCAATTTGTTTTCCTGATTTTCTTTCTTTTACTGCGATTGTTTTTAAATTAACAATTACTAGCTTTTGAGCTTTTTCAACAGTTTTTGATAGTTTGTCGTTTTGATTTAACAAAGTATCACTGAATTTTTTTGAAACAATTAATTCAGTAGTTGTGTTGTCAAGATTTGTAGTTAAAGTTTGATTTTCTTCTTTAAGTTTAGAGTTTTCGGCTATTAAGCTATCCATTTCTCTTTTCAATTTTACGTAATCATCTTTATAAGCTTCTCCGTTTTTTACTCTAGAAATTAAGGCTACTATTTTAGCTCTTTCTGCTATTAGCTCTTCTTTTAAAGAAGTATTAGATGCAATTTCTTCATCATATTTAGCAGACATTTCTTCTAAATTTTTAATAACTGATTCTTTTTCGTGAACTTCAGTTTGAAATTTAACTTCATTTTTTTGAACTTCGGTTTTATTATCAGAACTCATCTTAAAAATATAACCTACACTAGCTAATAACAATAAAGACAATACGATTACAACAGTCTTTAAATTTGAATTGTTTGGGGTCTTTTCCATTTTTTTTTATTTAAATAATGGTACAAAAGTACATTCTTTTATTTTAATAACGAAAGTATTTAATAATATAGTATTTTTGAATAAAAGTTTTATTGTTTTTTATGGAAAATATTATACCCTTCACTATTTCTAATTTAGTATCAATAACAAATCACAGAAGTGGAGAATTAAAATTAGGTGAGCGAATTATTATAATTCCAAAAGACGAAAAAATTTCTGATTTTATTTTAAAATCAGATGCCCCTTTTGTTTTACTTGGCATACCAGAAGATATTGGCGTAAAAGCAAATTATGGCAAAACAGGAACGGCTTCTGCCTATGCAAGTACAATAAAAAGTCTTGTTAATATGCAACATAATAAGTTTTGTAAAGGAAATAAAATTATATTCTTGGGTCACATAAATGTGGAAAAAGAAATGACAAAAGCTACAACATTAGATGCCAATGATAAAGAACAAAGAAAAGAACTTTTTAAACTAGTTGAACAAATTGACAAAGAAGTTTCTCATATTATACGAGTAATCGTAAAATCAGGTAAGATTCCAATAATTATTGGTGGCGGACACAATAATGCTTATGGAAACATTAAAGGATTAGCTCTAGGCAAAGGAAAAATGGTTAATGCTGTTAATTTTGATGCGCATACTGACTTTAGAATTATGGAAGGGAGACATTCAGGAAATGGATTTACCTACGCCTATGAAAATCATTTTTTAAAAAAATATTTTATTTTTGGACTTCATGAAGGTTTTATTTCTAAAATTGTTTTAGACAAAATAAAATCTTTACCCGAAACCCTAAAATACAATACCTATGAAGAGATTGAAGTTAGAAAAGAAAAAAACTTTGATAACGAATTAAATATAGGTTTAGATTTTGTTAAAGATGACCCGTTTGGAATTGAACTTGATTTAGATGCTATTCCCGGTATTTATGCGAGTGCCATGACAAATTCTGGTTTTGGTGTAGAAAAAGCGCGACAATTTATTCACCACTTTGGCCAACACCGCAATGCGTCTTATTTGCATATTTGTGAAGGTGCTCCAGATCTAGACTTGAGCAGTAGCAATCATTTAACAGGTAAATTAATAGCCTATTTAATTACTGATTTTATAAAAAGTAAGATGTTAAACTAATCACTTTTTGTTTGACACTTGTTTTTGTTTTGTTTTGAAGCGGGTTAAATAATGGCAAGTAATTTTAGATCGCAGTTGAAATTGAACTTTTGACCTTGTTTTTGATTACCTTTGTAAAAAATTATAAATGACATTTAAAGAATTACAATTAATTCCCAACATACAACAAGCCGTTCAGGAGTTAGGATATGAAAGCCCTACACCTATCCAAGAACAAGCAATACCAGCCGTTTTAGAAGGATTAGATTTAGTAGCTTGTGCCCAAACAGGTACCGGAAAAACAGGTGCTTTTGCCATTCCAATCATTAATATGATACACCGTATTGTAGGTTCGGCCCAAAAAAGAAAAAGCATTAGAACCCTAGTGGTAACCCCTACAAGAGAATTAGCCATTCAAATTCAGGAAAATTTTAATGAATATGGCAAATATACCAACATAAGAACTATGGTTGTTTTTGGCGGTGTAAGTCAGGTATCTCAAGTAGATCAATTAAAAAAAGGGGTCGATGTTTTAGTTGCAACCCCAGGTAGGTTGTTGGATTTATACAAACAAGGTTATATAGATTTAGATCAAATGCATCATTTGGTATTAGATGAAGCGGATCAAATGTTAGACATGGGTTTTATCAATGATGTAAAAAAAATTGTAAAACTAACACCATCTAACAGACAAACGCTTTTATTTTCAGCAACTATGCCCGTTGCCATTAGAGAGTTAGCCGATACTTTTTTAACAAAGCCAAAATACATTTCGGTTGATCCTGTTTCTAGTACTGCCGAAAAAGTTGCTCAAAAAGTATATTTTGTTGACAAAGGAGACAAACGAAAACTGTTATATCATTTAATTAGAAACGATGATTTAAACAACGTACTAGTTTTTACAAAAACCAAACATGGTGCAGACAATGTTGTTAAAGCATTAGAAAAAAATGGCGTTGAAGCTGCTGCAATTCATGGAAATAAATCTCAAAATGCAAGACAACGTGCCTTGTTAAGTTTTAAAAATCAAGAAATCGCAGTTTTGGTTGCAACTGATATTGCAGCCCGAGGTATAGATATAGATGATTTACCTTTTGTTATTAATTTTGATATTCCCAATATTTCTGAAACCTACGTTCACAGAATAGGACGTACAGGAAGAGCTGGCAAAAGTGGATTAGCCATTTCTTTTTGTGATAAAGAAGAAGTAAAGTATTTTAAAGATATTGAAAAACTAATTCGAATTAAAATTAAAATCGTTAGTGACCATCCATATCAAATTTCTAATGCACCAACAGATGAAGACGCTAAACCTGATTTAAGAAATAAGAATAAAGAAACAAATTCTAGAAAATCAGAAGCTTCTAAAAAAAACAAAAAACGTTGGTATTAACCAACGTTTTTTGTTTTTAAAAACTATCTAATCAGTTTCTTATATTTAATACGTGTTGGGGTTACCTCTTTTCCTAATCGTTTACGTTTGTTTTCTTCATATTCAGAGAAACTTCCTTCAAAACAATATACTTCAGAATGTCCTTCAAAAGCTAAAATATGCGTACAAACACGATCTAAAAACCACCTGTCATGCGATATAATTACGGCGCAACCTGCAAAGTTTTCTAAACCTTCTTCCAACGCTCTTAAAGTGTTTATATCTAAATCATTTGTAGGTTCATCTAAAAGCAATACATTTCCTTCTTCTCGCAAAGTCATGGCTAAATGCAGCCTGTTTCGCTCTCCACCGGAAAGTGTAGATACTTTTTTATTTTGTTCGCTTCCACCAAAGTTAAAACGCGATAAATAGGCTCTAGAGTTAACTTGTCTACCACCCATCATCACCAATTCTTGACCGTCACAAAAGTTTTCCCAAATTGATTTTTCAGAATCAATATTAGAGTGCGATTGATCTACATAAGCAATTTTAACCGTATCACCAATTTCAAAACTTCCAGAGTCAGGCTCTTGTTCTTTCATGATCATTCTAAAAATAGTTGATTTACCAGCTCCGTTAGGGCCTATAATTCCAACTATACCTGCTTGAGGAAGTGTAAAATTTAAATTGTCATATAATAATTTATCACCAAAAGCTTTGGCAACATTTTTTGCTTCTATGACATTTGTTCCTAATCTTGGGCCATTTGGTATGTAGATTTCTAATTTTTCATCTAATGCTTTTTGGTCTTCGTTTAATAATTTATCATAATTCTGCAAACGTGCTTTTTGTTTCGTTTGACGACCTTTAGCTCCTTGACGAACCCAGTCCAACTCACGCTCTAGGGTTTTTCTATGCTTTGAGGCCGATTTTTCTTCCTGCTCCATGCGTTTTGTTTTTTGATCCAACCAAGAAGAATAATTTCCTTTCCAAGGAATACCTTGCCCTCTATCCAGTTCTAAAATCCAACCTGCTACATTATCTAAAAAATACCTGTCGTGCGTAACAGCAATTACAGTTCCTGCATATTGTTGCAAATGTTGTTCCAACCACAATACCGATTCGGCATCCAAGTGATTGGTTGGTTCATCTAATAATAAAACTTCGGGTTGTTGCAAAAGCAATCTACATAAAGCAACACGTCTTTTTTCTCCACCAGAAAGAATATTAATAGGAGTATCGCCATCTGGAGTTCGAAGGGCATCCATTGCTACTTCAAGTTTATTATCGATTTCCCAAGCTCCTGCGGCATCAATTTTGTCTTGCAAGTCAGCTTGTCGGTCCATTAATTTTTGCATTTTGTCTGCGTTTTCATATACTTCTGGCAAACCAAATTGGTCGTTTATGGTATTAAACTCGTCTAACAAAGCATACACTTCTGCGGCTCCTTCGCGAACAATTTCAATTACAGTTTTTGTTTCGTCTAATTGTGGTTCTTGTTCTAAATACCCCACATTATAGCCTGGCGCAAAAACTAAATCGCCTTGAAAATTTTTATCTAAACCGGCTATTATTTTTAATAAAGATGATTTTCCTGATCCGTTTAAACCCAAAATACCAATTTTAGCTCCATAAAAGAAACTCAAATAAATATCTTTTAAAACTTGTTTGTTGGCACTAGAGTAAATCTTATTTACTTTGGACATTGAAAATATTACTTTCTTATCGTCTGACATTGTATTTTTATTTTTATTTAATTATTTTCCGTAGGCATAGCAAACGGTTATTTTATTTCATCACAAAACAAATTGTAAATTTAAACTCTTCCTTTCAAGGCATTAAAAACCCATGCAATAGCAAAAAACCCTATTCCAACTGCCCCAAAACCCCAACCTGCAACATCATCATATCTGTAAATTCCAAGACCAATAATGATCACACCCATTAGTACCATAATAAACGTAGCCCAAGCTAACACTGTGTTTTTATTCATTCCCATTTTTATTTTTTTTAAAGACAACAAATATACGGTTTTCAATTTCAATGACAAAAAACAGTAAAAAACCAATTATAATGCCTACTATTAATCGTAAAATAAATTTTTACAATATGTTATTTAAATATATGAATCAACATTTCTTTCAATAAATCACTTTGAGGTAAAGCGTTAGCCCCTACACCTTTACTCTTTACATCAATAGATCTTAAGGAAGCAATAATTGCGCTAACTTTTTTTATGGGGTAATTTTTGAAAGCAACATCATATTCTTTTAAGAAATATGGATTTACTTTTAAAACCTTAGCTAAATTACTTGGATTTTTATCACTGCTTCCATGATATTGCATCAATTGAGAAAAGAAACTAAACACCAAACTTGTTGTTACTACAATTGGGTTGTCTTTTGGATTTTTAGCAAAATAATCTGCAATTTTATACGCCTTTAATTGATCTTTTGATCCAATAGCACTTCGCAATTCAAAATTATTATAATCCTTACTAATCCCTATATTATCTTCTACATCTGTAGCCGAAATGATATGCCCCTTGGGTAACACAATTTTTAATTTATCCAATTCATTACTAATTTTTGATAAATCATTCCCTAAAAACTCAACCAACATTTGACTTGCTTTAGGCTCTATGGCATAACCCTGCCCTTTTAGCACTTTGTTTATCCAAATAGCTACTTGATTTTCATATAATTTTTTACTCTCAAAAACAACACCGGCCTTGGCTAATACTTTTGTTATTTTTTTACGTTTGTCTAACGTTTTATATTTGTATGCAAAAACCAAAACTGTAGAGCTTTGCGGATTTTCTGCATAACTTTCTAATTTATCAATAGTTCGAGCTAAATCTTGTGCTTCTTTAACAATTAACACTTGGCGGTCTGCCATCATTGGAAAACGCTTAGCATTTGAAATAATATCTTCAATAGACACATCACGACCATATAAAACCGTTTGATTAAAATCGCGTTCGTGCTCCTGCAATACATTTTGTTCAATATATTCGGTTAATTTATCAATATAATATGGCTCTTCGCCCATGAAAAAATAAATGGGTTTAAAAACACCCGCTTTTAAATCTTTGATTATGTTTGAAACTTCATCCATTATACAGTTATCTGTTATCAGTAATTAGTTGGCAGTTTATATTTTTTGAGTAATTTTGGCCTATGCAAAAGTTAAATTTTCCAACTTATACATTTCGATTCAAAAATAGTGAAAATAAAGTATCTATTTTTGATGAAATACGAAAAAAATTTATTCTTCTTACTCCAGAAGAATGGGTGCGTCAGCACGTAATTCGTTTTTTAATTGAAGACAAAAAGTATCCTAAGTCTCATATAAACGTTGAAAAAGTAGTAAAGATTAACGGCATGAACAAGCGATATGATGCTGCTGTTTTCAATAAAGATGGTACTCTGTTTTTATTAATTGAATGTAAAGCTCCAGAAA
Organism: uncultured Flavobacterium sp.; assembly: GCF_963925415.1. Taxonomy (GTDB): domain Bacteria; phylum Bacteroidota; class Bacteroidia; order Flavobacteriales; family Flavobacteriaceae; genus Flavobacterium. The sequence continues at coordinate 16,163 of NZ_CAWUTS010000016.1, read as the reverse complement.
TAAACATAAATCAAAAAGCTTTTGATCAAATTGCACGATACAATATGACATTAAAAGCAAATTATTTAATGGTTACTAACGGACTAAATCACTACTTTTGTGCCATAGACTTAGAAAAAGAGCAGTATCTTTTTTTAAAAGAATTACCCGAATTTACTTTAAATGAATAAAATAGCTGTTGTTATCTTAAATTGGAATGGAGCCAAATTGTTACCTCAATTTTTGCCGTCTGTAATTGAGTTTTCTCAAAATGCTACTCTATATGTAGCAGATAATGCTTCAACAGATGAATCTGTCGAAATATTAAAACGGGATTTTCCAATGGTAAAAATCATTCAAAACACATCAAATTTTGGGTTTGCTAAAGGATATAACGAAGCACTTTCATTTGTAGACGAACCTTATTTTGCTTTAGTAAATTCTGACGTAGAAGTAACACCAAATTGGCTACAACCCGTTGAAGAACTGTTTGACAAAGAGCCAAATGTTGCCATAATTCAGCCAAAAATACTGAACTATAAAAACAAAACACATTTTGAATATGCTGGTGCTGCAGGTGGTTTTATTGATAAATATGGCTTTCCGTTTTGCAGAGGCAGAATCTTTGAAACCCTAGAAGAAGACAAAGGTCAGTTTGATGATGAAATTGAAATATTTTGGGCAACAGGCGCTTGTTTATTTATTAGAAAAAAAGTTTTTCAGGAATTAAAAGGCTTTGATGTAGATTTTTTTGCTCATCAAGAAGAAATAGATTTGTGTTGGCGTTCTTTTAATTTAGGATATCAAACCAAATACACTTCAAAATCTATAATATATCATGTAGGGGGTGCAACTTTAGATGTTTCTAATCCTATTAAAACATACTTAAATTTTAGGAATTCATTATACATGCTTGTTAAAAATTTACCTTTTAAAAAACTGTTACCTATTATCTTTTTAAGAATGGTTTTAGATGGTATAGCTGCTTTTAAATTTTTATTTCAAGGGAAATTATTTCATTTTATAGCTGTAGGAAACGCTCATTTTTCATTTTATGGAAACTTGATCAAATGCTATAGAAAAAGAAATAAAATTCAAAAACCCAATTACTTTAAAACAAAATCAATCGTATATCTTTATTTTATTAAAAGTAAGAATTATTTTACGCTTATATTTTAACTTTTTTTTATATTATAAAGCATTTTAAATTAAAAAATTCTGATTAATTTTGAAAAAAATATCATATTTATGAAAAAAGTAATTCTCCTTTTAACCGTATTGTCTTTAAGTTTGAGTTCATGTGTTTCTAAAAAGAAATTTTCTTTGTTAGAATCCAAACAAAAAGACACTCAAGATTTATTAAACACTGCCACAGTTAAGCTAAACGTTTGTTTAACAGAGGCTCAGGCTCTAGAAGAACAAAGAAAAGACTTGATAAATCAGTTAGACTATTTGAAAAAAAATAATAGCGATTTAATTAACAGCTCAAAAGAATTGACCGTTTTAACTACAAAAGGAGCTACTAATCTTGAAAAATCGTTAGAAAGTTTAAAAGAAAAAGACTTAAAAATTAATCGCTTACAAGACGCTTTAACTAAAAAAGATAGCGTAACATTAGCATTGGTTACCAGTTTAAAAAAAGAAGTGGGTTTAAACGATCCTGACATAAACATCAATGTAGAAAAAGGAGTTGTTTTTATATCAATAGCCGACAATTTATTATTCAAATCTGGTAGTTTTGAAGTTAGTTCTGGAGCAAAAAACGTTCTGGCTAAAGTAGCTAAAGTAATCAACAGCAAACCCGATTTTGAATGTATGATTGAAGGGCATACTGACAACGTTCCTTTTAAAAATAACATTTTACTTGACAACTGGGATTTATCTGTTAAGCGTTCAACTGCTATAGTTCGTGTTTTGCAAAACGATTTAGGCGTTGACCCTAAACAACTTATTCCTGCTGGTAGAAGTTCTTATGTGCCATTAGTAGAAAACGATTCGCCTTCAAACCGTTCTAAAAACCGAAGAACAAAAATCATCATTTTACCAAAAATTGATCAATTTTATGAAATGATTGAAAAAGAAATGAAAAACATGAGTAAAGAATAGTTTAAACTTAAATGTGCAAAATTAAATAAAATCCAAGAGTTTATACTTTTGGATTTTTTTGTTTCAAATAAAAATGTTTTTTTTGCTACTACCAAAGCAATTAAAATGACGTGTTTTGTTTATAAAATAAAAACCTATAAATTAGTTAATTGATAAATTTGTTTAAAAGAAGCATATAGGTCTAAAATCCATTTAAGCAGTTGAGAAAACTAAAGAAATGAATTACCCCTAGACAGAGCCATCGAGGTATCAATCGGAAGAAAGTAAATTTTTAGTTTTATGAAAACCTTAGGTTTTCAAACTTTCCTCTCCAATCCCGAGGCAGAGCCTCGAGGAATTCAACTGATTAAAACTATTTTCGTTTAAATTAAAACAAAATGCGAAAACTACTTTTAATAATGATAATCTTTGGATTATTTAGGACTAGTAAAATATTTAAACGTTAAAGCGAAAATGCATCACATCGCCATCTTTAACAATATATTCTTTTCCTTCAACACGTAATTTACCTGCTTCTTTTACCTTAGCCTCTGTTCCAAAAGCAACATAATCATCAAAAGCAATTACTTCTGCTCGTATAAATCCTTTTTCAAAATCGGTATGAATAACTCCGGCTGCTTGTGGAGCTGTGTTACCAACACCTATAGTCCAAGCTCGAACTTCTTTTACTCCTGCCGTAAAATAGGTTTGTAAGTTTAATAATTTATAAGCTGATCGTATTAAAACGGCAGATCCTGGTTCTGACAAACCCATATCTTCTAAAAAAACTTGACGCTCTTCAAAACTTTCTAATTCGGTAATATCTGCTTCTGCACCTACTGATAGTACAATAACTTCAGCTTGCTCATCTTTTACCAATTCGCGAACTTGATCTACGTATTTATTTCCTGTTACGGCTGATTCTTCATCTACATTACATACATATAAAACAGGTTTTGTGGTAATCAATTGAAATTCTTCCATTAAAGAATCTTCATCAGCATTTTGAGGAACTACTGTTCTTGCTGATTTTGCTTGCAATAAAGCTTCTCTAATTTTATCTAATAAAGCTTTTTCAGTTTGGGCTTCTTTATTACCTGTTTTAGCAGCGCGATTTGTTTTTTCTAAACGTTTTTCAACCGTTTCTAAATCTTTTAATTGTAATTCTATATCAATAGTCTCTTTATCTCTAATAGGATTTACGTTTCCATCAACATGAATAATATTATCGTTATCAAAACAACGCAACACATGAATGATTGCGTTACATTCTCTAATATTACCTAAAAATTGGTTGCCTAATCCTTCTCCTTTACTTGCACCTTTTACTAAACCTGCAATATCCACTATATCAACAGTAGCCATCTGCACACGTTCGGGCTTTACCAATTCTTCTAATTTAACAATTCTGGGATCTGGAACGTTTACTACACCTATATTAGGTTCAATAGTACAAAACGGAAAGTTAGCACTTTGCGCTTTTGCATTTGATAAACAATTAAATAAAGTTGATTTTCCTACATTTGGTAATCCTACAATTCCTGCTTTCATTTTTAGATACTCGTTTTAAGGTAAGGTGTATACGTTTTTTAAAGTGTGCAAATATAGAAAATTGTAACTTTAGTTTGTTAAATTTTTAAAAATATGTTTATTTAATACTTTTACTATAAACACTGCAATCAGTTTACTTAAATAAATAAGTTAGCTAGCCTTTTATGCCTTGAATAAATTTTAACATAAAGGTTCATTGTTCCATGCATTTTAAAATTTCAATTCGTAAATGGATTACAATTAAAAAACACCAAAACAATGATTTATTTTCTTTTAAATTAAAATTTTAATCCTATATAGACATTTATTATTTTAACTGTCATGAAATTTCTTACAAAAAAAATATTTGCGTCAAAAAATAAATTATCTAAAAAATAATTTCTTATATGTTAGTGCGTAATATTATTTAAACAATAATCTATTGTTTAAATAATTTTATATTGTGTTAAACAATACCTATAAAACAAATTCACCTTGAAATTTTAAAGTCTAAATTTATTTTTAAATTAAATGTAATAATCTGATTTTATTACTTAAAGGTTATAAAAAATCTTTTATTTTTTTAATTTAATTAAACAAAAATGTATAATATAGATGCTTTGTATCAATCAATTTTAATTTATGACAAAAGTTTATATTTAATACAAACAAGACATTGTTGTAAAATAAATTAACACATAATTGTGATTATATGTTTTTTAATGTAAATTTGACGTTACTAATCTAAATTAATTAATAATTATGAAAAAAATTACAATTTTATTCCTGCTTTTCAATGTAGGATTCCTTTTTGCTCAAAAAGAAGTAAAGGGAACAGTCTATGACGCTAGCGGACAAGTTCTGCCCGGTGTAAATGTTATTGAAAAAGGAACTAAAAATGGTGTTGCCTCAGATTTTGATGGAAATTACAAAATTTCTGTAAAAGAAGGTGCTACATTAGTTTTTAGTTATTTAGGGTTTCAAACGGATGAAAAAGTAGTTACAGGTTCAAAAATGGATGTTACCATGACAGAAGGAACTGTTTTACAAGAAATTTATGTAACAGGTTCTAGAACAGCACCAAGAAGTAGTGCCGACACTCCTTTACCAATTGATGTGTTGCCTGCAAAAGATTTAACATCTACTGGTCAAGCTAGTTTTGATAAGGCCTTACAGTACAGAATACCATCTTTTAACACGGTTCAAACACCCGTTAATGATGCAACTTCGTTATTAGATCCTTATGAAATTAGAAACATGGGACCTAGTAGAACGTTGATTTTGATCAACGGAAAACGTAAAAACTTAAGTGCATTATTATACACACAAACATCTCCAGGACGAGGTGAAACAGGTTCAGATATTTCTGCTATACCTACAGACGCTATTAAAAGAGTTGAAATTTTACGTGATGGTGCATCTGCACAATACGGATCTGATGCAATTGCTGGGGTAATGAATATCATTTTAAAGGATGATGTTGATGGTGGTTCTGCCACATTAAGAACAGGTGTAACATCTGAAGGCGATGGGGAGTCTTTTGGTATTAGTTTAAACAATGGTTCTTCTATTGGAGACAATAAAGGTTACATAAACTATACTGTTGATTTTTCAAAAACATCTTTATCAAACCGTCCAGGTACGGTAGATGCAGCTGGTGAGATTGCTGATTTTACTTCAGGTTCGGCTTCAGATATTGCTTTTGTCAATGAGTTTTTAACGCGTCGTCCAGACGCAGGAAACATTAACGGAGCACCTGAAACTGCTGCTTCTAAATTTTTAATTAACGGTGGCTATGATTTAAGCGAACAATCAGAATTGTATTTTAATGCTGCTTATGTATTTAAAAAAGTAAATTCTTTTGCAAATTACAGAACACCTTATTGGAGATCAGTAGATAGTTATCCGTATTTAGCTGATTTTTTCCCTGGTTCAAATCCAACTACTGCTGGTGGATATGATGGGTATGTTCCAACATTTCAAGGAGATTTAAATGACTATAATGGTACTATAGGAATTAGAACAAAAATTAACGATTGGAATGTTGATGCCAGTTTTACTACAGGTGGAAATACACAAACGTATAAAGTTACTGATTCTCATAACAGAAATGTTGTATATTCTAATTCGACTTGGATAGATGCAAATGGAAATGGTGTTGTTGATGCAGGAGAAATTTCTCAAGGGGCTCCTTTATATCAATCAAATAGCCCACAGTCATTTGATCCAGGAGGAACAGGTTTTTCTCACAATGTAGGAAACATTGATTTATCTAGAGTATTATCTGATAAAATAAGTATTGGTGTTGGAGCCGAGTTTAGATCTGAGGTTTTTGAAGTAATTGAAGGCGGATTGGCATCGTATGATGGTGGTGGAGCCGATTCATTTGCAGGAAATAGCCCAGAAAATTCGGGTAAATTTAGCCGTTATAACATTGGTGGATATTTCAGTTTGGACTATGATGTATCAGATGCATTTTTATTGAGTGGAACTATACGTGCTGAAGATTATTCAGATTTTGGTGGAGCATTTGTATATAAATTAAGTTCACGTTTAAAATTAAGCGAAAAACTAACAACTAGAGCTTCTATATCTACAGGATTTAGAGCACCTACATTACACCAAATTTATACTCAAAAAGCACAATATAGCTTTGTACCAGGCCAAGGTATTCAAGTAGGTGGATTAGTAAATAATGTATCTACTCAAGCACAATTATTAGGTATACCTCAATTAGATGCTGAACAGTCTACAAATTTCACTATCGGTTTTGGTGGAAAATTAAGCAAAAACTTCAACTTTACTTTTGACTACTACAACATTGCAGTAAAAGACAGAGTTGTATTAAGTACAGAGATTGGCCCATCATCAACTGGTGGAACTCAATTAGATGCTATTTTAACAGCTAATAACTTAACTGATTTAAGTTTCTTTGTTAACGCATTAGACACTAAAACATCGGGTATTGATTTTGTTGCAAATTATAAAGATCTTAAAGTAGGTACAGGAGAATTAGGATTCAGTTTAGCGGGTAACTATACCATCCAAAACGAAAGAGATGGAGCGGTAAAAAACCCTGCAATTGTAGCAGCTGCTGGTCAGTCTGTTGTAAATGCAACACAAGAAGCTTTATTCTTTACATCTAGACCCGTAACAAAATGGATCTTAGGAACTACTTATGATATTGGTAAATTTGGTTTTAATTTAAATAATACCTATTTTGGTAAAACTACCTTCAAACAACAAGGGATGAGTCCTGATTTAAGAACTGAATTTATTCCTAAAATAGTAACAGATTTAGGGGTTAACTTTAATGTGTCAGAAAAAATGACAATTGCATTAAACATCAACAACATATTAAACGTATTACCAGAATGGGAATTTAAAGCAGAAAATGCTGCTGGTACGGCTTTAATAGCTGATGCTGCTGCAATTAAAAACCAATCTAACTTAATTACATTTAACCAACGTTATTCTCAAATGACATATGATGGTTATCATTTTAGTCAATTAGGTACAATGATGAATTTATCATTAAACTATAAATTTTAATAAGATTTCAAATTAAAATTAAAAGAGGCAATCATCGATTGCCTCTTTTTTTTTATTAATTTTATACTAAAAATTAGTATGGCAACACTTTATGATGGAAATATGGCACTACTCTATGACGCCATGTATCAAACGTTTATTAATTATGATGAAGAATTTATTTTTTATAACACAATTATAAACGAAAATAAATGCAAAAACGTTTTAGAAGTCGGAAGTGGTACAGGAAACCTAGCCAAAAGATTTATTGCTAATAATATAAACTATACAGGTTTAGATTATAGTGCAAGCATGATTACCATAGCTCAAGAGCGAAATAAAAATGGTACTTTTGTTGAGGGCGATATGCGCAATTTTAAACTTCAAAAGTTAGCAGATTCTATATTAATAACTGGAAGGTCATCCAGTTATTTAATCACAAATAAAGATGTGCACAGTGCTTTTACATCGGTTCGAGAAAACTTATCCAACAATGGCCTATTTGTTTTTGATTTTATTGATGCCTCTCGATTTATCCCTTATTTTTTAAAACATAAAAATGTTTTACACAAAGCACAATATCAAGGAGTAAATTATGTGCGAGAGAGCAATTGGTTTATCCAAAAATCAGAAAATTTTATGATGAAATGGAAAGCAGATTATTTTAAATTAAACCATAATGAGCGCGAGCTTATAGCACACGACAACTCGGTTGTTAGAATATTTACTTTAAACGAAATGCAACTGTTTTTAAGCCTCAATGGATTTGAAATCATAAAAACAATCGACAGAAAAACCTATGCCTATGATACGTATGTACTTGTAGCTAAAAAAATATAATTTATTCGTTGTGCAAAAAAGCTTGTCTGTTTAAAAGCGTTTCTTCACTCTCTACGTATTCATCATCTGGCACACAGCAGTCTACAGGGCACACAGCAGCACACTGAGGTTCATCATGAAATCCTTTACACTCTGTACACTTTCCGGGCACAATATAATATAAGTCATCAGATATAGGTGTTTGAGCCGCATCTGAATCTACTTCGGTACCATCGGGCAAAATAACTTTACCTTTTAGTTTTGTTCCGTCTTTGTATCTCCAATCATCTGCTCCTTCATATATGGCCGTGTTTGGACATTCTGGTTCACAAGCACCACAGTTTATACATTCGTCGGTTATAATTATTGCCATTAATTTTGTATTTATTTGATTTAACATGTAGTTGTTACTTGTAAAAATGTGTATCATTTTTACTTTAAAACAAAAGCCTAACTACTAAATGCTTATTTTTGTACAAAATTACAACGTTATCTACTCAAAAACAAGTTACATATGTTACAAATGTCACAAAACGAATTAAAAAATAGTTTTATTGAATTAGGACTATTTTTAAATCAATTTTCATTAGAATCTACAACTCAAAATAAAGTTGTGAAAAAAAATTCATCTTTTTTTGATGCATTTGAGTCATTAATTAACTTATCTCAGTCCCATAACGGGTGGTTTACACCAGAGCAGGTTTATTTTTCTATTCAATCTTGGTCAAAAGCCCTAACCCAAGAACATATAGACCAATGGCTTTCTGGATATACATTTACAGACAAAGAGCCTAAAAAAATTGGATTAATTTTAGCAGGAAATATTCCTTTAGTAGGGTTTCATGATTTTTTAACAGTTTTAATAACAGGAAATGACGTTTTGGTAAAAACGGGCTCAAAAGATCAATACCTAGTTAAATTTTTGGCTCAATATTTAATACAATTGGATGAACGATTTTTATCAAAAATCACCTTTGTAGAAGGAAAACTAGAAGGTTTTGATGCAATTATTGCAACAGGTAGTAACAACACATCACGATATTTTGATTATTATTTTAAAAATGTACCAAATATTATTCGAAAAAACAGAAACTCAGTTGCTGTATTAACAGGAAATGAAAGCAAAGAAGATTTAGTTCATTTGGGCGAAGATATATTTCGTTATTTTGGATTGGGATGCAGAAACGTATCCAAATTATTTGTCCCTAAAGGATACGATTTTAAAGTTTTTTTTGATGCCATTTATGCCTACAAAGATGTAATTTTTTATGAAAAGTATGCTAATAATTATGATTATAACAAAGCCGTTTTTTTGATGAGTTTATATAAATTATTAGATAATGAATTTTTAACACTAAAGGAAGATAGCAGCTACTCCTCTCCTATTTCCAGTGTTTTTTATGAGTTTTATGACGATATTGAACAGGTAAAAAAACGATTAAAAGACGATGAAAGTTTTATTCAATGTGTTGTTTCTAAAAATCTAATTGAAAATAGCATTTCTTTTGGTGAAACACAAAAACCAGCCCTTTGGGACTATGCTGACAATTTAGATACCATTGATTTTTTAAATGCTATTTAAAATTATTGCATACAATTTAGGTCAAACTATAACGTTATTGTTAATAACATAGTCTTAAAATTGGAAAGTTAATAGCCCTATTTTAGGAGCTATTTCCGAAATTTGCACTTTATATTAAATACATTCCAAAATCATGATAAAAAAACATAATTATAGTGCAGGACCTTGCATTTTACCACAAATCGTTTTTGAAAAAGCATCTCAAGCCGTTTTAAATTTTAATGACACAGGACTTTCTATTTTAGAAATTTCTCACAGAAGTAAAGAATTTGTAACTGTTATGGATGATGCAAGAGCTTTAGCATTAGAGTTATTAGGTTTAGAAGGTAAAGGTTATCAAGCATTATTTTTACAAGGCGGGGCAAGTTTAGAATTTTTAAGAGTTCCTTATAATTTGATGAAAACAGATGGTAAAGCAGCTTATTTAGATACCGGAACCTGGTCAAACGGTGCTATTAAAGAAGCAAAATCTTTTGGAGAAACCGTTGTTGTAGCTTCATCTAAAGAAAGTAATTATACATTTATCCCAAAAGAATATAGTATACCTGCCGATGCTGATTATTTTCACTGCACTTCAAACAACACTATATTTGGAACACAAATTAAATCTTTTCCAGAGACATCTATTCCGGTAGTTTGTGATATGAGTTCAGATATTTTTTCGAGAGTTTTAGATTTTTCAAAATTTGATATTATATATGCTGGTGCTCAAAAAAACATGGGTCCGGCAGGAACAACTTTGATTGTTGTTAAAGAAGAAATATTAGGTAAAAATGGAAGAAACATACCCAATATATTAAATTATCAGCAACATATTTCAAAAGAGAGCATGTATAACACACCTGCTGTATTTGCTATTTACACTTCTTTTTTAACCTTACAATGGTTAAAAGAAAAAGGAGGAATTGCTGCAATTGAAATAGAAAATGAAGCAAAAGCAGCTTTATTATATGCTGAAATTGATAGAAACCCGTTATTTAAAGGTGTAGTTGCAACAGAAGATCGAAGCATTATGAATGCAACTTTTATTTTACATAATGAAGCGCACCAAGAAGCATTTGATGCCTTATGGAAAGCAGCAGGGATTTCTGGTATAAACGGACATAGATCTGTTGGGGGATACAGAGCGTCTATGTATAATGCATTACCAATACAAAGTGTTCAGGTATTAGTTGATGCTATGAAAACATTGGAAAATAATACTCCGTAATTTGATGCCTTAAAAAAGCAATTTTAAATAAAAATACAAATGCGGGTTTTACAAAAAAACTCATAAATATATAAACTAAAATAATGAAAGTATTAGCAAACGATGGAATTTCAGATAGTGGAATAAAAGCTTTAGAACGAGGAGGTTTTGAAGTTATAACTACAAAAGTAGCTCAAGAACAAGTAGAAAGTTTTGTAAATACAAACAACATAGATGTCGTTTTGGTTCGCAGTGCTACTAAAGTAAGAAAAGACATTATTGACAATTGCCCAAGTTTAAAAATCATAGGCCGTGGTGGCGTTGGTATGGATAATATTGATGTCGAATATGCTCGAAGCAATGGATTACATGTAATTAATACTCCAGCCTCTTCATCAGAATCAGTTGCCGAATTGGTTTTTGCTCATTTATTTACTGGCGTACGTTTTTTACATGATTCAAATAGAAACATGCCTTTAGAAGGAGATACAAATTTTAACGGATTAAAAAAAGCATATGCTAACGGAATTGAATTAAGAGGAAAAACAATTGGTATTATCGGTTTTGGACGAATCGGTCAAGCAGTTGCTAAAATTGCACTTGGATTAGGAATGAAAGTTATAGCATCGGATAAATATGTTAACGAAGCCATAATAAAAGTTGACTTTTACAACGGCCAATTTATTAACGTTGATATTGTTTCAGAGTCAATGGAAGATTTACTAAAACATTCTGATTTTATAACGATACATGTACCAGCACAAGAAAGCGGTTATATAATTGGTAAAGATGAATTTAAACAAATGAAAGATAATGCGGGTATCATTAACACTGCTCGAGGTGGTGTAATAGATGAAGTAGCCTTAATTGAAGCATTAGACGAAGGAAAACTTTTATTTGCTGGTTTAGATGTTTTTGAAAACGAACCAAAACCAGCAATGCAACTGTTGATGCATCCAAAAATTAGTTTAACACCACATATTGGTGCGGCAACAGATGAAGCACAAGATAGAATTGGCACAGAACTTGCAGAACAAATTATAAGTATTTTAAAAAATAAATAAATTTTTTATTACAATTAACTTTTAATTTAAAATCAAAATTATGGCCGGAATTTTAGACTTATTAAACAGTGACCTTGGGAAACAACTAATTGACAGTGTTTCAAAAAAAACAGGATTAAATGCTTCACAGACAACAGATGTTGTATCATCTAGTTTGCCTGCTATTTTGAGTCAAATACAAAATAATGCTACGTCTGGCAATGGAGCTTCTGGTTTGTTAGGCGCACTGACTAGTGACAAACACAATGGAAGTATTTTAGACAATATAGGTGGGTTTTTAAATGGAGGTGATTTTTCTGATGGTTCTAAAATTTTAAGTCACGTAACAGGTGATAATCAGGAACAAATGATTCAAGGATTAAGTTTAAAAACAGGTGTTGATTCTAGTATTATTTCTAAAATATTACCAATGCTAGCTCCAATAATAATGGGATACTTAGGAAAAAGCGCTCAAAAAAATGGAACACCAACAGGATCAGGAATAAGTGATTTACTAGGCAGTTTACTAAGTGGTGAAACCAATACTGCACAAGGCGGCTCGGTTTTAACATCTTTACTAGATCAAAATGGTGATGGAAAACTGGATATTGGAGATGCAATGTCAGCATTAAGTAATAAGAAAAAAGGTGGATTGGTTGGACTACTTAGTGGTCTTTTTGGTAAAAAATAAATTCACAAAACCATACGTTCAAATGTTAAAAGCATCAGCTTAGTTGATGCTTTTTTTTTATCTTTACACCTTAATAATTTAAAGGTATAACTGTCTAAATAGTTGTCTTTTTTTTTTAATAGAAAAAAACTTAGAATGAACAAACTAAAAAAACGCTGGAACATTAGTTCGAACTGGCAATTGATTATTATTTTACTTGTATTTGCCATTACTGGATCTACTGCTGCATACCTATCTAAACCAATTACTAATTATATTGGACTTACTAAAGAATCTGTTTCATTATGGATATATTGGCCTGCCAGAATAATTATTTTATTTCCAATATATCAAATAATGATCGTTATCATAGGAAGTTTGTTTGGTCAGTTTAAATTCTTTTGGGAATTTGAAAAAAAAATGCTTGATAGAATGAAACTTGGTTTTATTGCAGACTATATTGATGGAAAGTTAAAATAAAAAAATATTTTTTTTTATAAAGTAAAAAAGCTATACTTCTTTTTTTATTAGATATACATAAATCCACGTAAGAGTAAATGTTGGAATAACATCTATAAATGGAAATGCCTCTTCAATAAAACTTAATATTGCTGCAACTTTACCTGTTTTTCCATGATACATTTTAACTATTATTAAAGCAGAAATTGGTGCCCATACCACATCTGTATACTCGGCAAAAAAAGGAATACTATAAGATAGCATCCCTATTAAATCAAATATTATTCCTAGAAATAATTTTTTGAATTTATTTGAATTTTTATTAATATGATTAGCCTCTGTTTTTTTTATTAACATTCTATAAATATTGTACTTTTATTAAAACAAACAAAAAAGATGCCAATAATTATATGTGATTAATCAATCTAAAAAAATCTTCTCTAAATTCTTTTTGTTCAAAAGAACCGCTTTGTTTAAAAGTAGATGTATAGTTACTAGGGTCTTTTATATCTACAAATGAAGAACATAAATTAGAAGTTTCAAGTACAACAATAATATTTTCTGTATCTAAAATGGTTTTAAGTTCATTAAAAATTTGTAAAACTAAACGCTCTTGTGTTTGTGGTCTGCGCGCATAAAATTGAATAATTTTATTTAATTTAGAAATACTGACAACCCTTCCTGATGAAACATAACCAATGTCAATTTTACCTATAATAGGCAAAAAATGATACTGACACGTAGAATTGAAAGTTATATTGGCTTCAACAATAATTTCGTCATAATCATATGAATTAGTTAAAAAAGTTATTTTTGGTTTGTTTAAAGGATTTAAACCCGAAAACATTTCTTTAACAAACATTTTTGATACATTATGAGGTGTGTCTTTTAAGCTTTCATCATTTATATCTAACCCTAATTCAGTCATTATTATACTAAAATATTTTTCAATAACTTTTATTTTTTCTTCATCAGGTTTTTTAAAAGCATTGGCTATCATTGGAGTGTCTAATGATTGAGTTGATTTCTGTGCATTCATGTCTTTTACCATATTATATATTTATTTAAAATGAAGTTAATAATATTTAACAATTAATTTTTTAATAATTTTTTATAATATTTCCGTAATTTTTCTAATTTTGGAGATATGACCATTTGGCAATAGCCTTGCGAGCTGTTTTGGTTGTAGTAATTTTGATGATACTCTTCTGCTACATAAAAAATTACTGCTGCAGAAATTTTTGTTACAATTGGATCCTCATATAATTGCTCTTTTTCTATTAATGCTATATAGTGTTCAGCTGTTTTTTTTTGAGCTTCAGAATGATAAAATATTTCACTTCTATACTGTGTCCCTGCGTCGGCACCCTGTCTGTTTAAAGTGGTTGGATTGTGTGTAGCAAAAAAAACTTCTAAAAGATCTTCAAATGCAAGTAATTTAGGATCATACGTAATTTCAATAGCTTCTGCATGACCTGTAGTTCCAGTGCAAATTTCACTATAAGATGGGTTTTTGATAAGGCCACCTGTATAACCCGAAACAATTTTTTCAACTCCTTTTAATTCTAAAAAAACAGCTTCAGTACACCAAAAACATCCTCCAGCAAACGTTGCTATTTCTCTACCTTCTTTTACATTCATTAGAATTGGTTGTTGAATTGGTTGTTTAACATTTGTAAATTTTGACTCATTAACACCACAAAATTTAAAAGCAACCAACATTGATATTAAAAATAACTTCATAAAATATAAATTTTGAGTAAATTTTAAACAAATTTAAACAAATTTAAATCTTTTTTTAAAAACATGTGTTAACTAATTGTTAACTAATTGATTAATTAGTCATTATATTAATAAAATTATAAGCATTATAGTCAATTTGTGAATATTATTTAAAACAAATGTTAAAGTATTGATTTTTTTTGACAAGTTTTTTTAATAAGAAAATTTCTTTGTTTATTTGTATAAATACTAAACTATGATAGTTGTTCATAAATTAAATAAATACTATGGTGATTTACAGGTACTAAAAGATATAAATATTCATATTAAAGCTGGTGAAATTGTGTCTGTTGTGGGTACCTCTGGTGCAGGAAAAACAACATTACTTCATCTTTTAGGCACTTTAGATAAACCAACCTTGCAAAATGGATCTTCACTTATTATAGACGGTACCGATGTTTTGCATTTAAAAGATAAAGAATTATCTAAATTTAGAAATTTAAATTTGGGTTTTATATTTCAATTTCATCAATTATTACCCGAATTTACTGCTTTAGAAAACGTATGCATTCCTGCGTTTATTGCACATAAAAATAAAGCAGAAACCGAAATTGAAGCGAAACGAATTTTAGAATACCTGGGCCTTAAAGACCGAATAAATCACAAACCAAATGAGTTATCGGGTGGTGAGCAACAACGAGTAGCTGTTGCAAGAGCTTTAATTAATAAACCCAAAATAATTTTTGCTGATGAACCTTCTGGAAATTTAGACACACAATCAGCAGAACTTTTACATCAACTTTTTTTTAAATTGCGGGATGAATTTGGGCAAACTTTTGTAATCGTTACCCACAACGAAGAATTAGCCAATATGGCAGATAGAAAACTAGTTATGAAAGACGGTAATATAGTAGTTTAATGGTTTTAATTTTAATATATTGGTGTATTCTGTTCTTTTTTGCTTCTTTATCCGGAATTGCATTTCAAAACTGCTTTGGATTTACAAAAAAAAACACAGCCTTTACACTTTTATATGGAGTTATTTATCAGACCTTATTTTTAAGTTTGTGTGCCTTTTTTTATGCTATCAATTTTGAAATTTTCATATTAAATAGTCTTATTCAATTCCTTTTTTTGTATTTATATTCAAAAGAATTTATAGAGTTTTTTACATCTATATCTAAACTATTTTCAAAAAGAAATCTTTGTATTTTTGCATTATTTTGCTCTTTAACAGCATTAAAATCAGCACAATTATCAACTCTATTTGACAATGAAAGTTATTACATTCAAACCATAAAGTGGTTAAACGAATATGGATTTGTAAAAGGGGTTGCTAACGTACATCCGTTTTTAGGACAATTTTCATTTTGGCATGTAATGCAAAGCGGTTTTAACTTTTCGTTTTTAGCTGTTAATTTTAATGATTTAAATGGCTTTATTTTGATTATTGGAATGTATTATTTTATGGAAAAAAATATTCAAAAGAAGGTGAACTGGTCTTTTTTTGGAATTATTTTTATCGTTTTTTATTATCAATTTATAGATGCGCCA
>NZ_CAWUTS010000015.1:0-10219 GCF_963925415.1 uncultured Flavobacterium sp. | reverse complement strand
TGAAGGTTCGAGTCCTTTTACCCGCACTTAAAAAACCCCCTAAGTCTTAAAAATAAAGGCTTAGGGGTTTTTATTAAAATTATAAAAGTAGTAAACTCGGGTGTTGAATTACTCCACCAGTTATCCAAGCTTCATTTGATTTGTAATTTACCACAATGCGCATTTAGATGCTTCATAATATTGATTTTACAACTTGCATAGTCACTTTTTTAAATATAATTTTTTATAAGCTGTTTTCATTTTTTGCAATAACAGCTCTATTTTTCATAAGTGAACTTTAGTATTTTTTACAAAAAACTTCTAATTATTAATTTTTTTCTTCAAACAATAAAAAACATTGTTTTTTATTGTTTGCGAGTTTTTCAGTTCTATCCAGCGCATATTTCACGTATATTTCACGATATTTGCAAAAACAAACACATTGAATTCAAAATACGATATACTTATTGTTGGGGGTGGAGCTGCTGGATTTTTTACAGCAATCAATATTGTTGAAAACAACAATCAATTAAAAGTTGCCATTCTCGAAAGAGGAAAGTCTGTTTTAGAAAAAGTAAGAATTTCAGGAGGTGGTCGTTGCAACGTTACACACGCTTGTTTTGTTCCTAACGATTTGGTAAAATTTTATCCCCGAGGTGAAAAAGAATTACGCGGTCCTTTTCATCAATTTTGTAGTGGTGATACCATTGATTGGTTTCAAAATCATGGAGTAGCTCTAAAAATTGAAGACGATGGCAGAATGTTTCCTGAGTCCAATTCTTCACAAACAATCATTGATTGTTTTGAAAAAGCCACACAAAATTTAGGTATTGATGTTTTAACGGGTCAAAGTGTGCAATCTATTTTTAAATCAGATGATTATTTTAAAGTTCAAACCAATTCCGACACTTTTTTATGTGCTAAAATAGTTATGACTACAGGCAGTAATCCTAAAATTTGGGAAATGCTTGAGTTTATGGGTCATTCTATTACTCCAGCAGTTCCGTCTCTTTTTACATTTAACATTAAAGACAACCGAATTAAAGACTTAATGGGGCTTTCAACTTTTGCAACTGTACAGGTAAAAAAATCAGCCCGAGGGAAAGTCGAACAGAACGAAACGAAGCTAGAAGCGTCAGGTCCGCTCTTAATTACACATTGGGGAATGTCAGGTCCAGGAATATTAAGATTGTCTGCTTGGGGCGCAAGAGAATTGTTTGAAAAAAAATATCATTTTGCCATTCTAGTCAATTGGCTCAACGACTCCACTTTTGAGGAAGCTGTTATTTTATTAAAAGATCTAAAATTAGAACATTCAAAAAAAATAATGATTAAAAAAGCACCTTTAGACTTGCCTAATAGACTTTGGGAACGGTTGGTTTTAGCATCGGGCATTTCAGAAGAAACGAAATGGGCTGATTGCAATAAGCCCCAACTTATGGCATTGGCATCCCAATTAACCCAAGGAGAGTTTCAGGTAAACGGCAAAAGCACTTTTAAAGAAGAGTTTGTAACTGCTGGCGGTATAAATTTAAAAGAAGTTAACTTTAAAACCATGGAAAGCAAAGTGATACCCAATCTATATTTTGCAGGAGAAATACTAAATATTGATGCTATCACAGGCGGTTTCAATTTCCAAAATGCGTGGACTGGTGGCTATATAGCGGCACAGTCTATTTCATAAAAAAACCCTGATTGTTCAGGGTCTCTTTATTTTATTTTTCTCTTCCACCATCCAAAAGGTTTTGCCATTTTTTTAATTCGAGCCAATTACCCTCATGTGCTAATTTGGATTGTCTTGGCCAAGTGCCTGGGTCATGTAAGCTAAAACGTTCTCCTGCAATGTCTAAAATTTCATTACAGCGGTCAACAGAGGTTTTGCTTAACATTTTCCATGTAGTTATGCCATTTTTCTTGAATAACTCTTCAATTTTAGGCCCTATGCCTTCAATTATTTTTAGATCATTTTCTTTTATTTTTTTTCCAAAAACACTTTTTGCTGCATCAGAATTAAAGCCTACTAGTGGGTCGCTAAATTTTTGAGAGGTACTCTGTTGACCTCTTAAAGCATCAATGTCAGATTTTAATTGATTATTTCGTAGTTTGCAAGCATCTAAATCTGCTTTGTAATAATTTTTATCAACACTAGATTTTGACAAATACTTTCCTAATAAGTAGCCTAATAGGGCGCATAGTATTCCAACTATAGCGGGTATTAAAAAACAAGGTATATTCATGATTAGTATTTTTTAGTTGAGGTTATTTTAAAGTAATGTTTGTTCTTCTATTTTTTGATCTTCCTTCTGAGGTAGTATTATCTTCAATAGGCTCATTTGAACCTTTAGAAAAAGTGTTAATTTTATAAGCGGGTATTCCGTTTTTAGTCAAATAATTTTTTACATAACCGGCTCTTATTAAGCCAAATTTAATATTAAGTTGTGCATCCCCAACATTGTCAGTATGGCCCGTTATTTCAACTGACGAATTTGGAACATTAGACACGTAGTCAACAATTAAAGCTATTCTTTGTTTATCATCATTTGAAAACGTAAGGTCTATTTCACCTAATCCAAAATATAGCGTTAACGGATTGGCATTGATTTCGTCTTTTATAAGGCTCCAATTTTTTGAAACATCATTTTTTATAAAATCAAAAGTAATAGGACCTACAACAGAATCGTTTTTTAAGGCTATAGCATTTGTAACTACTCCTGTTAATTCCATTTTGTTTTCGGGAATTCCTTTTGAAATAAAATAATTTTTAATATCATTTGCTCTTGCGAGACCTAAATTTGCAAAATTAGAACTGTTTTTTTCAGAAGCTAAAGCGTGACCAGAAATTTTAAGAACAGATTCTCCTTTTTCTAATATTACTTTTAGTTGTTCAATTCCAAAATCAATAGAATCATGAACCGGACTTAAGTGTTCCGCTTTTGAATTTTTAAAAATAAAATTATGAGAAGTTGAATAATTAAAATCACTACTGTTAATAGAGAATCGATTACTCTTTATAAGAGATTTTTCTAATATTTTATTTTCATTGTTTAGCACACTCGTTTTATTATAAGTACTGCAACATAATTTAACACACAAAAAGGTGCCAAATGCAATAATAAATAAAATACCCAATAAATAAAGAGTCTTTTTAGTCATGTTCCTGATTTTTGTTTCATATAAAATTATTCATAAAGAACAAAAAAAAAGGGTATTAAACTAACAATTAATGCATTGTTCGTTATAAAGCAAATTTATCGGTTCAAAGCCCAAATACTTATGGTTAATGCGCTTGCAAAAATAACCCACACCAAATAAGGTATTAATAAAAGACTTGCTTTATGCTCTATTTTTTTAAAAATTAAATAGGTTTCATAAATAAGTAATAAAAGCAGTATAACTTCAATAGAAGCTAATAAAAGATTATGTATGCCAAAAAACAAATAACTCCATAAAGCATTGAAAAACAATTGTATGCCAAAAAACAACAATCCTTTTTTTGTCAATTCTGAATTTTTATCATACGCGTTCCAGACCATTCCTGCAGCTAATCCCATCAGTATATAAAGCAATGTCCATACGGGTGCAAAAACCCAATTGGGTGGGTTAAAAAAAGGCTTTACTAAAGTAGGGTACCATGTTTTTATACTAGATTGAGTAGCCAAAGAGGACAAATATCCTACAGCTAAACAAACGGCAACACAAATTATAATTCTATAATATTTTTTCATTTTACATATTTGATTACAAATTAACAAAATATCAATTAATAAAATTAACTAATTAAGTATCTTTGTTAAAACTTTATATTATGATTTCCGAAAAGGATTTTATTGCTTCAAATTATTCAAGTATTGAAACGGCTTCGTTTAAATGTAGCGCGCCTAGTAATATTGCCTTAGTTAAATATTGGGGAAAAAAAGACAATCAAATTCCAGCCAACCCTTCTATTAGTTTTACTTTAAATAATTGTAAGACCATAACAAAAACAACTTTTATTAAAAAAGAGAATAGCGAATCGTATCGTTTTGATTTACTTTTTGAAGGCAAACCAAAAGAAGATTTTAAGCCAAAAATTTTAAAATATTTACAGCGTATCGAAACGTATTGCCCATATTTAAAAGAATACCATATAGTTATAGACACACAAAATACATTTCCCCACAGTTCAGGAATAGCTTCTTCAGCATCAGGATTGGCCGCATTATCAATGAATATAATGTATTTAGAAAAAGCAATTAACACCAATTTGACCGATGACTTATTTTACAAAAAGGCATCTTTTTTAGCACGCTTAGGAAGCGGAAGTGCATGTAGAAGCATTAAAGGTCAGGTAGTTGTATGGGGCAATAATAAAACAATTGATACAAGTTCAAATTTGTTCGGAGTTGAATTTAAAGGGCTGCACCAAAATTTCAAAAACTATCAAGACACTATCCTGTTAGTTGATAAAGGCGAAAAACAAGTTTCGAGTACCGTTGGCCACGATTTGATGTTTGACCATCCTTATGCTGCAAATCGTTTTAAGCAAGCGCATCATAATTTAGCTCAAATAACGGATGTTTTAACTAGTGGAAATTTGACAGATTTTATAAAAATTGTTGAGAGTGAAGCATTAACGTTACATGCTATGATGATGACTTCGATGCCTTATTTTATTTTAATGAAACCAAACACATTACAAATTATCAATAAAATTTGGAATTATAGAGCTCAAACAAAGATACCGGTTTGCTTTACCTTAGATGCGGGCGCTAATGTTCATGTTTTATATCCCGAAAATAAAAAAGAAGCAGTTTTACAATTTATTAAAGATGAATTAGTTGACTTTTGTCAAAATGGTCATTATATTTGTGATGAAATTGGAAATGGCTCACAATTGTTATAATTTTGGTATTATTATAAAAACAATCAAAAAGTATACGTTGGTTATTTATTTTTTTTGATCAAACTATTCCAAATAAAATTAATAAAAATAAAAATGAAAGGACCTTTATTTTATTCAAAAATATTACTCTTTGGAGAATATGGAATTATTCAAGATTCCAAAGGGCTTTCTATTCCTTATAATTTTTATAAGGGCGCTTTAAAAACCGAAGACAATCCTTCTGAAAAAGCAATACAATCAAACAAAAACTTAGTGGGTTTTGCAAGTTATTTAAGTAAATTACAAACCGAACAACCAGCCTTAGTACAATTTGACCTCGAAAGCTTAGATAAAGATATTTTTAACGGAATGTATTTTGACTCTAGTATTCCACAAGGATACGGAGTAGGAAGTAGCGGCGCATTAGTAGCGGCTATATATGACAAGTATGCCTCAGATAAAATTACCGTCTTAGAAAACCTTACAAGAGTTAAATTAGTACAGCTCAAAAATATTTTTTCTAATATGGAATCTTTTTTTCATGGAAAAAGTTCGGGTCTTGATCCTTTAAACAGTTATTTGAGTTTGCCCATATTAATTAATTCAAAAGATAACATTCAAGCCACGGGTATCCCAACTCAAAGTGTCAATGGAAAAGGAGCCGTTTTTTTGTTGGACTCTGGTATTGTTGGTGAAACTGCTCCTATGGTTAGCCTGTTTATGGAGAATTTAAAAAATCAAGGTTTTAGAAAAATGCTAAAATCACAATTTATAAAACATACAGACGCCTGTGTAGAAAACTTTTTACACGGTGATGTAAAATCCTTATTTGAAAACACTAAAAAATTATCAAAAGTAGTTTTGAATAATTTTAAACCCATGATTCCAGAGCAATTTCATGCTCTTTGGCAAAACGGACTCGAAACCAACGATTACTACCTAAAGTTGTGTGGATCAGGCGGCGGCGGATATATTTTAGGGTTTACACAAGATTTAGAAAAAGCAAAAAAAGTATTAAAAGAATATAAAATAGAAGTAGTTTATCAATTTTAACGTATGATAACTAGAAAATCAAAATTAATTTTAATTAAAATTTTTAGTTTTTTTTCAGTTGTAAGAGGGTATAATATTTTGGTTATAGCTTTGGCACAATATCTTGCGGCCATTTTTATTCTTTCCCCAGAGGCTAGTGCCTTAAAAGTAATTTTAGATTACAAATTATTTATATTGGTTTTAGCTTCTTCACTGGCTATAGCATCAGGCTATATCATCAATAACTTTTATGATGCAAAAAAAGATCTAATCAATCGTCCACGAAAAGTAATGATTGACAGATTAGTCAGCCAACAAACAAAGCTTAAAGTATATTTTACCATCAACTTTATGGTCGCCTTAATGGCCTGTTTTATTTCTTGGAGAGCAATGTTGTTTTTTTCTGTTTATATTTTCTTTATTTGGTTTTATTCTCATAAGCTAAAAAAGTATCCTATTATTGGTAACATAACAGCCTCTCTTTTAGCTATATTACCTTTTTTTGGAATTTTATTATATTATAAAATTTTTTATAATGTAATTTTTGCACATGCCATGTTCTTATTTTTGTTAATTTTTATAAGAGAATTAATCAAAGATTTAGAAAATATTGAAGGTGACTTAGCCTCTAATTATAGAACCGTACCGGTATTGTTTGGAGAAAACACAGCCAAAACCATCATTACATTTTTAACAATAACGACCCTTGTGCCTGTTTATTTTTTAGTAGATGTTTTTGACATTGGTTATATGGATTTGTATTTTTATGCTAGTTTAATAGCGTTGTTTTTCTTTATAATTCAACTTTGGAAATCAAAAACTAAAGCACAATATATTCAATTGCATTTTGTGTTAAAAATTGTCATTTTAGCAGGGGTTTTTAGTATTGTATTAATTGACCCAGTAGTTTTGTTGCACGTAAAAAAACTAATTTCGACTTATTAGTTATATCTTTGCAAAAAATTAGAACAAATGACGCATAATCAGGGCAATGATAATGATAAGAAAAAAGGAACCTCTTCAAGACTAGGTAAATCAAAAAAGCCAAGCACTTCAAGCGGAAATGCACCTATTAGAAGCAAATCAAAGTCAAAAATAAGTACAAAAGTAAAATTTGTATCAAAAGTAGAAAAACCGACCGAAGAAAAAAAACCGTCAATTCCAAAGCCTCCTAAAAAAGCCGATGAATTGCGTTTAAATAAATACATTTCAAATTCAGGAGTTTGCAGCAGAAGAGATGCTGATATTTACATTCAAAGTGGTAATGTGAAAGTAAATGGAGTGGTTGTTACAGAAATGGGTCACACTGTAAAGCTAACGGATGTTGTAGTTTTTGACGGGGTTACTTTAATACCTGAAAAAAAAGAATACATTTTATTAAACAAGCCTAAAAACTTTTCAACAGTAGGTGACGATGCAAATGCACCAAGCGTATTAGACTTAGTAAGAGGAGCTACAAAATCAAAAATTCAACCTGTAGGAAGAATGGATAAAACCACAACTGGTTTACTACTTTTTACCAATGACTTGGATTTGATTAGAAAATATACAGAACCAAATCAAAAAACAAGTAAATTATATCAAGTTACTTTAGATAAAAATTTACGTTTTGAAGATTTAGAAAAAATTACATCAGGTTTAACAATCGAAGGTCATAGAGTTTATACGGAAGAAGTGACTTATATTGAAAACCAACCTAAAAGTGAAATAGGTATAAAAATGAAAACATCAAATATAAAAGTTATTCGAAAAATATTTGAACACCTTAAATATGATGTAATTAAATTAGACCGGGTAACATTTGCAGGTTTAACCAAAAAGAATTTACCAAGAGGTAATTATCGTTTCTTAACCGAACAAGAAATTATAAACATCAAAAACATTTAAACAATTAAATCCCGATTCTTTCGGGATTTTTTAATAATACTATGACAGCACAAGTAATAGAATCCATAGCCTTTCGTTGGTTTGAAGCCTTTAATAATAAGCAGTTAGACAAACTATTGTCTCTTTACGAAAAGGATGCCCAGCATTATAGCCCTAAACTAAAAATTCTTCAGCCAGAAACACTTGGATTGATCGTAGGGGTTGAGGCCATGAGAATTTGGTGGCAAGATGCATTTGAAAGATTACCATCTTTAAAATACGAATTAAAATCGCTAACAGCTAATTCTAGCAGGGTTTTTATGGAATACTTGCGCACAGTTGATGGGCAAGACGACATGCTTGTTGCTGAAGTGTTAGAGGTCAAAGAGGGTAAAATTATTAAATCAAGAGTGTATCATGGTTGATATCTTGATAGTGATTTAAGTATTAAAATATTTGGATTTTTTTATAACAAAAAACCCAAATATTTCTATTTGGGTTAAAGTGGTACCTACAGGAAGTTTTAGGTTTTACCTCATTTTACGTATTTTTATGTAAGAAATTGAAAATCAACAGTATAATGACTAAATCATTATAAAATAGTAAAGAGAACTCAAACCAAATAACAAGGATTTAAACCTGCCGAGCAACCTCTCGAGCAACCAGTATTCTCTATGGAAAACCCATTAAACAGGTTGTCTATTACAGGTGAAGACACCGAATATTTAACCCGAAATGAAGTCTCTAAGGTATTAAACGTAACGGTTCAAACATTGAATAACTGGAGAAGAGAAGGGGTCTTAAATCCTCTAAAAATAGGTGGTAGGGTGTTGTATAGAAAAGAGGATGTTTATAACAACTCACGACTGGTTGCGTGAGTTATTAACTGAATTTACTGCTGTAGTTTTCTAAATTACAATTAAAAGCGGTTAGTCAATTTTGGTTATATTTGATTTTTAAGAAGAAAATTTACAGCAAGTTTTAAGCTCAATGCTATAAAGTGGGGTATTAAAAATCTTTTAATCGTTCGGTTCAGGAGGAGAAGGAGGAAAAATTATAAAGTTCTCACAATCATAGAGATCCCATTCTAATGCTTTCTTATAATTTGCATTGACCATATTAGATTCATTGTCATCTTCTATAGCTTCATAAACAAAATATACATCATAGCTAAAAGCAACTTCATTAAAGTCAAATTCGACATATTGATGTATTTCCATAGAGCTTTTATTGATATCAACTATAACATTTTTAATTTTAAAATCTGCTTCAAATACATCTTCAATTTGAGAGTCCACACCAATAGAGTAAAAACTATTTCCCTCTGAATAAAGTGTAGCGCCTTCAGACTCATTTGTTAATTTGTTTAACATCACACTGTACATGTTTTCACCAAATTGCTCATCCCAAGAGACCTCATAAGACAAAAACATATCGTCGATTTCACACTCAGAAGAATATGTAAATCTCATATAGGCTTCATCATCATTAATTAGATCATTAAAACTACTTTTCACTGATTTTTCAATGGATGGAAGATCTGAGTTCGATGTAAAATTTGAATAAGACATTAACTTCCAATTCTTATCTATAAATAATTCTCTAACATCATTGTAATCAACAGGTACAGAAAGTTCATATATCTTCTGTTCTTTATAAGATGTCCAGATTGCTCTTGATCCAAAAATTAAAATAAAAATAAGTACCCCAATTATGGAATATATATTTCGACCTTTACTTTTTGATTTAACATCTTTTTCAATAGTTACTTCTTTTTTAATAAAATCATCCTTTATTGGCTTTGATAGGTTATTCATTTTGACACCACACTGGCCACAAAATTCCGCATTATTTATTAATTTTTCTCCGCAATTACCACAAAATTTATTCATTTTTTCTTATTAGTTAGTAGTACTTTTTTGTATAAATTTTATTCATAATCTAACATGGTGGCTTGTTTCATCTTGTTAATACAACATAACCAACTCAAGTATTATTTAAAAAGAGGTATACTCCAAATTATAGACGTTGAATATTTTAATTTAAAATATTATCCATCTTTTATTATTTCGTTTCTTTAAACGAAATAACCAAAAGGTATAAACTCATAAAGAACATTATTGAGCTTAAAGGCAAAAGACCAAATGCAATAGCTTCGTTTAAGGTACCAATTTCATAGCGAAGATCATTACTCAGTGCTTTGTAATCACGAATACAATCACGATGTATTTCAATTAATTCATCGATTTTTTTTAAATTCTCATCTCTTTTAGTTCCCAGATAATCTGAAATCACTTGAATTTCTTGCCACTCATTATCGTCTAATAATATTTCTCCAGACACACCCTGGTTACGAGTTGGGAACCAATATTTTAATCTTTCCGAATAAACGTTAAGCAATGGATTATTCTGACTTACCTCCCCACTATTATACATAAGCTCGTTAATATACTCCTCCATATCCGCCTCTTTATAATTATA
>NZ_CAWUTS010000014.1:0-3211 GCF_963925415.1 uncultured Flavobacterium sp. | reverse complement strand
AATTCATTTAATGAAAACAAATAAAAGCAAACCATTTGTTCAAATAGAAAAAACATCGAATGGAAGTTCATACAATGATGCAAAAAAAAGAGCAAATCAAATAAACTATAATTTTGAAATTAAAAACAATACCATTACCTTAGATAACTATTTAATTACAGACAGAGCCAATAAATATAGAGATCAAGAGGTTCATATTTATCTATATATACCAAAAGAAACAACACTATATTCTTTTGAATCTATTACCGATTATTTAACCAATAAAAATTCAGACATTGATAAGTATTATGGCAAAGAAAACCAATATTACAAATTGATTGATGGCGATTTCAAATGTTTAGACTGCCCAAAAGATGAAGCAAAAACAACAAAGACAGTACACCTAAAAATAAACGGGAAAGATATTATTACTAGTGAAACAAAAACGTCAACGTTTAGCACGGAATAAAATATAAACAAAAAAACTGATTAATAACCTCTTCTTACGAAGAAAAAATATACAAAAATGGTTGAATTTATTTTTCAAATTACAAAAATTATAATCAGTTTTATTTTAATACTGTTTATGCTTTCATGATTTATTATCTCAGGTAATGTAAGTTTCATTTGTACAACTAAAACAACTTCTGAAAGTTTTTATTATAAAAAACGGCTATCCGTTTTGACATAGAGCACTCTCAAACAAATTGCACTGAAATACAAACCATTTAAAAGCGTCGAGATCATAATCAACAAGTTGAAGTTCTACTAAAATAAGCACACAAGAACCTTAAACGAAAATTATTGAGGTGAGAGCAGCATTTAATACTATTCTATACCAAAAAATTTAAATCGAAACGTGTTTCGACCAACATGTTTTAAAAAAAATAACACAGCAAAAAAAAGCAGTTTTTTTTTTGATATAAAAATGGTATTTTTGTTATATAAAAATATACAACATGAAGTCAAAACTAACTTTTCTACTCCTTGCACTTTTAATCGCAACTTCTTCTATAGCACAAAAAAAAGAAAAAATTAAAGGGTCAAAAATTGTAACCTTAACCGTTAAAGAAATAGCCTCCTTTGACGCTATTGATTTTGGCGACAATCTTGATGTCTTTTTAGTAAAAGGAGAAAAAAACTCAATTGAAATTGAAGCTGATGACAATTTGCACGATGCAATTGTTTATGAAATTATTGGAAACACTTTAATGATAAGCACAACAAAAAACATCATTAGTTCAAAAAAATTTAACATTAGAATCAATTATTCAAGCGAATTAAAAATGGTGGTTGTCAAAGAAAAAGCAACATTAAATGCCCTTGCTGATTTAAATTTAGAAAATATTGTCATCAAAAATTTTGATAATTCTAAATCACTTTTAAATGTAAAATCAACTAACTTTACACTACAATTAAATGATAAGGCTGAAGCTGAATTAAACATAAAAGCGGATAAATGTAAAATTGAATTATTAGACAACAGCTCAATGAAATCTCTTATTACTACTCAAGAATTGTCATTAGATATGTATCAAAAGTCTAAAGCCTCTGTTGAAGGTGATGTAAATTTAGCATACATCAGATTAGACAATAACGCCAGTTTAGATGCTAAAACCTTATCCGTTTCTGAAATGAATATTAGCACAGAAATGAATAGTAACTGCCAAATTAATATAAAAGACAAGGTGGTTATTTCTGCAACTGGCAAATCTGAAATAGAATTGCTTGGCGATCCAAAAATAGAATTAGATGTTTTTAAAAATAATGCAACGCTTAAAAAAATAGAAAAATAAAAACCTTATCGCAATTATCAAATTCAGACATAAAAAAACCAGCAATTTGCTGGTTTTTTTATGTCTGAAAATTATTCCTTTGAAGCCAAATATCGTTCTGCATCTAATGCGGCCATACAGCCAGTGCCTGCTGCGGTAATGGCTTGTCTATATTCGTGATCTGCAGCGTCACCACCTACAAAAACACCAGCAACATTAGTTTTAGACGTTCCTGGAATGTTTATAATATAACCGGTTTCATCTAATTCTAAATAATCTTTAAAAATGTCGGTATTGGGTTTATGACCAATAGCTACAAAAAAACCAGTTGCAGGAATCACCGTTAAATTACCCGTTGTTCTGTTCTTTGCTCGCACTCCAGTTACTACTTGACCATCTCCTAAAACCTCATCGGTTTCTGTATTTAAAAGTATTTCAATATTCGCTGTGTTTCTAACTCTTGCTTCCATTATTTTTGAAGCTCTAAATTTTTCACTTCTTACCAACATCGTAACTTTAGAACATAGTTTTGACAAATAATGAGCTTCTTCACAAGCACTATCGCCTGCTCCAACAATTACAACTTCTTGATTTCTATAGAAAAACCCATCACAAATTGCACATGCAGAAACACCACCACCAAGGTTTAAGTATTTTTGTTCACAAGGTAAGCCTAAATATTTAGCCGTTGCACCTGTTGAAATAATAATAGTTTCACAATGCATTTCTTTGGTATCATTTATCCAAACTTTATGAATTTCTCCACTAAAATCAACCTTTGTTACCCAACCATCTCTAACCTCAGTACCAAAACGTTCTGCTTGTTTTTGCAAACCAACCATCATTTCTGGACCTGTAATTCCCTCTGGGTTTCCAGGCCAATTTTCGACTTCATTTGTTGTAGTCAATTGACCACCAGGCTGCATACCTTGATATAAAATTGGAAACATATTAGCTCGAGACGCATAAATAGCAGCAGTATATCCTGCTGGGCCCGAACCTATAATTAAACATTTAACTTTTTCTATTGGATCTGTCATAGTAGTCTTTTTATTAAGCTCCAAAAGTAATAATTTTGATTGAATTGATATCTAATACAACATACAAAAATTAAAATATTCTTATTATCGAAAATTATAATTAAAAAAGGTTTCTTTTTAAAAAATAATTATATATTTGCACTCCTTATACGGGGTGTAGCGTAGCCCGGTTATCGCGCCTGCTTTGGGAGCAGGAGGCCGCAGGTTCGAATCCTGCCACCCCGACAACTTTGTTGTTAATACATATCAAAAGGCTGTAAATCGTATGATTTACAGCCTTTTCTATTTTTTATAATTTAAACTAAGTTAAGTTATTTTAAATAAAATGAGACCTAAACGGTGAACCAAATCAAAACCTACTTTTAGGTCACCAGAACGATGTAAACTCCTTTAAAGAAAAGGATTGTGAAGAGT
>NZ_CAWUTS010000013.1:0-32286 GCF_963925415.1 uncultured Flavobacterium sp. | reverse complement strand
TCAATAATTTTTATATATTTGTGGAATAATTTTAAATTTTATAAAATGAAAAAATTAAATTTTTTGAGTTGGTTTTTAATCATATTAATTGTGTTTTCAATTATTGGTATGATTGGAAACATTGGAGCAAGATATTTTTCTGAAGAAGTTAATACTTTTGATCGTTTTTCTTTTTGGGTAACATTATTGAATAATATGTTTTTTTATATTGGTTTATTTTTTTTACAAAGAGCTTTGCATTTAATTTATAAACTAAGATCTTTTACAAATAGAAGTGTTGGTTTTTTTAATAAAAGTGCATTATTTTTACTTATATCTTCATTAATTGGAGTTGTTTTGATTACATTTTCTTCAATTACAGAGGAGTTAAAGATGATACATTTAGCCTTTTATTTTTCGCAAATTATTTTAGTCTTATTTTTATTTGCTTTAAATGACATAGTTAAATTAGGCAAAACATATCAGGAAGAAAATGAATTAACTATATAAATTATGAGAAAATTAAATTTTTTAAAAGCTATTATAGATTTTATATGCATAATAAACTACCTCACAGTTCCTATATTAGTTATGTTTTTAGGCTTTGTAGTAATTAGCAGTGAGCCTTTAGGAGTTCCAATTACAATAAATGGAATTGAAGTAAATGTTATAAGTATTCAAACAAAAGTTTTATTAATATTCATGACATTTGCAGCTCTACTCATTGTGTATTGTTTGTTTTTATTTAGAAATATTTTGCGTTTATTTCAAAGGGTAAAAATATTTGATTTAGAAGTAATTAAAAGTTTCCATGTTATAGGTGTTTTGTTGTTAATTTCTGCTTTTTTAGCTGGCGTGCCCTCATTTGTTATTAGGGTCTTAAAAAAAGAAGTTAATCTTGAAATCGGTGTAAATCCTTTTGTTATTCTTTTTTGCTTAGGCTTGTTTTTTATGGTTTTAAGTGAGGTATTTATAATTGCGAAAAAACAAAAAGAAGAAAACGAATTAACTATATAACTATGCCTATACTTGTAAATTTAGATGTTATGTTGGCCAAACGCAAAATGAAAAGTTTTGAGTTGGCCGATAAAATTGGCATCACTGTAGCAAATTTATCAATACTAAAAACAAGCAAAGCAAAAGCCATACGGTTTTCAACTTTAGAGGCTATTTGTGCTGCTTTAGAATGTCAGCCATCAGATATTTTGGAATACAAAAAAGAGTAGCTTATACTGATTTATGTTGCCTTAGCTCAAATAGTAGTGGCCTCTTTTTTTAAACAAAAAAGCCAAACAGTACTGTTTGGCTTTTTTATATTTAAAAATGCTGTTATTTTAATCTGCTAAAACAATAACTTTGTTTTCATTCATTTCGATAGCGCCCGAATTTATGGGTAACCAAAATGTTTGCTCATTTACTTTATTGAATTTAGAAACAAATTCTTTTTCAATTTGAATATTTTGAGCCGTTATTTTTACGTTTCCTTTTATTAATAAAGAAACAATTGGTGCGTGATTGTTTAACATTTGAAACTCACCATTTACCCCTGGCAAAGATACCATAGTAACTTCTCCTTTAAATAAAGTGGCTTCGGGTGATACTATTTCTAAAATCATTTTTTTTAGTTATTTGTAGTTATTAATTAGCACTAACTGAATATTGCTAACTGCAAACTGAATACTGATTTAAGCTTCTGCTAACATTTTTTCTCCAGATTCTATTGCATCTTCAATGGTACCCTTAAGGTTAAATGCTGCTTCTGGTAAGTGATCTAACTCACCATCCATAATCATATTAAACCCTTTAATAGTATCTTTAATGTCAACTAAAACACCTTTTAAACCCGTAAATTGTTCTGCTACGTGGAATGGTTGAGATAAAAAACGTTGTACACGTCTTGCTCTACCTACAACTAATTTATCTTCTTCAGATAATTCTTCCATACCAAGAATGGCAATAATATCTTGTAATTCTTTGTAGCGTTGTAATATTTCTTTTACACGTTGAGCACAAGAATAATGTTCGTTACCTAAAATAAGTGGCGTTAAAATTCGAGAAGTAGAGTCTAACGGATCAACCGCAGGATAAATACCTAATTCGGCAATTTTTCGAGACAATACTGTTGTAGCATCTAAATGGGCAAATGTTGTTGCTGGTGCAGGGTCTGTTAAATCATCTGCAGGCACGTAAACCGCTTGAACAGATGTAATTGATCCTGTTTTTGTAGATGTAATACGTTCTTGCATCACACCCATTTCTGTTGCTAATGTAGGCTGATATCCTACTGCAGATGGCATTCGACCTAAAAGAGCCGAAACCTCTGAACCTGCTTGTGTAAAACGGAAGATGTTATCTACAAAGAAAAGTACATCTTTTCCTTGTCCGTCTCCTGCTCCATCACGAAAGTATTCAGCAATAGTTAATCCTGATAATGCTACACGGGCACGAGCTCCTGGTGGTTCATTCATTTGTCCGAATACGAAAGTAGCTTTCGATTCCTTCATTAAGTTTTTATCAACTTTAGATAAATCCCATCCTCCATTTTCCATAGAGTGCATGAAATCGTCTCCGTATTTTATAATTCCTGATTCTAGCATTTCGCGTAAAAGGTCATTACCTTCACGTGTTCTTTCTCCTACTCCTGCGAATACTGAAAGTCCACCGTGTCCTTTTGCAATGTTATTAATTAATTCTTGAATAAGTACTGTTTTACCAACACCTGCACCACCGAATAATCCAATTTTTCCTCCTTTAGCATATGGCTCAATAAGGTCAATTACTTTAATTCCTGTAAATAACACTTCTGTTGCAGTAGATAAATCTTCAAATTTAGGTGCGTTTCTGTGAATAGGTAAACCGCTAGCTCCTGCTTTTGGCAAATCTCCTAATCCATCAATGGCATCACCAATAACGTTAAATAAACGCCCAAAAACTTCTCCACCAATTGGCATTTGAATTGGAGCTCCCGTAGCAACTACATCAACTCCTCTTGCTAGACCATCTGTTGAATCCATTGAGATCGTACGCACTGTGTTTTCTCCGATATGAGATTGTACTTCAAGGACTAATAATGTACCATCTTTTTTGGTGATTTCTAATGAATCGTAAATTTTTGGAAGTTCGGCACCTTCTTGGTTGAAAACAACGTCAACAACTGGCCCGATAATTTTTGAAACTTTTCCTGTAACTTTAGACATTACTTATGTATTTATTTAATAGCTATTTAATATTGAAAAAAATCTAATTTTCGAATGCAAAGATAGTTTTTTTCAAAACAATTTTGCAATTTATTTTTTGTCTTTTTTACATAAAAAAAGTGAAATTTTTACATTTCACTTTTTTTATACTATTCCACTGTGACAGACTTGGCCAAATTTCTAGGCTGGTCAACATTACAACCTCGCATTACGGCAATGTGATACGATAATAACTGCAAAGGTATTGTAGTTAATAATGGTGTTAATGCTTCTGTGGTTTCTGGAATTTCAATGATATGGTCAGCCAAATCTCTAACTTGTGTATCTCCTTTTGTTACCACTGCAATAATTTTTCCGCTTCTTGATTTAATTTCTTGAATATTACTCACCAACTTATCGTAATGTCCTTTATTGGGAGCTATTACAACAATAGGCATCGATTCATCAATTAAGGCAATAGGCCCATGCTTCATTTCCGCTGCAGGATATCCTTCGGCATGTATGTACGATATTTCTTTAAGTTTTAAGGCTCCTTCTAGCGCAACAGGAAAGTTATAACCTCTTCCTAAATACAAACAATTAGATGAGTCTTTATATATTGCTGCAATTTCTTTTGCAACTTTATTTGTGATTTGTAATGTTTCTTCTACTTTTTTTGGAATTAATTCTAATTCGAATAAGTATCTTTGATATACAGAAAGAGACATGGTTCCTTTTGCTTTTGCTAAGCGCAATGCCAACATGGTAAGAACGGTAATTTGTGTTGTAAATGCTTTTGTTGATGCTACGCCTATTTCAGGACCTGCGTGTGTATAGGCGCCTGCATGTGTTTCTCTTGAAATTGATGACCCAACCACATTACAAACTCCAAAAACAAAGGCTCCGTTTTCTTTTGCTAACTTTATAGCGGCTAAAGTATCTGCTGTTTCTCCTGATTGTGAGATAGCAATTACAATATCGTCTTTGTGTATAATAGGATTTCTATATCTAAATTCTGAGGCGTATTCTACCTCAACTGGTATTCTGGTAAATTCTTCAATGATATATTCTGCAACTAAACCTGCATGCCATGAAGTTCCACAAGCAATGATTAGTATTCTTTTGGCATTTGTAAATTTTTCAAGGTTATCTTCAACACCTGACATCTTGATGATGCCTTGGTTTGCTAATAGCCTTCCTCTATAGGTGTCTTTTATAACACTTGGTTGTTCATATATTTCTTTTAACATGAAATGCTCGTAACCGCCTTTTTCAATTTGCTCCAAATTCATTTGAAGCTCTTGAATATAGGGGTCTACAAAAGAATCGTCTTTTATTTTACGTATGATCATAGATTTATGAATACGAATAATTGCCATTTCTTCATCTTCTAAATATATAGCATTTGAAGTATATTCTATAAATGGGGTAGCATCAGAAGCTATAAAATATTCGTTTTCTCCAATTCCAATGGCTAAAGGACTTCCTAAACGGGCAACAACAATTTCATCAGGTTTATCTTGATCAATAACTGCAATTGCATAAGCACCTACTACCTGATTTAAAGCTATTTGAACAGCTTTTCCTAATTTACAATTTTCTTTTTTCTTAACTTCTTCAATTAAATTGATTAAAACTTCAGTATCTGTATCTGATTTAAAAGTATAACCTCTTTTTATTAATTCTTTTTTTAACGGCTCATAATTTTCAATGATTCCGTTATGAATTATAACAAGCTTACCTGAATTTGAAAAATGTGGATGTGAGTTAATGTCATTAGGTACTCCGTGAGTTGCCCAACGTGTATGGCCCATGCCTACGGTTCCTTTTGTGGTTTTTTCTTGTTCTGATTTTAATTCTAAATCAGAAACTTTTCCTTTAGTTTTTGACATTTTTAGATCAGTTCCGTTAAACAAAACTAAACCTGCACTGTCATAACCTCTGTATTCCAAGCGTTTTAATCCTTTAATAATTACAGGATAAGCATCTCTATGTCCGATATAACCTACTATTCCACACATAAAAAATTTATTTAGTTTGGTTTTGTATAATATATTTCAAGTTTTAATCTCATAGGGATTACATTTCCTTGATCATCTGTATATGTAGCTGTACTTTGAGTTCCGTGTAAAACGGTTCCTATTGGATGCATAATTGATGAAACCGGTATGTATTTTGTTTCATCATCCGCACCAAAAATAATAGGGTTCTTTAATCTAGCATTTCCAATAAGGTTTATACTTTCCGATACGACTAAACCTAGTCTAGAATTACCATTGTTGTTTGGATTTGTTCCATTTAGAACATTATTTATATAATCTGTAATTCTAATTTTATATTTTAATCCTTTTTCGTTAGAGTCTTTTTCTAAGATTCCACCATGAATGTATTTGTTAATTTTTGGAGAACTTCCAGATGTTGGGTCTGAGTAAAAATCTAATAACGGTGTATTGTTTGTTGCATCATACAAATAAATTCTTTGAGGCTCGTACTCTGCATTAGCCATTGCTGTTTGATCTATGTAAAAAACTAAATTTGCTTCATTAATTAACCAATTATTAGCTCTTAATATGGCTAATTCATTGTCGTCAAATACATCTATGTAGGCAACAGTTCCGTTTACGCCTCCTTTAAGAAATAGTTTCTCGTCATTATTAGTATTTGCTAATGCAGTAGCATATGCTGGGCTTATGTCTGAAAATTCTAATAAATTAATTGAATTGCTATTTTTTGTACCTGTGGTATTATAGCCCATTTGAAATCGTAGAGAACTTTTTAAAGACAATGTTTCATCTGTAATCTCATCTTCCGCATAATAATGAAATTGAAGTGCGATCTCAGCATTTGAAAAATCTAATTTAGCCATAGACCCTTCAATAGAAGCTAGTTCTTCAACTTCAAAATACAAACCTTTAAAATGCTGTTTAAATACATTATTGTTGTATAATTTTCCTTGAGCTACTGCGTCTAAAAACTTCGTTTGAAAAAAATCTTTCGAAGCTGGTTGATTGCCTAATTTTAACCAAATACCAGGTAATTTTCTTTCTTTAATTACATAGGCGTCAGGATCAGTCGTTACCTCATCATTACTGTCTAAGTATGCACCATTGCCATTTGTTTTATATATAATTATTTCATTTTTGTTAAAAGAAAATTCTAGATTTTGACTTACATCATCACTATCATTAAGAAGTATTGCACCTCTATTGTTGTCAATAGTTTGCTTGAAATCTGAATAATATTTTTGAGCTGATTGATTGTTGTCGGTAGGGTCAAAATCTCTAATATTATAACCGTTTTCATATACTTTTAAGTTAAATTTAGCCAACGTGTCACCATATATTGAATCAAGTTCGTATTTTCTTTCTCCAGCATCGTTAGTGCTTTTTAATGTGCTATAAAAAGGAATATATACATAAATAGAATCTTTAACAGGGTCTATATACGAATTAAATCCAACATCTGGGTCTGAACTTAGCATTTCAATTTGAGAAACAAAGTGCGCCTTTGTTGTGCCAAAAACAGGATTTCGATAAATACCTAAATCATTAATCGGTAAATTATTTGTTTGAACAGGGTCAGTAGATTTAATATACGAATTTAAGTGTTCTGCCAGATAGGTTTCAAAATCAAAATGTTCTGCTGCAATAATATCTGAACCTAAGGTGTTGTATTCTTTATCACACGAAATAAAAGTAAAAGCAAAAAACAGCACAAGTGCTTTTGTATGTGTATTCATAAATTTTATTTTAAAACCTTATTTTTTAAAAAATCTGTGTAAACCTCATTGAAGTTTTCTTTGGGGGTGAAAGGTAAAAAAGGTTTTTGTGATTTTTCTATAAATTTTGTTAAACTTGGTGAAAGCGAATCCGAAGCAATTAAAATTGAATCTGAATGATTTATAGATGACATCATTAAGTTTTCATAATTTGGATTTTTCAATTCTGAAATATGAGCTTCAGGAATTTCATCAAAAATCATTTTATTTATCAATTGGCTGTCTAATTCTCCATCAAAAGATTGATTATAAACCGATGTGACAATTTTTGTTTCATTAAATATGCCTTCATTTTTGTAATAATGTTTAAGATAAATAGGCAATAAAGATGCCATCCAACCGTGGACGTGAATAATGTCTGGCACCCAATTTAATTTTTTTACTGTTTCTACAACGCCTTTTGCAAAAAATATAGCTCTTTCATCATTATCAGGATACATAACACCTTCTTC
This sequence comes from uncultured Flavobacterium sp., assembly GCF_963925415.1. Taxonomy (GTDB): domain Bacteria; phylum Bacteroidota; class Bacteroidia; order Flavobacteriales; family Flavobacteriaceae; genus Flavobacterium. Next base: position 24,901 of record NZ_CAWUTS010000013.1, on the reverse strand, counting down.
ATCCGAAAAAGTAGCTTTTCGTTTAAAATATTCGTCATTGTCGATAAAATAAACTTGAATTCTTTCTTTAGGAATTGATGCAACTTTAATTATTAAGGGCATATCAACATCGTTGACCACTAAATTCATACCTGACAACCTAATAACTTCGTGCAATTGGTGTCTTCTTTCGTTGATATTACCATATCTGGGCATAAAAATTCTAATTTGCCCTCCTTTATTATTAATGATTTTTGGTAATTCATAAGATTGTATTGACACCTCATTTTCTGCTAGGTACGGAACTACCTCAGATGACACATACAAAATCCTTTTATCCTCCATAAAATTGCTTATTTTCAAATTGTAAAACACGCAAAATTACAAAATTTTATGTATTTAACTACTAAAATAGTAAGTTTGCACTCAATTTAGTATTTATATTAATGCTTGTTTTTAAAACGAAATCTCTATTAATCAATTATTTAAAGTCTTTTTTAGACCTAAATAAGCCTGTTGGATTTGTTCCAACAATGGGCGCTTTACACGATGGACACCTGGCATTAATCAAAAATTCTTCAAAAAATAACAAATTAACAGTTGTCAGCATCTTTGTAAATCCAACACAATTTAATAATTTAGAGGATTTAGAAAAATATCCTCGAACATTAGAAAAAGATATTGAAAAAATAAAGAACATTTGTTCTAATTGTATCATATTTGCACCATCAGTTGATGATATTTATGAAGGAAAAACGTGTGCTGCCTCCATTGAATTTGACGGTATTGAATTTGAAATGGAGGGCAAGCATCGCCCTGGTCATTTTGATGGTGTTGGAACAATTGTTAAAAAATTGTTTGAAATAGTAAAGCCCACAAATGCATATTTTGGGGAAAAAGATTTTCAGCAACTTCAAATAGTAAAAAAATTAGTCTTAAAAAATAAAATTGATGTTACTGTTGTTGGATGTCCAATTTATAGAGAAAAGAGTGGTTTAGCTATGAGTTCTCGAAATGAAAGGCTTTCCATCGAAAGTAAAGAAAGTGCTGCTGTAATTTATAAAACATTACAAATTGCTAAAGAAAAATTTGGCACAAAAAGTGCTCAAGAAGTAAGCTTATGGGTAATCAATTCATTAAATAAAAACAAAGATTTAAAATTAGAATATTTTGAAATTGCCGATGAAAACACATTAAAAACATGTGTTAGAAAAGCAAAAAATAAAAAATATCGAGCATTTATAGCTGTTTATATTGAAAACATAAGGTTAATAGATAATATTTCACTTAATAATTAATTTTGTACCATGCAAATTCACGTAGTAAAATCTAAAATTCATAGAGTTAAAGTAACTGGAGCCGATTTAAATTATATTGGAAGTATAACAATTGACGAAAATTTAATGGATGCTGCCGATTTAATTGAAGGCGAAAAAGTTCAGATTGTCAATATTAATAACGGCGAACGCTTTGAGACTTATTGTATAAAAGGGAATCGAAATTCAGGAGAAATTACACTTAATGGCCCTGCCGCAAGAAGAGTTCAAAAAGGAGACATTATTATTATTATTGCTTATGGCATTTTAGATAATCAAGAAGCTAAAACGTTTAAACCATCATTAGTTTTTCCTAATGAAGAGACCAATTTATTAACCTAAATTATCCACTTATATTGAGCTATTATTTAAAAAAAATCGCTGGATTAGTAATCCCTCTTTTAATAGGGGTAGCTTTAATTTATTATCAATATTCAAGCCTTAGTGCTGAACAATTAGAAAATATTGTTCGCTATTTTAAAAACGCAAATTACAATTTTGTCTTTTTATCTTTAGGTATTGCCCTTTTTGGTTATTGGGTAAGAGCTTACCGATGGAGATATAGTTTGAATCATCTAGGATATTCTACAAAATTTTATAATAATTTTTTTACAATTGGAGTGGCATATTTATTAAATTTAACCATTCCCCGCTCAGGAGAAGTTGCTAGAGCTGTCCTTTTAAAAAAATATGAAAATGTTCCCTTTGACAAAGGTTTTGGCTCCATTGTAGCAGAAAGAGTCGTTGATTTAATTTTATTTTTGTTGTTTGTTTTTGTGGCTTTTGTGTTGCAATTTAACACCATCAGTGATTTTATCTTTACTAACATTTCTGTATCAACATTGGTAACTATAGGCGCAGTTGCCCTCATTTGTGGTATTGGGTTTTTATTCATTTGGTTTCGTTCCAATTGGAAAATTGTAAACACAATAAAAGAAAAATTTAACGGTTTAATTGAAGGAATGACAAGCGTTTTGGTCATGAAAGACCGTTGGAAGTTCTTGTTTTTTTCTTTTTTAATCTGGTTTTCTTATTTATTGATGTTTTATGTTTGCATTTTTGCAATACCTGAAACGTCTAATATTTCATTTAGCACTGTTATCATGGGGTTTATATTTGGAAGCGTAGCAATAGGCTTTACAAATGGTGGTATTGGCGCTTATCCCATATCGATACAAACCGTTTTATTGCTCTATGGAATACATAAAGATGCTGGTGCGGCTCTTGGCTGGATCATATGGACATCACAAACATTACTAACCATAACAATAGGTCTTTTGTCTTATTTATTTATATATATATTTAATAAACGCAAATAATTTTATTACATTGCTTAAAATTAAAAAAAAGCAATCTTTCATGAAAAATAATTTTAATTTAATTTTTGTATTATTTATTACTGCCTTTACATTTTCTCAAAATAAAACGGAAACTGTTGAATCGTCAATTCTAGATAAAACAATAAAAATATCGGTCACAACTCCACCATCATATGAGATTGAATTAAAAAAGCAATATCCTGTTTTTTACCTATTAGATGGCACATATTTATTAAACCCCTTTAATGGAACCTTGCAGTATGGCTATTATTTTGATGATTTACCAGAAACCATACTCGTTGGTATTAATACAACAAATAATGAAAGAAACACGTTTTTTAAAGGAGACTCGGATGGGTTTCCAGATAAAAACAGCGCTTCTTTTTACGAATTTATTACTTCTGAATTGATTCCATTTATCAATAAAAACTATAGAACTGTAGACTATAAAGTTATAGCTGGTCATGATTTAACTGCAGGATTTATTAACTTTTTTTTATACAAAGACTCTCCTGTATTTGACGGCTATATTTCTTTATGCCCCGAATTTGCTTTTGAGATGGAAAACAGAATAAGCGAGCGATTAAATGTTATACAAAAACCTGTTAGCTATTTTCAAACAACATCTCAAACGGATGAAGCAAGTATATATGAAAAAGTAAGCCAACTAGATAAAAGACTTAAAACTTCAACAAATACAAATCTTTCCTATAAATATCTTCAACTGGATGGGTTTTCGCATTATTCCATAGTTCCTTTAGCCATTCCACAAGCGATCTATCATGTTTATAAAGACTACCAACCTATAAACAAAGATGAATATGACACTGAGCTTAAAGATCAAACTAGTGGTTATGTTACATATTTAAAAAATAAATATGAAAAAATTAATACTTTATATGGAGTTGAAAAAAACATTAGACTTATCGATTTTTTAACCATTTATAATATTGTTTTAAAAAATGGAACTTTAGAAGAGCTTAAAGAACTTGAAAAAGTTGCAAAAAAAGAATATCCCAAAACAACTTTGGTATATGTAATCGAATCGTCTTATTATGAAAAAATGGGCGATTTTGATAAAGCCATAAAAGCTATTGGAAAAGGCTATTCTGCAAAAAACATAGGAAACTTTACTAAAGAATTTATATTGGAAAAATTAGAACGCTTAAAAAAACTACATGAGTAAAATAAAAACTAGTTTTTTTTGCCAAAATTGTGGCACCCCTTTTTCTAAATGGCAAGGGCAATGCCATAATTGTAAAGAATGGAATACAATTGTTGAAGAAATAATTCAAAAAGAAGAAAAGAAAACTTGGAAAAGTGATTCAGGTTCAACTTCTAAGGCATCAAGGCCTTTATTGATAAAAGAAATAGACAGCTCACAAGAAATTAGACTAAACACTAACGACAACGAATTAAACAGGGTTCTTGGTGGTGGCATTGTACCGGGCTCTTTAATTTTGTTGGGCGGCGAACCGGGCATTGGGAAAAGTACACTTTTACTTCAAATTTCATTAAAGCTACCCTATAAAACACTCTATGTTTCTGGAGAAGAAAGTCAAAAACAAATAAAAATGCGTGCTGAACGCATAACCCCAAACAGCGATAATTGTTATATTTTAACAGAAACTAAAACCCAAAACATTTTTAAACAAATTCAGGATATTGAACCCGAAATTGTAATTATAGACTCCATCCAAACCCTGCATACCGACTATATAGATTCATCAGCAGGGAGCATTTCACAAATTAGAGAATGCACTGCCGAATTAATTAAATATGCCAAAGAATCTAATGTTCCCGTAATTTTAATAGGACATATAACAAAAGATGGAACTATTGCAGGCCCTAAAATATTAGAACACATGGTAGATACTGTTCTTCAGTTTGAGGGAGATCGAAATCATGTATATCGCATTCTACGCTCGTTAAAAAATAGATTTGGTTCTACTGCAGAATTGGGAATTTATGAAATGCTGGGTACTGGTTTAAGAGAAGTCGATAACCCATCTGAAATATTAATTTCGCATAAAGACGAAGCTCTTTCTGGAACCGCTATTGCTTGTACTTTGGAAGGAATGCGGCCATTGATGATAGAAATTCAATCTTTAGTGAGTTCAGCAGTTTATGGAACTCCTCAACGAAGTACTACGGGCTATAATGCCAAACGATTAAATATGATTTTGGCGGTTTTAGAAAAACGTGCTGGCTTTAGATTAGGAACTAAAGATGTGTTTTTAAACATTACAGGTGGCATAAACGTAGATGATACAGCAATAGATTTGGCTGTTGTTGCAGCTATTTTATCTTCCAATGAAGACATTGCAATTCAAGATGGATTTTGTTTTGCGGGTGAAGTAGGTTTGTCTGGCGAAATTAGACCTGTAAACAGAATTGACCAACGTATTCAGGAAGCTGAAAAATTAGGTTTTACAACTATCTTAGTTTCTAAACACAATAAAATTTCTCTAAAAAACACTAAAATAAAAGTGGTTTTAGTTGCCAAAATTGAAGATGTGGTTGGAGTTTTGTTTGGGTAGAATTATATGATATATCATATATTAGAGCAAATACAAAAGAAGCAAGTTTAAACTCATTGCTGTCTTTTTTAATTATTTAAACTTTAAATTTACGTTTAAAAACTAAATTATGAAAAAAATATACATTTTAATTTTAGCCTTTACAAGTTTCATTATGGCTTCTCAAACTATAACTATCCAATCTTTTGCAACAGGGTTTTCTGGAGCTGTTGAAATAACACATGCAGCAGATAGCCGTTTATTTGTAGTTCAAAAAGGAGGCTTGATAAAAATATTAAATTCAGACGGGACAATAAACTTAGCTCCTTTTTTAAATGTTTCTAGTCTTATTTCGTCAGGCGGTGAACGTGGCTTATTAGGTTTAGCCTTTCATCCGAATTATACAACCAACGGTTATTTTTTTGTAAATTATACCAACACATCAGGGAATACTGTAATTGAACGGTATTCTGTAAATTCTTCAAATCCAAATTTAGCCAATACAACAGGTAGTATATTGATGACTATAGCCCAGCCATATTCCAATCATAATGGAGGAAGTATTAAGTTTGGCCCCGATGGCTATTTATATATTGGAATGGGTGATGGCGGAAGTGGAGGCGATCCAGAAAATAGAGCTCAAAACATCAATGAAAACTTAGGCAAATTACTTCGAATTGATGTAGACACAGCTGTTTCACCGTTTTATACATCCCCAACTTCAAATCCATATATTGGAACAACAGGAAACGACGAAATTTGGGCTATAGGTTTAAGAAATCCTTGGAAGTTTTCCTTTAACAGATCAAATGGTGATTTATGGATTGCAGATGTAGGGCAAAACAATGTAGAAGAAATAAATAAAGTTTCAAATCCATTAAGTGCTGGTTTAAACTTTGGATGGAGATGTTATGAAGGAACTGTAGCTTATAATACTACTGGATGTGCTTCTGTAAGCACATTAACAATGCCATTGGCACAATACACTCATACGGGTGGTAATTGTTCCATTACCGGAGGTTATATTTATACTGGGGCATTATACCCTAATTTTTTAAACAAATATTTCTTTGCTGATTATTGTGTTAATAGAATTGGATATGTAGACGAATCTTCAAATGCAATTACTTATACGCCAAATTTTAGTGGCAACAATAATTTTACATCGTTTGGTGAAGATGTAAATGGAGAGCTTTATATTACAAATTCAAATACTATTTTTAAAATAATAGATACTGCTACGGCTTCGGCAACTAGTTTTGAAAATGGTGGTTTTGTAATGTATCCAAATCCTACAAAAAACACGTTTACTATTACTAATAATAATGGAATTTTTACTTCAAGTGTACAAATTTTTGATGCGTCAGGAAAACTACTTTTAACCGCAGAATTAAACCAAACAGAAACAAACACAGTCGATGTTTCTAATTTTATGAATGGAATTTATTTAATAAATATTAATGCTGTTAATGGACAAAGATATAGCTCCAAATTATTTGTCGAATAAAAAACATGCGCATTCCGTTTTTTGGAAAGCCAATTTAATCGAATGAACTCTATATTTACTATTAACGGCTTAATTTATAACTATAACCAAGGTACGTTTTGATATAGTAACTAATCTATCTGAAGTAAAATAACTCTTTATTCAAAAAATAACGCGTGCAACACACTCTACACAGTTTTGGCAAGCAAAAACCACTCTGATTAGTTGAAATTAGGGTGCTGGGTTAGGAACCAGCTCATGAATTTTTTCAATCTCTTTTAAAACATCTTCAGACAGCACCACGTCAAAAGCATCAATATTTGATTTTAATTGATCTAAAGTTGTTGCACCAACTAAAGTAGCGGCTACGAGTTGTTGTTGATTTACAAAAGCCAAGGCCATTTCGCTTGAAGTCATCCCATTTTCTTCTGCCAAGGTTTTATATAATTTGGTTGCTTTAAAACAATTTTCATTGGTATATCTTATAAATTGAGGAAAAGCTTTCATTCGAGATTTTTCAGGAAAACCATCTAAATATTTACCTGATAAAAATCCAAAACCTAATGGTGAATATGCTAATAATGCAATATTTTCTCTAAGGGCAATTTCTGAAAGCCCCACTTCATACAATCTGTTTAATAATGAATATGGGTTTTGAATGCTCACAATTTTAGGCAAATTATGCTTTTCACTTTCCATTAAAAAACGCATTACGCCATAAGGGTTTTCGTTTGAAACTCCTATATGTTTAATTTTTCCGGCTTTGATTAATCCGTCAAAAGTGTTTAAAACATCTAAAATATTATCTGTCCAAAATGGATCAATGTGTTGAACACCTCGCTGTCCAAACATATTCATTACACGTTCTGGCCAATGCATTTGGTATAAATCGATGTAATCAGTTTGAAGGTTTTTCAAACTCAATTCAACAGCTGTTGTGATGCTTTTTTTTGAAAAATTAAGCGGATTTCTAATATATGTCATTCCTCTATTAGGCCCAGCTATTTTAGTAGCGATAACAAGGTTGTCTCGTTTTCTAGTTTTTTTTAACCACGACCCAATGTGTTTTTCAGTATTTCCAAAAGTTTCTGCATTACCGCCTATAGGGTACATTTCAGCTGTATCAATAAAATTTACACCTCTTCCTGTAGCATAATCTAATTGTGAGTGAGCATCATTTTCGGTGTTTTGATTGCCAAAAGTCATGGTACCAAGACAAATTTTACTGACTTTTAAATTGGTATTTGCTAGGGTTGTGTATTTCATTTTAAGAGTTTTAATAAAAAAGCATGATGTGGCTAAATTTAATGGCCTAAAAATTTATAAAAATTGTGTTTGTTACTCATTTAAAGCTCATTTAACAACTTGCCAATCTCATCTAATTTTGGGGTTAAAATAATTTCAATCCTTCTGTTTTTTGCTTTTCCATCTGGATTTTCATTTGAAGCTATTGGAGCAAATTCTCCACGACCCGCAGCAGTTAAATTCTTTTTGTCAATAGTTTTATTTACTTCTAATATATTTACTATCGCAGTAGCTCTTTTGGTAGACAAGTCCCAATTGCTTTGAACACCATCTATATTTCCTGATATTTTATCATCATCTGTATGCCCCTCAATAAGTACTGAAATTTCTGGGTTTTCTGCTAAAACTTTTCCTAATGCTGCTACTGCTTTTTTACCCTCGACACCAACTGTCCAACTGCCTGATTCAAACAATAATTTGTTTTCCATAGAAACATATACTTTTCCATTTCTTTGCTCAACCGTTAATCCTTTCCCTTCAAATGCATTTAATGCCTTTGATAGGTTGTCTTTTAACGCCTTCATACCCGCATCTTTAGCTGCGATCATTTCTTCTAACTCATTTAAACGTTTTGAGCTAAATTCTAACTCAGCTTTTAATTGATTAAGTCTCTCTTGTTCTGCATTTAGTGATTTTTGCTTAGCTTCTAATTCTGCAATTAAAGCTCTGTTTTTTTGAATATTTTCTGCTAAAGCCTTATTGCTGTCTTTTTCTAAGGCATCATAAGACGCTTTTAAATTGTCATAATTTTTTTTAGAAGCCGCGTAATCATTGGCTAATTTATCGCGTTCTGATTTTGTTGAATCTAACTTTGATTGTAAGCCTTTTACTTGTAAGTCTAGATTGTTTTTATCTGTAGTTAATGCTCTGTTTTCGTCAGACAAATTATTGCGTTCTTTTTTTACATCTGCAAATTTATTTTCTAAATCAGAATAAATTTTTTTTGAAACACAAGAAGACGTTAACGTAACTACCAAAGTGGCTAATGCAAGTTTTTTTATCATTTTTTTATTTTTTATGAGACCCCAAAATATTGGGAGCTTGTTTTAATTTATTATTTAATCTAATTCTAATACTACTGGACAATGATCAGAATGTTTTGCTTCTGTTAAAATATAAGCGCGAGAAAATCTTTTTTCTAAAGTTTCATTAGCCAAACAATAATCTAATCTCCATCCTTTATTGTTGCCTCTGGCGCCAGCTCTATAACTCCACCAACTGTATTGGTGTGGTTCTTTATTATAGTGCCTAAACGTATCTATAAAACCCGATTTAATTAATTGGTCAATCCAAGTACGTTCACGTGGCAAGAAACCTGATGTGTTTTTATTTTGTAGTGGGTTATGAATATCTATGGCTTGGTGGCAAATGTTATAATCGCCACAAATAACTAAATTAGGAATAGTTATTTTTAAATTGTCAATATAGTTTTTAAAATCGTCCATAAACATAAACTTATGTTCCAAGCGTTCTAAGTTAGATCCGGAGGGTAAATACAAACTCATAATTGAAATTGTATCAAAATCTACCCGTATTACACGCCCTTCAAAATCCATATGCTCTATTCCAGTGCCGTATTCTATATGGTTTGGCTTAGTTTTACTTAATACTGCAACACCACTATATCCTTTTTTTTGAGCTGAAAAATAATACTGAAAAGGATAGCCTGCGTTTGTAATTTCTTCTGTTGGTATTTGATCTGAATTGGCTTTAATTTCTTGTAAACAAATAACATCCGGAGCTGCTTGTTTTAACCAATCTAAAAGCCCTTTTGTAATAGCTGCTCTTATGCCGTTTACGTTATATGAAATTATTTTCATGATTTATTTAATTAATTTCAAAAGTACTAAAAAGCTAGCTTTATACGAAACTCATTTATATATTTATTAACATCGTTATAAGCAGTGTTATTTGTTAGCATATGTTAAATATAATTTTTGAATTCATTAGTTTTGCATATATTTGTTGCTTGCTTAAAAACACATTGATAAATGGGACTTGTTACGGCTAAAGAAGTGGCTAAAGCTATTAAACTGGATAAATATGGCTTATTTGGAACTTTTTCAGGTTGGATTCTGATGAAGCTTACCAAAATAAGTACACTCAATAAAATTTATAATAGAAATAAACATTTAAAAGATATTGCTTTTTTAGATGCTTTAAGTTCTGATTTAAAAATTAAATTTGAAATTCCTGAAGAAGATTATAAACGATTGCCAAAAGATGGAGCTTATATCACTATTTCTAATCACCCGTTAGGGGGAGTTGACGGCATGTTGCTGTTAAAAATAATGTTAGAAAAAGAACCTAATTTTAAGATAATAGCCAATTTTTTATTACATAGAATTGAGCCTATTAAGTCTTATATTATGCCTGTTAATCCTTTTGAAAATCACAAAGATGCTAAATCTAGTGTAAACGGCATAAAAGATGCGCTTCGCCATTTAAAAGACGGAAAACCACTTGGAATTTTTCCAGCTGGAGAAGTTTCAACATACAGAGATGGCAAATTAGTTGTAGATAAGCCTTGGGAAGAAGGCGCTATAAAACTTATCAAAAAAGCAAATGTTCCTGTAATACCTATCTATTTTCATGCTAAAAACAGCAGAATTTTTTATTTTTTATCCAAACTAAATGACACATTTAGAACTGCTAAGTTGCCCAGTGAAGTTTTAACACAAAAAAACAGAGTAATTAAAGTTCGAATAGGAAAAGCAATTTCAATTAACGAACAAAATGAATTTGAATCTATTGTATCGTATGGTGAGTTTTTGAGAAAAAAAACATATATGCTTTCTAATGCCTTTGAAAAAGATGCTCCTTTTTTAAAAGCGCCCAACTTAAATCTTAGCGGTCCAAAACCACCAAAAAAAATTGTTTTACCAGCGAATCATGAACAAATCGTTGAGGAAGTTGCTTATTGTTTGGAAAATGGGGCCCGTTTGCTTCAAAGTAAAAATTATGAAGTTTATTTTATAACTGCAGATAAAATTCCGAACATTCTACACGAACTTGGTCGTTTGCGCGAAATAACATTTAGAGAAATAGGAGAAGGTACCAATGAATCTATTGATTTAGATAAATTTGATAAATACTATCACCATATGTTTTTGTGGGACAGTGATACAAAGCTAATTGCAGGAGCATATAGAATGGGTTTAGGGGCGCATATTTATCCTAAATATGGTATTGATGGTTTTTATTTGCAAGAATTGTTTCGCTTTGAACCTGAATTACATGACATGATGAGCAAGTCAATTGAAATGGGCAGGGCTTTTGTGATCAAAGAATACCAACAAAAACCGATGCCGCTGTTCTTGCTTTGGAAAGGAATAGTACACACCACACTTCGTAATCCTGAACATAAATATTTAATTGGCGGTGTCAGTATAAGCAACCAATTTTCTGATTTTTCAAAATCTTTGATGATTGAATTTATGAAGTCGCATTATTATGATCCTTATATTGCACAATATATTCATCCTAAAAAAGAATATAAAGTTAAGCTAAAAGATGCCGATAAAGATTTTGTATTCAATGAAACAGAAGCCGATTTAATCAAATTTGACAAAATTATAGATGAAATTGAACCTGGAAATCTTCGTTTACCTGTTTTAATTAAAAAGTACATCAAACAAAACGCCCGTGTGGTAGCTTTTAATGTAGACCCTTTGTTTAACAATGCCGTAGACGGTTTGATGTATATTAGAATCGCAGATTTACCTGAAAGCACCGTTAAGCCGGTAATGGAAGAATTTCAAGCAGAATTGGAACGCAAAGAATAAAGTTCAAAATTAATTGTTGGTAAAAGTATCTAATTTTAATTTGTGCTGAGAAATATAATTTTATCTGTGTATTAAATTATAGCTAATAAAACAGTACGATATTTAAAAATATAAATCCCAAAGGGATAAATTATCTAATCGTTTTAAAAGCTATGCTTGTTTAATTATCTTCTATCTGCTTTTTAAACCTTGCCCAACTTTTATCTGATAGGATTTGAGTTGACTTTATTTTTTTACCTTTAATCTTGTTTAAAATGTATTTGGCTCTAGCTTCAGATTCTGGATGTGTTGAAATCCAATACGTATATTTGTGCAATTCGTTGTCAATAGATAATTCATACATAAAATCGGCAAAAGGTCTTGGATCAATACTCGCATTCATCATGTATTCAACACTTTTTAAATCTGCTTCTTGCTCTAAACTTCTATCATAAGCAGACGAACTTAACGAACTAATTACTTCTTTGATAACACTAGCATTTGCTCCTGTGATTGATAATAAAACCGAAAAACCAATTTCTTTAGACAACTTTTTCATGACATGATTGCCTTCTAAATGAGCAATTTCATGACCTAAAACTCCCAACAATGCTTGTTCGTTTTTAGAAGCTTCTATTAATCCTGTGTACACAACCAAATGATTATCTGGCATAGCAAAAGCATTAATTTCATCCTTATCAATAATATGAACTTTTAAACTGTCTCTTTCAATAAAATTTTCTTCACACAATGGCAATAACAAAGAATCTAAAGCAGCAACGATAGAATCGTTATATATGATGTCTTCGGTTCGTTTTAATTGTTTCCATATTAAATTACCAATACTGCTTTCTGTACCCGATTTAATTTCTTTTATTTTAAAAAAAGTTACAAAATCTACTTGGGCAAGCAACAGCCAAATGCCAAAAAAAGCAATTAGTATTGCAATTCCTCTACTTAATATCTTCATTTTTTTTACAAATTAAGTTCGTAATGTCTGAAAAGAAAAATAATTCGGGATGTTGTCCTTTTCTTGTTCTTGTTGCTAAAATTAACGTTCCTATAAATTCAATTAAATTAAAAAGAACTATCGTTATCATATAAGCAAAATAACAATTTGTGGCTTTTTCTTCCTGAAAAATAACAGATATAGTCCACCAAAACCCAGCTGAATTAAAAACAAATAAGCCTAATTGAGACAATAAGGCTTGCATACAATGCCACTTTACAAAGGCTGTGCTGTTTTTATTGCCCAAGTAAAAGAAAAAAGTGGCCAACAAATTAAAAATAGGCAAGGGCAAGCCAACTATAACAGCAACTAACGACATTAAATAACTGTTAGATGCGCGTTCCATTTCTGAATTGTGAGGAGCGTAACCAAAGGTTCCGTTTGTAATCATAGATTTTTATTTATGTTCCAAATCCAATTTAAAAGCACTAAAATAAGTAATGGAATATATACTTTTTTCTTTTGAAGTATGGTTTCTGATTTTAGGTAAAACTGATGCAATGAGTCTTTTTTTAACATGTAATCATAAGAAATCCAAAACGGACAAACCAACATAATTCCTGCAACAACAAGCCCAAACGGATTAATAACAAGTGCCGATAAAAAATCACCTTTTGAAACTGCTATCACTGCTCTTGTTGTACCACAAGATGGACATGAAAGATGGGTGATGTTTTTAAAAACACAGGGCGTAAATTTATTCTGTTGACTGATTTTTGTTGAAAAAATTAACCAAGAGTATCCTGAAAAACAAGCTACTAGTATAAACAGATATAACTTGTTTTTTTTCATTTATTACATGAATGCTTGGTTAAATTGTTCCATGTTTTTATCTTTGGTAGCACCCTGAATTAGAAACCAATCTACAATTGCCCAAACACCAAACCCTCCACATGTTAGTAATTTTCCAACACCCATTCCGGTATCGCCAATATAAAAACGGTCAATACCATAAACCCCTGCAAAAATAGAAATCAACAAGGCTGTTGTAGGGTCTTTAAATTGAATAAATTGAAGGCTAACCCATTTATCTTCATCCATGGCTAATACTTTTTCTCTTACATATTGCAATTGATGTCCTTCAAAGAATTTGGCATTAGTCATCATAAACATATCTACTTTTTGTGAATCCATTTTTTTTTAGTTTAGGTTTTTATTAGCATACTAATATAGTAAAATTATTTAAAAACTGAATATTTGAGTTAACAAAATTCTATTTTGTAAGTTTTGGAGCCTAATATTCTGATACATATTCTTAAGTCTACATTTTAGGCATACTAGTTACACCTTCTTATAATTTTATTAATAGTAAATTTAAATCAACTGTTCTAAATTATGTATAAAATACTTTTGTGAGAGCTCAATATATTTTGTGCGTTACTTAAAAAAAATCTTTTGTATAAAACCTTCTTGTTTTTTTGTTGTAAAACCCCTGCCATTTTCTGATGGGTGTTTTGCTTTTACAACAACTAAGCCTTTAAATAGATTGCTTTAATTTTGTCTACTATAGTTTGTGCTAATTTTTGATGACTTTCAAAAGTCCAACCTGCAATGTGTGGTGTTAATACTACATTTTCTGCTTGACGCAAATATTCAAAACTGTTGTTTATACTGTCTTGGTCAAACAAGTTTTCAAAAGATAATTTTTCGTATTCCAAAACATCTAAACCTGCTCCTAATACTTTTTTTGTTTTTAAAGCGTGAACTACATCTTCTGTAACAACACATTTTCCGCGTGCGGTATTGATCAGCCAAAAAGGGTTTTGAAAGGCATTTATAAAATCAGTATTCACCATTTTGTCTGTTTCTGGTGTCCAAGGAATGTGCAAGCTTAATACGTCTGCTTTTTGTTGTAGCTGTTGTAAACTAACTTGTTTTGCATTAACATCTCCTACATGTTCTTGTATGTCATAACATAAAACCTCTACATCAAAACCTTTTAATTTTTTGGCAAAGGCTTTTCCCATGTTGCCATAGCCAATTATTCCAACGGATTTTCCGTCTAATTCGTGCCCTCTATTGGCTTCTCTGTTCCATTGCCCATTTTTGACTTCTGCGCTGGCTTTGTTAAGGTTGTTAAAAAGGGACAATAACATGCCCAAAGCTTGTTCACCAACTGCATTACTATTGCCTTCAGGTGCGGCAATTAAATGGACTCCTTTTTCAACTGCATAATCGCAATTAATACTTTCTAAACCTGCTCCAACACGAGCAATAAATTGAAGATGTGTTGCTTTGTCTAAAAATGTTTTATCGATTTTAAAGCGGCTTCGAATGACTATTCCGTGATAGAGATGAATTTTTGATTCAATTTCTTCTTTTGATGAAGAAAAATCCTCTTCGTTTTGAAAACCTACATCTTCCAATTGTTGCCATAGCAAAGGATGATTGGAATCGATATGAAGTATTTTTATTTGATTTGGTTTCAACTTTTTTATGTAAATATAAATTTTATTTGAACCCTTTACAAACCCGGCCGTATTTATCTTTTAGCCCTGATGGTAATGGCATCCTTTTCTTTTTTTTTAAAGAAAAGATAAAATGGACAGCAGGAAAAAGGTTCGCAGATAAAGCCCAAGCCTATCGCTATTAAAAGACCAAAACAAATTTTGCTATGGAAAAGAAAATGATAATTCCTAATATATCATTGCTCGTGGTGATAAATGGCCCTGTTGCAAGTGCGGGGTCTATACCATATTTATCTAGAATAATAGGTATAAAAGTACCTATCAAAGAAGCCATAATGATAACCGAAAGTAGGGCTAAAGCAACTGTTAAACTTACTTTTAAGTCAACTTCTAATAAAAAATAACTGCCAATAATTAACAGAACTGCCAGTATTAAACCGTTAAACAAACTCAACGAAATTTCTTTCAACAAGCGATTTATTAAAGTTCCTGATAGGGTGTTATTTGCTAAACCTTGAACGATAATTGCAGAAGATTGTACTCCTACATTACCTGCCATGGCGGCAATTAATGGGGTAAAGAAAAATAATGTTTTGTTTAGTTCCATAACAGATTCGTATAGGCCTAAAACATGAACCGAAATAAATCCTCCAAAAAGAGCCAATACCAACCAAGGCAAACGCGCTTTTGTAAGTTCTAAAATACTGTCATCTGCTTCTACATCTTGTGAGATACCCGCTGCTAATTGGTAATCTTTATCTGCTTCTTCTTTGATTACATCGACAATGTCATCAATGGTAATGCGGCCAACAAGGCGGCCCAATTCGTCAATAACCGGAATAGCTTCCAGATCATACTTTTGCATAATTCGGGCAACCTCAACATTCTCTGTATCAACCTTTACATAATCAACTTTTGGAATATATATATCACCAATTGGTGTTTTTGTAGAAGTAGTTAATAAATCTTTAAGAGAAAGTCTTCCTTTTAAACGGTTCTCATCATCTACAACATATATAGAGTGAACTCGTTTTACGTTTTCGGCTTGAGCGCGCATTTCTTTGACACAAGTAAGTACGTTCCAGTTTTCGTTAACTTTTACCAGCTCTTTTGCCATTAAACCTCCGGCAGAATCTTCGTCATAACGCAATAAATCAACAATGTCTTTAGCATGTTCAACGTCATCAAGCTCCGATATTACTTGTTGTTTTTTTTCGTTAGAAAGTTCGGCAATAATATCAGCAGCATCATCGGTACTTAACTCGTCTAGTTCCTCGGCAATTTCTTTTGGCGAAAGGTTAAAAAGAATTTTTTCTCGAACATCATCATCTAATTCTAATAAAATTTCGGCCGTTTTTTCAGAATCTAAAGCGTTAAAAATATAGCCAGCTTCATGACTGTCAAGCTCGTCCATGATTTCGGCAATATCAGCAAAGTGAACGTCTAAAAGCAGGTCGTGTAGCTCTTGCGACTTGTTTTCACTAATAAGTTGCTCTATTTGAGCAATAAATTCTTTGCTGATTTTAAATTCCATCGGCTTCTATTTTTTGTGTAATATATATAAACTGGTCTACTGAAAGTTGTTCGGGCCTTAGGTCAAAGATAACATCTTCTTTTAAATTATCTGTAAAAGCGAATGATTTTAAACTATTTCGTAGTGTTTTTCTTCTTTGATTGAAGGCCGTTTTAACTACTCTAAAAAATAATTTTTCGTCACAAGGCAAGCTATAATTAGCTTTTCGTGTTAAACGCAACACACCAGAATCTACTTTTGGTGGAGGATCAAAAACTGTTGGTGGAACCGTAAATAAGTACTCCGCTTCAAAGAAAGCTTGCGTTAGTACCGATAATATTCCGTATACTTTACTCCCTTTTTTTTCGCAGATACGCTGGGCGACTTCTTTTTGAAACATTCCTGCAAATTCAGGAACTTGATTCCTCATTTCTAAAGCTTTAAAAACAATTTGTGTTGAAATGTTGTAAGGAAAATTGCCAATAATAGCAAATTGTTCTCCTTTAAAAATTTCATTTAAATCATATTTTAAAAAATCTTTTGATATGATTTTATCGGCTAAATTTAAATAATGGGCTTGTAAATATGCTACCGATTCTGTGTCGATTTCTATTACATAGGTTTCGGTGGGTTTTTCCAACAGGTATTTTGTCAATACTCCCATTCCTGGTCCAACTTCTATTGTTTTGGAGTAACCCGAATAGCTCAATGCATCTGCAATGTTTTTTGAGATGGATTCGTCTTTTAAGAAATGTTGACCTAAGTGTTTTTTTGGTTTTACTGACATTGTTGGGTGTTAAGAGTTAAGGTTTAAAAAAATTTTGTTAATTTTCAGAATGAAAATACTCATTCAAAACCTCTAGTTCTGTTCTAAAAGTAAGCATTTTATCGCCAAAAAGCTGCAGGCCCTCTTGTCTTAATTTTGGCGCATAATTTTTGTAATAATCATTTAATTTGTCTTTTGAGTCAGTAAAATACTGAACCGAATAAGTTACCCCTTCATCTTCTTCAACCAAAACTTTTACCAGTCGTGCGTGGTTAAATAATCCGGTGGCTAAAACATCTTCAATATGTTTGTTTTGCATCCACTGCATCCACTTTTGGTGAATAGAATGGTCGATGTTTATGGTAACGTTATATATAATCATATTCATTTTTATTTTGGTTTTGATGTCAAATAGAATCACCGCGTAACAGCCTAAATTGTTTTCTTGATTCTGTAAAATAAATGCTGTCAGCATGCTCAAAAATCATTTTTTCATACAAGGCCTTGGCTTTTTCGTTCTCCTTTAAATATTTGCGATATATTTCTGCTGAATAAAACAAGGCTTCGTCTACATAAATACCATCAGAATGGTTATCTAATATGATTTTATAATACCGTAAAGCATCGGTATGCGCTTTTTTATTTTCGTAAATTTGAGCAATTTTAAATAAGGTTTCGTCTTCAATAGTATCGCCTTTGTACTTTTGTAAAACAGATAAAAATTGCACTAAAGCCAAATCATTTTTGTTTTGGTACAACATCAAATCGGCTTTTGAAAATGCCTTTAAGGCCACTCTTGTACTGTCTTCAGCAAAATTATCACTAATTAATAAAAACAAAGCTATGGCATCATTTGCTATCAACAAACTTGACGACTGCTTTAATACTTTTACTTGTTGAAAAGCCCAATCAAAATCTTGTTTGTAATAACTTGTTGTGGCCATTTTCATGGTGGCTTCGTGCGCTTTTTCGTCGTTTTTTAATTCTTCTGAAATTTGTGCATAATACAAAATAGCTTGATTAAATTTTTCGTTTAACACCAAAATATCAGCCAATTCCATTTTGACTTCACTGGATTGTCTTGGAGAAATTTTTAAGGTCATTGCAGTGTCTAAAGTCGTTTTTGCTTTATCAAATTGTTTTAAATAAAACGCATCAAAATGAGCAGACAACACTTGCAATTGAAGGGTGTATGGAGAAATACCATATTGTTTTATTAAATTTTCAACAATGGCTTGAATTGAATTATAGTCTTTTTCTGTAGCTTCTTCAATTTGCATGGATATCAAAAAATAATGAGCCTCAATTTGCAATTCAATATCCTGAGTGTTTTCTAAAATAAATTCTAAAATGATTTTAGCGGTTTCCCCTTCTTTTTCTTCTATGGCAAATTTAGCCAAACTTACAATATTATAAAAACCTGCGGGAAACCTTTTATAAATAGCTTTTTCTTGTGTAAATGCTTTTGCATACTCTTTTTGTTGCACAAAATACCAACTCAAAAATGCATTCCAATAAATGTCTTGGTCTTTTTGAACACGCCTTAACAGTGCTTTTTTAATGAAATTTGAAAAATTTTCATTTGTATCTTCTCCTATAAACCGGGTTAATTGGTTTTGAACTAATATTGTATTTCCTTGATTTTCTTTACTATTATAGGCAAAATCTAGTAGCTTTTCGACCATTATTTCTAAATTGCCCATTTGCCCATTGAGTAGGGCTATTTGAAAATCAAAGTTTAAATTTGGATTGCCTTTTTTGCCAAGGTCATAGGATTTTATAGCCCAGTCTAAGAGGGATTTTTTTTCAAAAATAGAAGCTATAGTATATGCGTAATTTGATTGTAGTTCTACTTGATTAAGGGCTAAGTTGTAATTTTCTATGGCCTTAGTTTCATTTTTTTGCAACTGAAAATTATATCCTAATTCAACGAATAAATTAGGCGACATATTGGTTTTTATATTTATTAAAATAGCCTTCTCAGCTTTGTCATATTGTGTTAACTGCTGATAACAGGTAATTAATTTTTCTAAAAAAAAAGAATTTCTTGGGGTTTTTTCTAGTAATTCTTCATAAATAGAAATGGCTTTGTCGTATGCGCCATTATCAAAATAATTGTTCGCCAAGTCAACACTTTGAGCGGACGCCATTTGAGTTATTAATATTAAAAATGTGATGATGATTAGCTTCATAGGAAATAAATAATGTACTAAAATACCATTTTATAAGTCATTTTAATCCATTGTTTTTATAAAGTTTCAATTTTTATTAGTCAATAATATCAAAACCTGTATATCTTCTCAACACTTCTGGAATTATTATCCCTTGTGGTGTTTGATAGTTTTCTAAAATTCCGGCTAAAATTCTTGGCAATGCCAAGGCACTTCCGTTTAAGGTATGTGCCAATTGGTTTTTACCCTCTTTGTCTTTGAAACGCAATTTTAATCTAGTAGCCTGAAACGTTTCAAAATTAGAAACCGAACTAATTTCTAACCATCGTTCTTGTGCTGTTGAATACAATTCAAAATCGTATGTTAAAGCTGAGGCAAAACCCATATCTCCACCACATAAACGAAGAATTCGATACGGCAATTGAAGCTCGTTTAATATTTCTTTTACATGTTCTACCATTTTTTCTAACGCTTGGTACGAATTATCAGGATGTTCAATTCTAACAATCTCAACTTTATCAAATTGGTGTAAACGATTTAAACCACGAACGTGAGCCCCCCATGAACCAGCTTCTCTTCTAAAGCAGGGTGTGTAGCCTGTGGCTAAAACTGGTAATTCGCTTTCTTGAAGAATAACATCTCTAAAAATGTTGGTTACCGGAACTTCCGCTGTTGGAATTAAATATAAATTGTCTTTAGCATCGTGATACATTTGACCTTCTTTATCAGGCAGTTGCCCTGTTCCATATGCCGAAGCTTCGTTTACTAAATGAGGCACTTGATATTCCAAATAACCGGCATCAATATTTTTATCTAAAAAATAAGAAATTAAAGCCCGTTGCAGTTTGGCCCCTTTTCCTTTATAAACAGGAAATCCTGGTGCCGTAATTTTTGTGCCCAATTCAAAATCTATGATGTCATATTTTTTTATTAAATCCCAATGAGGCAAAGCCCCATCATGTAATTTTGGAATTTCTCCATGTTCAAAAACATTTAAATTTTCGTCTGGAGTTTTTCCAAAGGGAACGCTATCTGCAGGAAGATTAGGTAATTTATATAATTCCTCTTCTAATTTTAATGCCGTTTCGTTTATTGCTTCGTTTAAATCTTTAACTTGATTTTTAAACTGTGTTGTTTTTTCTTTAAGTATTTCGGCTTTCGCTTTTTCACCCTTCCGCATTAAATCACCAATATCCTTAGACACTTTATTGGATTCGGCAAGAATGGTGTCTAACGCAACTTGAGATGATCTTCTTTTTTCATCTAAGTTAATAATAGATTCGACTATCGAAAGCGCATCCATGTTTTTTTTTGCCAATCGAGTAACGACTTCTTGCTTGTTTTCTCTAATAAATTGTATTTGTAACATAGTGATAGATTTAAGATTGCAAATGTATAAAAATGAAAGTTTAGATGCTAAAAATAGCACAAAACAGTTCTTAATTAATTTTGTGTTTATCAAAATTATGAAAAACTTGAAGATTAAAAATTAAAAGTAATACTTTTGAATAAAATGATCAAAAAATGAAAAAAATAATATTTGTTATTGTGTTGATAATTAGTTTAATAACATTTGCTCAAACCCAAACTAATGCCTTTGATGATATGGTTGAGGCTGAAATGAAAGCCGCTGCAAAAATTCAAAATACAACTGTAAATCCCAATACTCAAAATTATGACATTACATATCATGAATTAAACTTATCGGTTGACCCTGCGGTATATGCTATTAGTGGATATGTAACAACTACTTTTACGGCTTTAGCCGATATGAGTTTTATAACCTTTGACATGAGTAACTCCATGACTGTAAGTTCTGTTACTAAAAATGGAGAATCGTTAACTTTTTCGCAAAGTGCTACAAAAGAACTAATCGTTAATTTTTCTTCCCCTATAACAACAGGTGCTAGTGCTACTGTTGTTATTGCTTACTCAGGGCCTCCCGAAAGCAATGGTTTTGGTTCTTTTGTGAGCACAACCCATAATGATACGCCAGTAATTTGGACTTTATCAGAGCCCTTTGGAGCAAGAGACTGGTGGCCTTGTAAACAAGATTTAAATGATAAAATAGACAGTATCGATGTATATATTACTGCACCCTCACAATATACAAGTGTTTCAAACGGACTAGAAGTATTACAAACTATTTTGGGTTCAAACAAAACTACTCATTTTCATCATGGTTATCCTATACCTGCCTATTTGATAGCTTTTGCCGTTACGAATTATCAAGTATACAATCAACAAGGTGGATTAGGAACGGCCTCTAGCCCCTTTTTTCCTATTGTAAATTACATGTATCCAGAAACGGCAACTAATAATATATCAAGTGTTGCAATAACACCTACTATCCTTAATTTTTACGAAGCTAACTTTTCCCCTTATCCCTTTAGAAATGAAAAATATGGCCACGCTCAGTTTGGATGGGGTGGCGGAATGGAGCATACAACTGTGTCATTTATGTCGGCAAACAGCTCAGGTTTCTATAGTAGAAGTTTGATAGCGCATGAAATGGCCCATCAATGGTTTGGTGACAAAGTAACATGCGGATCATGGAGGGATATTTGGTTAAATGAAGGATTTGCTACGTATTTAGCATCAATAGTTATTGAAAACCTAGATGGAAATACTGCCTTTGTGTTGGACAAAAATAATATGATAAACAGCATAACATCTCAAGCAGATGGTGCCGTATATTTGACAGCAATAGAGGCCGAAAGCGTAAATCGAATTTTCAGCAGTCGGTTGTCATATAAAAAAGGCGCAATGGTTCTAGAAATGCTTCGATGGAAAATGGGAGATGATATGTTTTTTGAGGCTTTACGAAATTATTTAAACGATTCTAGTTTGGCTTATGCTTATGCCTTAACACCAAATTTACAAACACATTTAGAAGCAGTTTATGGTAGTTCTTTAACAGATTTTTTTAATGATTGGATTTATAATCAGGGCTATCCATCTTATATTATAAATGCGACAGCCATAAATTCAAGTCAAGTTCAAATTACGGTCAATCAAACACAATCACATTCGAGTGTTTCTTTTTTTAAAATGCCTATAGAAATACGCTTAACAGGTGCTGCTGGTCAAGTTTTAAACACTACTTTAGAAAACACTTCAAATGGCCAGCCATTTATTGTAGCCGTTTCTTTTGTAGTAACCGGAATAGAATTTGACCCCAACAAACATCTTATTTCAAAAAATAATTCTGCCACACTAGCAACTGCTGCTTTTGACTTACAAGAATCTATTTATTTAATGCCAAATCCGGCAAGTTCTTTTTTTGAAGTAATTTTGTCTGATACCGTTTCACTTGAAAAAATTGAGCTATATAATACAATTGGTCAGTTGGTTTTACAAAAAAACACAGCTCTTTTTTCGATTGAAAATTTATCTGCAGGAATATTTATTGCAAAAATTTATACCAATAAAGGAATTGTAGTTAAAAATCTATTAAAAAAATAAATCCTTTTAAAAAATAATTGCATTTAGTAAAGTGAAAAACTTACTTTTGTGTTTTAAAAAAATTAAATATACAAATGATTCAATTAGCACAAATTCTTTTTATATTATCGGTATTAGTTATTCTTCATGAGTTTGGTCATTATATAACGGCTAAATTATTTAAAGTACGCGTTGAAAAATTTTATCTTTTTATGGATGCTGGTTTTTCGATAGTTAAGAAAAAAATTGGAGATACAGAATGGGGTATTGGCTGGTTGCCTATTGGTGGATATGTTAAACTTTCGGGAATGATAGACGAAAGTATGGACACAGAACAAATGAATAGCGAACCACAAGAATGGGAATTTAGAGCCAAACCAGCATGGCAGCGCTTAATAATTATGTTGGGTGGAATTATAGTAAATATTATTTTAGCTTGGTTTATTTATTTTGTAATGTTTTCAACCGTAGGACAAAAATACATTTCTACAGAAGCGATACAAAAAAACGGCTTATCTATTGGAGAAGTTGGTAAAAGCGTAGGGTTTCAAGACGGGGATAAAATTATATCAGTAGACGGAAAATTGCAACCTAAGTTTAATTGGCTTGTTATTGATGTTTTATTGAGCGATAAAATAGAAATAGAACGCGAAGGAAAAAACATAGAGTTAGTTTTAACCGAAGAGCAAAAAGGTGAAATTATTAGCAAAGAAGGAAAGCGTTTTGCTTACGCAAGAATGATTAGTTTTGCTATAGATTCGGTAATTCCTAATTCAAACGCTTTTAAAGCTGGATTAAAAAAAGATGACCTTTTAATTGGAATTAATGGTACTAAATATCTCTTTTATGACAAATTTACAAATGAAATTTTAAATCATAAAAATGACACAATTGCTATTGATGTTTTAAGAAATGGAAACCCTTTATCAATAAAAACATTAGTAGATAAGGAAGGTAAAATTGGCTTTACGCCTACTTCAAAAGACACAACAGATTATAAAACAACTAACAAATTAAGCTTGGCGCAAGCAGCCCCTGCCGCTGCAAAAGAGGCGTGGCAATTATTGGTATATAATGTAAAGCAGTTTAAATTAATATTAAGCCCAAAAACGGAAGCTTACAAACAAGTAAAAAGCCCGGTAGGTATTGCACGTATATTACCCGATGAATGGAACTGGGAGTTTATATGGAATTTTACGGCTTTATTTTCAATAGGTTTAGCGTTTATAAATCTATTACCCATACCGGGGTTAGATGGTGGACATGCTCTATTTACTATTGTTGAAATGATAACAGGTAAAACTTTAAGTATAAAAGCAGCCGAGCGAGTTCAAACCTTCGGAATGATTATCTTGCTGACTTTAATGGCTTTAACTTTTGGTAAGGATATTTATCAATTGATCGCAGATAAATTATTTTAAAAAAAATTAAAAAAAGTTTGTAAAACTCATATTGTGTGCTATATTTGCACTCGCAAAAAGAGATAAAACTCTTTTAAATTTGAAGCAATAAAAAAGCATACATACACAGTTTCCTTCTTAGCTCAGTTGGTTAGAGCATCTGACTGTTAATCAGAGGGTCCTTGGTTCGAGCCCAAGAGAGGGAGCAAAAGTCCAACAGAAATGTTGGACTTTTTTGTTTATACATTACCCAAATTTAGTAAAAAATAGTATTATCTTGCACTTGTCTGGCAGTTAATTTATTTTTCCTGTTTACCCTATCATTGCATTTTCATTAATGCGTTCTATAATGTTTATCACTTTGTGAGCATCACTATCTTCAAAAATTCCCATTAATCCTTGGTCATTCATATCAGTAAATGGAGGCTCAAATAACATACTTGGTTCAATTGTACCATTCTTTGTTAAGTAGGATATGATATTTTGTATAAATGTCATCTGG
>NZ_CAWUTS010000012.1:0-4230 GCF_963925415.1 uncultured Flavobacterium sp. | reverse complement strand
GGAGTTAGAATTATTGACAAGTTTTGGTCTAGGTAAAATATATTAGATGATTCTTTTTGCACTGGTAAAAGCATATAAGTAAGACATAATTTAGAGCTTTATAGTATTCTAAGAGCTTTTTTTAATTTATAGTTTGAGATTTAATCTAGATATAGATTCGACTGATAATTCAGATTGAATCGAACTTTCTTTTAGGCCCAATAAAAGCATGAATTCTTATTCCTATATGGAGATAGACCCAACCTCAAAAATCATGACATTTTAACCAGATTAAAATTGATCCTTTGATTTTAATTGGAATGAAGAAGGTATTGAAGTTAAATTCTCAATAAAAAGACATAATGTCTACCTATATGCTGAAAATATACCCTTTTTTTTGTGTGAATTATCCAACCTTTGAACACACATTACGTAACAAAACATTCAAATATGCACGCAAGAAGATTACTTTGAAAATAAATATTTAATTAAAGCAAAAAACAAAGATGAGCAAACCAACTCTTGTAATATTAGCAGCTGGCATGGGAAGCCGGTATGGAGGTCTTAAACAAATAGATTCATTTAGCCCAGAGGGAGACACAATTATTGATTTTTCACTGTATGATGCACTTCAAGCAGGTTTTGGGAAATTCGTATTTATCATAAGAAAAAGTTTCGAAAAAGAGTTCAAAGACATTTTCAACAAAAAACTGGAAGGCAAAGCTGAAATTGCTTACGTATTTCAAGAGCTTGAAAATGTGCCTGAAAAATATATAAACCCAGAACGCACAAAGCCCTGGGGTACAGGACATGCTCTATTAATGACAAAAGATGTAGTTAAAGAGAATTTTGCCATCATAAATGGAGATGATTTTTATGGAAAAGAAGCCTTTGAAGTGATGGCTAAATCTTTGTCTAAAAAAGACATGAATTCCTACGATTTTAATACCATGGCATACTTATTAAAAAACACCGTTTCGGATCATGGTTATGTATCGAGAGGAGAATGTCTAGTAAATGACAAAAACTACTTGTTAGATGTTACGGAACGAACTCATATTGAAAAAATTGACGGAAAAATAATAAGAAAGGATGACGATGGTACTTATATTTTGATAGATGGAAATACTGTTGTATCGATGAACTTTTGGGGATTTACACCAAGATTTTTTGAATTTGGAGGAGCTCTATTTGAAAAGTTTTTAGAAATGAATAAGGAAAATTTAAAGGCTGAATTTTACATCCCAAATATTGTAAGTGAGATAGTAAAATCAAATAGAGCAACAGTGAAAGTCTTAAAGTCTGATGCCCAATGGTTTGGGGTTACTTATAAAGATGATAAGCCTATTGTTCAAAAGGCAATTGAACAATTAAAAAATAACAGTATTTATCCAAAACACCTCTGGTAGTATGTTAGCAAAAAAACTTAAATACATTTTTGAACAATTTAAGCATAAAGGTGAGTTTAATTCTTATCAAGAATTGGCGTCGGGTCATATAAATGATACATACTTAATAAAGACAAAAGAGAAACCATATTTTGTGCTACAACGAATTAATCACGGTGTTTTTAAAAACGTACCTGGTCTAATTACAAATAAAGTTAGCGTAAGTCTGCATATTCGAAAAAAAATGGCACACCTCTCTGAAAAAGAACTCAAAGGACGTGTACTTTCTTTTTTATTGACTACGAATGATGATTCCTTTTATCATAAGGATAGTGATGGTAACTATTGGAATATGATGATTTATATTGATAATAGTGTCACTTTTGAAATGGTAAATAATGAAGAGGTAGCATATGAAGGTGGAAAGTTATTTGGTGATTTTTTAAACCAAACCAGTGATTTTGATGTATCAAAGTTAGTCGAAGTAATTCCTAAATTTCATGATATGTCTTTTAGATATTCCCAATTTAAAGCAGCACTACAATCAACTCCAAAAGAACGACTTTATAAAGCAAAATTGTATATAGATTGCGTAACAGATTTAAAGGAAGAAATGCATATTCTTCAAAACTTAAAAGAGTCTGGCGAAATTAAATTACGTACAACGCATAATGACACTAAAATATCTAATGCATTATTTACTAAAAACAATAAAGGTCTTTGTGTTATCGATACGGATACGGTGATGCCAGGAATTATCCATTATGATTTTGGAGATGCCATCCGAACGATATGCAATACAGCAGCAGAAGATGAAATAAATTTAGATTTGGTTGAATTTAATGCAACCTATTATATGGCCTATACCAAAGGTTTTCTAGAACACATGAAAT
This sequence comes from uncultured Flavobacterium sp., assembly GCF_963925415.1. GTDB lineage: Bacteria > Bacteroidota > Bacteroidia > Flavobacteriales > Flavobacteriaceae > Flavobacterium. The sequence continues at coordinate 1,970 of NZ_CAWUTS010000012.1, read as the reverse complement.
CGTCGATAACACCATTAGAATTAAAACATCTTCCATTGGCTGCTAAAACAATGATATTTATTATGGCATTGCGCTTTCTAACAGATTATCTAAATGGTGATGTATATTATAAAACAAAATATCCTGAGCATAATTTAGATAGAGCGAAGAATCAATTTAAGCTTTTACAAAGTTTATCGCAACAGCTATCAAAAATTCAAAATTAATACAGATGAAAAAAACCATAACATTTTATAAAAACGAATTATTAGTGAACTAATCTCTAAAAAATAAAATATATGCAATCAAAGAGTAAAAGTAACCTAGTCCCAATAGCCATAATAGGTGGCCTATTTTTCATATTTGGATTTGTAACCTGGATAAACGGAGCGCTAATTCCGTTTATGAAAACCATCAATGAATTAACAGATGGCCAGTCTTATTTAGTAGCATCGGCATCGTACATTTCATTTGTGCTAATGGCACTACCAGCCTCATATCTTTTAAATAAAATAGGTTACAGAAAAGGGATGTCTTTAGGATTAATCATAATGGGGATAGGTGCTTTGGTTTTTATACCAGCTGCAGAAGCACGCACGTACTGGGTATTTTTATTGGCTATTTTTATTCAAGGTATAGGAATGACCATATTGCAAACGGCAGCAAATCCGTACATCACCATTTTAGGGCCTATAGAAAGCGGTGCTAAACGTATCGCTATTATGGGAATTGCCAACAAAACAGCCGGAGCTTTAGGGTCTTTAATATTTGGTGCTTTGCTACTATCTGGTATAGATGAAGTTAAGGAAAAATTATCAACTGTAAGTATAGAAGAAAAAAGTATGCTTTTAGATACTATGGCAGATAGTGTTTTTATGCCCTATTTAGTAATGGCAGTAATTTTATTTCTGTTAGGTTTCTTGATCAGAAAAGCACCGTTGCCAAATATTGAAGCAGCAGAAGCTACAGAAAGAAAAGATAACGGCAGCGCAAAAACAAGTATTTTCCAGTTTCCGCATTTATGGCTGGGTGTTTTAGCCTTATTTGTATATTTAGGTGCAGAAGTTATTGCGGGCGATACCATTATCGCTTACGGGATATCTATAGGGTTTACAGGAGAAGAAGCAAAATTCTTTACGACCTATACACTAATGGCCATGGTTGCAACTTATGCATTAGGCGTATTTTTAATCCCTAAATATATTAAGCAAAAAACAGCTTTAATTGCAAGTGCCATTTTAGGAATTATTTTTAGTATTTGCATTTTAAATACAACTGGGTTTGCCTCAATATTGTTTGTTGCAGCTTTGGGTATAGCCAATGCCTTAGTATGGCCAGCCATTTGGCCGCTAACCTTAGAAGGGTTAGGTAAATTCACAAAAACAGCATCTGCCTTATTGATTATGGCAATTTCGGGTGGAGCAATTATTCCACCATTATATGGAAGAATGGTTGATGCCAATACGCGTGAATTAATCACAGAAGGCATGCAACAAGCCGATGCCATTGCAACAGCATCAACAAGTAGCTATTGGATTTTAATTCCTTGCTACGCTCTGATTTTGTTTTTTGCCATATGGGGACCTAAAATTGAAAAAAAATAAAAATCGAATTAAAAATTCAAATAAAATAAAAATGTTAAAAAGTAATATAGATAAAGCAACAGGTTTCGAAAAAAGATTTGAAAATATTGGCACCGTTGTTTACGAAAATTCAACGATAGCATCTAGAGCAGTTGCGACGGAGATAGCAGATCTTATTAGAGTGAAACAAGCTCAAAAACAAGCATGTATAATAGGGTTGGCAACAGGATCTTCACCAAAAGGATTGTATGCTGAATTGGTGCGTTTACACGAGGAAGAAGGGTTGAGTTTTAAAAACGTAGTATCCTTCAATCTAGATGAATATTACCCAATGGAACCAGATTCTGTGAATAGTTATGTACGTTTTATGAAAGAACAATTGTTCAATCATATAGATATATTACCAGA
>NZ_CAWUTS010000011.1:0-5250 GCF_963925415.1 uncultured Flavobacterium sp. | reverse complement strand
TTCCATTAATGGAACATGCTTATAAGCCGCTGCATGAAAAACAATTTCAGGGTTATATTTCTTAAATATTTTTTCCATACCATTTTTATTGCGTACATCAGAAATCACAGAAAACACATCTACTTTTAATTCTAATTTTTCTAATTCTAATGACAAATGGTGTAACGGTGTCTCAGCTTGATCTACTAAAATCAAAGCTTTAGGCTTAAATTGCAGTACTTGCCTTACTATCTCACTACCTATAGATCCTGCAGCGCCAGTTATTAATATAGTTTTAAACGAAATTTGCTTTGATATTACGCTGTTTTCAATAACTATAGCTTGTCTTTCAAGTAAATCTTCAATTTGAAAGCTTTTTATTTTTTCAGAAATTTCAAATTGACTTTCCCAATTTACAACTAAAGGTACTGTAAATACTTTTATATTATTCTCTAAACAATCGTCAACAATATTTAGCCTTTCGTTTTCTGTAAGTGCTTTTTCAACAATAATTAACGTAGAAGCTTTTAAACTTCTTAAAATAACGGACATCTTTTTGTTCGTATAAAACAGAGGCAGTCCTAATATACTTTTTGATTTACTAGATTTTGATTTATCTACAAAGCCTATAACTTTAAACCTTAGAGGATTTTCAGCTTTAATAGCATTAGCAACAGCTATTGCATTCGCGTCTGATCCTAATATCATAGCTGGTTTTGAATTATTATTAGCATCATCGAAATATAATAGCTTTTCAAAAACGTATTTTATAAAAATTCTAAATGAAAACAAAAGTGAAAGTGATAAAACAAAGCCAATTAGTAAACCCGGAATTATAAATATTTTTTTGTCAAAAACCCAATAATGCCAATAATTTAAACTAACAAGTGCTACTAATGTACTAAAAGTAGCAAAAAGCAACTTCATTCCATCAACAAAACTTGAATACCTTATAATTCCTTTATACGTTTTAAATAAAAGAAAGAAAAAACAATTCGTTCCAATAATTAACCCATTTAATTCGTAAAAACTTAATGTATCATAGGGAGTTAATTTTATGTTTAAAAACAAAAAATTTGTAATTACAATTGTAATTGATATAATTATTAAATCAATTAACAAAATAATCCACATGGGCAAATAGCCAAATGATTCTAATTTATTTTTAACAAATAAGTATGTTTTATCCAATTTCTAATTATCAATATTAAGAGTTAAAATTATAATGCAACTTTTGATAAATCGTGTAGGGTATTTCAAAAAAAAATGAAATGAAATAGCTTTTTGAGTCTAAGGATTTTGTTCTATATTAAATTTTATCATATTTGTCTTTTTTTTTCAAATTTTAAAAAAATCATAATTGACCCGAGAATAGAAAAATAAAATTATTATGATTCTTAAAAATAAAATTTATGTAAACTTCTTGCTAAAATTAGTTCACACTCCTTTTTTAATAGATTCTAATATTTAATAGTACATTTATCAACTACCTCTCTTCCACTATTTTTTTAATTCTGTCTGTTATTAAATATTTCAAAATATTATCAATATTTAGTATTGCCTTTTTATTGTATAGCACTATAAATATCTTCCAAAAAAAACATCGCCTTTATAAGTAGCCATATCTTTTAATTATTTAGAAGAACATAAACAAAACATACACATTTTTATTTTTTTGGTAATTTTTTTTATACAAATATTAATTAAAAATAATACATCATATTCGTTTGTTTTATTTAAAACTCAAAATTACTTATTTTTTATGACATAAAGCAACAAAATCGTCTAAAAAAATAAAATACGTGTTTAAATTTATTATTAATAAAATGTTAATTTAGTGCACTAAAAACAATATTCTCTCTTTTCTTTTAATTTTTATTGATTGTCCGTAATTACCCCTAATTAATAAAAAAGTATTATTTTTGTTAAAATAAAGAGATGAATTTATTCAGTTTTTCGGCAAATTTTGGAAGTGAAGAATCTTTTAGGCTCCATTTTAAAGAAGAAAGAGATAAAATCGGAGTTCAATGTAAATACGGAAGTTAAGAACATTTTTGGATAAAAAGTGTTTGGAGTTATAAATGTAGAAGTAGAATTTCTTTACGTAGTGGGACAATTATGCAAAGTACCAACTTATCATTTTTGATTTGGTACAAGACTATGTTTCTAATGACAGCTACAAAAAAGGTTTTTCTAGTAAAGAAATTCAAAAACAACTCGGATTAAAGCGACACGAACCTTTTTGGGCTATGGTTCATAAATCGAGAAAAGCAATGGGCAACAGATATGCACGTTATACTTTGGAAGGAATGATAGAATTTTACGAAGGATATTTTACAGTTAAATCGTCAGAAATAGAACAGGAAAAAGGTATTCGTGGTCGTGGTGGAGTTGGGAAATCTAATGTTGCAATTATGACAGAATCAACTGTTTTAGAAGATGTTGAAACAGGTAAGAAATCAAATCAATGCAGATATTTTAAAGCTAAAGTTTTGACAGATCATACTTCTGAACAGATAAATGAAACCATTGTGGAATCAATTTCTGAAAAAAGTATTCTTTTTACAGATAAAAGCACTTCTTATATAGATATTGTAGACAATGTTGAAATACACATAACAGAAAAATAAAATAAAAAAACTACAAAAGAAACTTTAAAATGGGTTCACATAGCAATTAGTAATGCAAAACGTAATTTTCTTGGTAATTACCATAAAATAAAAGGTAAATATCTACAATTGTATCTAAATGAGTTCGTTTATAAACTCAATAGACGCTATTTTGAAGAAAAATTATTTGACAGACTAGTAATAGCAAGTATTACAGGATTATGACAGAAAACGGATAATCAAAAAAAATTTTATTAAAATAGCGTTTTCCAAATAATTTTTAGATCGCCATACATAGAGTTTGAATAATAATAGTCTAAATTTATTTTAATTTTATCAGGAAATATAACTGTATCATTATACTTTAAAGGATTTTCTTGCTTTGCAAGTATAGCGTCTTCATAAGCGTATTTAATACTTGCCGTACTCGTTAATCCTGGTTTTAATTCTAGTATTTTTCTACTCTCTCCTTCTAGAATATCATAATATCCTTCAACATCTGGTCTAGGACCTACAAAACTCATTTCTCCTTTTAACACATTCCACAACTGGGGTATTTCATCTAATTTAGACTTTCGCAAAAATGCACCAAATTTAGAAACAGGCTTTTCTGGTGAAAGACTAAATGTTCGTATTTTATAAATTATAAAAGTAGTACCAAACTGTCCTATTCTTTCTTGAAGAAAAAAACCATTTTGTTTAGTATCTATCGTAGCCAATACATACAAAATTAAAAGAGGTCCCATTAAAAAAAGGAGGCCTACTAATGCAAAAATTAGATCAAAGAGTCTTTTATACATACAAATTGTACTTATTTTTTATTTAATATAAATAGTTACATCGTTAATTGTTAAAAAAAAACCTAATTAAAAATTAACACTTTTTACTACCGCTGCTATCCTTTCTTGATCTTTTTCTGTTAAATTAGATCCCGAAGGTAAACATAGTCCGTTTTCAAATAAAGTTTCTGCAACTTTATTTCCGTAATATGGATATTTGGAAAATATCGGTTGCATGTGCATGGGTTTCCACAAAGGACGTGATTCTATGTTCTCGGCTTCAAAAGCAAGTCGTAAAGACTCACGAGTAATTCCGTTTGTTTGCTTGGGATCTATCAAAATGGCACTCAACCAGTGATTCGCAAAATAATGGTCATTGGGTTCTGAAAAAACGGTAACACCTTTTACCCCTTTAAATAAGTTTACATAAAAATGATGCATAGCTCTTCGCAAGGCTACATGTTTATTTAAAACTTCCATTTGACCACGGCCAATACCTGCACAAATATTACTCATTCTGTAATTATAACCTATTTCAGAATGCTGATAATGAGGCGCATTGTCACGGGCTTGTGTGGCATAAAAAACGGCTTTGTCTTTTATTACTTTTGTTTTAGCTACAAGAGCACCACCGCCCGATGTGGTAATGATTTTATTACCGTTGAACGACAAAACACCAATATCGCCAAAGGTTCCACATTTTTGGCCTTTGTAATGACTGCCTAATGCCTCTGCACTGTCTTCTATAACAGGTATTTCATATTTTTTTGAAATTGCCATTATTTCATCTACCTTAAAGGGCATTCCGTATAAATGAACTCCTATAATTGCTTTTGGTTTTTTACCTTTTGAAATTCGATCAATTATCGCTTGTTCTAAAGCAACAGGGCATAAGTTCCAAGTGGTTGATTCACTGTCTATAAAAACAGGTGTGGCACCTTGGTATAAAATTGGGTTAGCAGAAGCTGAAAAAGTAAAACTTTGACATATAACCTCATCTCCTGCTTGCACTCCTAATAAAATAAGTCCTAAGTGTATTGCTGCAGTTCCAGAACTTAAGGTTGCAACATGTGAATTATTTTCTAAGTAATTTTCTAAATCTTGCTCCAAACCATTTACATTAGGTCCTAAGGGTGCTACCCAATTTGCATCAAAAGCTTCTTGAATATATTTTTGTTCGTTGCCTCCCATGTGTGGAGAAGACAACCATATTTTAGTGTTATTCATTTATGCATGAAATTTAATTGGTTTTGCAGGAATTCCTACTGCGGTACACTTTTCTGGCATTGTTTTAGAAACTACAGCTCCTGCTCCTATAATGGTTTGGATTCCAATTTCTAATTGATTGATAATTGTTGCACCTGTACCCACATACACTTCTTCATGAATTATTACTTCTCCTGAAATATTTACTGAAGGCATAAAGGAAGCAAATGAATTTATTACAGTATCATGACCGACGGTACACATTAAATTTAAAATTACAAAATCTTTTATTATTATATTACATGTTATAATTGTACTAGCACAAATTATACAACCTTTTCCAATTGAAACAAATTCACCACCAATAAGTACACTTGGGTGAATTAACGTTGGAAAATTTATTTTTGAGTTTGTCAATTTTTTAACTATTTTTCTCTTTAAATCTGGTGTTGCTATAGCAATAACAATATTAATTTGATAATCAATATTTGCTAAATCGGCCACAGTGCCTAAAACTTGATTATAGTTAACTTTAGTTCCAACAGGAATTCCATCATCATAATATCCTATAAATTCAAATGTATTTTCTTTTTGATTGATTTGATCAATAAGCATTTTAACTTCTCTCCCAAATCCACCTGCTCCAATAATTGCGATTTTTTCCATATTTTATTTTT
>NZ_CAWUTS010000010.1:0-12399 GCF_963925415.1 uncultured Flavobacterium sp. | reverse complement strand
AATCCAGTCTTGATAAACAATCTCGTTTTCAATAACGAAATCATTTTCATAGTTAAATGTAATCATTACTTATTAAAATAATCTTTGACTTTTTGATCGTAATTTTTTTGCAAAGGTAAACTTTGTCTGTTTAAAATCTCTATGCTTTTAATATATTCTTGAAGTTCTTTTGGCAAACGATTGGAATTGTTAAAAAAGACTTCGTTGGTGTTATTAGATTTTCTTTTATCGTCTTGACCTTGTTGCTGAATTGCGTTTTCCAATTTTAACAATTCGTGTTTAACATTGAGCATTTTTTGAAGTGCTGCATTGTTAAAACCTTTGTTTATAAGTTGCTTTTCTATGTCTTTCATTTGGTTTATAATGTTGTTTCCATTAACGCCTTGTTGATCAAGCGCCTTTTGAAGTGCGTCACGTAATTGTTGTTGTTGTTTTAAAATATTCAAAACCTTTCCTGCATTCCCTTCTGAACCTTCGCCTTGATCGTTAAATTCTTTGCCCTTAGTGCCGTTCTTGCCTTGTCCTGGTTTCTCTCCAGGCTTCATGCCTTCCTTTACTTTTTCTGAAAGTCCGTCTTGTTTTTTTATAATATCAGATAGTTGTTGATCTGATCCTTTGCCTGGTTTGCCTTGACCCTTCATCTGCATATTCATGTTACTTTGAATATTGCTTAATAAATCTGCTAGTTTATTTGCACTTGACAAAACGTATTGTTGTGCGGCCGAACCTCTTGAGGTGTTGTTGTCTGAAAGAGACTCAAGTGTTTGTTCTAAATTGTAGTGTATGTTTCCTATTTCGTTTAAAACAATTTCTGAAATCATTGGGTTTCGCATAGAAATAGCAAAAATACTGTCATCGACATGTTGAAATTGCTCTTTTAAATCTTGTTGCTTTTTTAGGATTTTATTAATCGTTATGCCGAAAGACCGAGCTGTTTTTGTTGTGTTAATTAATGTTTCTTCTTCGTTTGAGAAAGCTAAAAGGTTGTCTAAAATTTGACGCAAGACTTTTACGTCTTCTTCCATTTGTTCAGATTCTCCGCCAATAATAGAATCTTTCATTTTACTGCTCATTTCTTTCATTTTTTTTGAAGCAGATTTTTGAGCTTTAGATGCTTTTGAATTGTCTTCTTTTTTAAGGTGTTCTTCAGCTGCTTTAAGCTCGTTGTCTATTTGTTCTTGTTCTTGTAAATCATTTGGAATGTCCAAAGGTTTTTTTAAATCTTTGTTGTCTTTGTCCAATTGGTTTAATTCATCTTTAATAGTGTCAAATTCATCTGCAATCTTTTGTTGTTTTTCAAGGTTATCCGTGTTTTCTTTTGCTAGCTCATCTTGTTTGTCTGCAAGACTGTTTAATTTATCCGCTATTTGTGCTGCTTTTTTCTCTATATAAAAACGTTTGGTTAACTCGATAAGTTGTTCTAAATTTTTAGACTGGTTTTTAGACGCCTTGCTTAATTCGTCAGCTTTATTAAACAATTCTTCATTTTTGATTTTGTTTTGCAAATCTTCTAGTTCGTTTAAAAGTTTTTCGTTCTTTTTAGATTGCTTTTGAGAATCATCTAAACGCCTTAGGAGTTCTTCTTTTAATTTATCTTGTTCTTTTGGATTAAAGTTTTCAAGGTTTTCCGAAAGTTTTTTTGTAAAATCTTTCATCATATTATCTTGCTGTTGTTGCTTTTGAATAAAGTCTTCTATCTTTTTTTGGTCTTTAAAATCAAGATTTGACTTCTCTTTTTTTAATTTTTGAATTTTATCTAACTCTTGTAATTGTTTATCCTGATTGTTTAAAGATTTTTCGAGACTGTTAATATTGTCATTTTGATCCTTTAGTTTAGATTCTTGTTTTTGTAAATTAGTCAATTCATTGTGCGAAAAAACAGATGATTTAGATGATTTATAATTATGGATTACATCATTATCAAAAACTTCAAAATAATAATTATAGACAATCCCTTCTTTTAAAGTTAGCCCGTCTGGGAAAGAGTATGTAAATTGGTCAACGGTTTGATTGTTTATAGGTAAGTTTAAAACACTGACTAACAATGGTTTATCTTTAGGATAAAAAACTACTTGTAATTTGCTTAAACCATAATCATCTGATAATTGACCTATTAAAAAAAAAGATTTTAAACTTAAACTATCGGGGGCCTTCTGAGTAGATATAGATGGATATTGGTCTTTTATTATGTTGATTTGATAGTCTAAAGTTTCAAAATTAGGCGTGCTTTTGTTTGAAGTTGCAATTGTGTACACGAGGTTTTGTTTAATAGTTTTTGAAAAATTAAACCTGTTATTTGGAGAATTGTATACCGATTTGGTTTTGTTCGAAATAAAAGATAGATATGTAGTGGCTTTGGTAGATATGTTCCATTGAATAGATGTTCCTTCGGGAACTAAAGCATTTCCTGTGGTGTTAATTGTATCTGTTTTTTTGTTTAAATAATTTGGATAGGATAAAATCATTTCAAAATCATTTATTGTAGGAGCTTTATAAGTTTTTAACTTATACTCTTTTGATTGTAATGAATTCGATCTTAAATTAAAGTCAATATCTGAAAACACATTTGTAAAAGTATATTCGAATTCACCACTGTTTATGTTTTCAAAAAAATACTCTTCGTCTCCAATAACAACCGAAATGTTTTCTGGGATGATTTTTCCAACAGTTTTAATTTTTAATACAAAATCTTTGTTTTGTTGTGCAATTAAGTTTTCGTTTAAAACAACAAATTGAAAGGGTGCTGGAGGAATAAATTTTGTGTTAAAATGAACAACTCTGTCAAAGCCTTGTGAAATTATATTAATATTTCCAGAAGCAATGAATAAGAATAATAATAAAAAAGGAGCTATTAAATAAGGCACGTATTTCTTATTGGTATTAAAGTTTATGGCGTTTGAAAAAGTAAATGGACTTAGAGTTTCAGCTTTTTGAATAATCGAAGCCGAAAGCAATTCATTTTGTTCTACATCAGATTGAGAGAGTTTTGATAATTGTAAAAAGTTTTTTAACTTATCACTGATTTCTATAAAATGATTCCCTATGATTTCTGACGCTTGCTCGTAATTAATTCCTTTCTGAAGTTTGTATAATTTAAATATTGGGAAAAAAATAAATCTAAACAATAAATAAAATTCAACAAAAACAAACAAAAAAAATAAAAAAGATCTGCCGGTGCTCGAAAGCCATAAAAAGTATTCTATTAATGTTGTAAACAACAAATACAACAAGCCTAAGCCAACAAAAAGAATTAACCCTTTTATAAGCTCGTTAATGTAAAACCTTTTTATAAAGGATTCTATTTTGTTAAAAATTTTATTTTTTACTTCCACTGTATATAAAAATATTTATAACTTATAAAACTACAATTTAAAAAGTAATTTGTCAAAAGAAAATAGAGATTAGTAAAAATTTAACTTCAAATTGTATCTTTGCAACTCGATACAAAAATAAGATAAGCGCAGCATAAAGAACATCGTGGAATATTAAAATAAACAGAACAAAAAAATGTCAAGACCCGTTAGAGTAAGATTTGCTCCAAGTCCCACTGGAGGATTACATATTGGAGGTGTGAGAACCGCATTGTTTAATTATTTATTTGCAAAAAAAAATAACGGAACCTTCTATTTAAGAGTAGAAGATACAGATCAAACAAGATTTGTAGAAGGAGCTGAACAATACATAATAGAAGCGTTAGAGTGGTTGGGAATATCTCCAGATGAAACCATTGGTAAAAACGAAAAATTTGGACCTTATCGCCAAAGTGAACGAAAAGAAATTTATGCAGCATATGCTGATCAATTGATTAAAAACGGTTGGGCTTATTATGCTTTTGATACAGCTGAAACATTAGATGCACACAGAAAAGAACACGAAGCTAAAGGAAAAACATTTATATACAATTGGCACAATCGTGAAAAATTAGATACTTCTTTAGTAATTTCAGAAGAAAAAACGGCTCAAAGAATTGCCAATGGTGATGCTTTTGTAATTCGTTTTAAAACTCCAGTGAATGAAATATTGGAATTAAAAGATATTATTAGAGGTGATATTAAGTTTGACAGCAATTTATTAGATGATAAAGTTTTATTTAAAAGTGATGGAATGCCAACGTATCATTTAGCCAATATTGTTGATGACCATTTAATGGAAACTTCGCATGTAATTCGTGGTGAAGAATGGTTGCCAAGTATGCCTTTGCATAGTTTGTTATACAGAGCATTTGGTTGGGAGGCACCTGAATTTGCTCATTTACCCTTAATTTTAAAACCTGTTGGAAACGGAAAATTAAGCAAACGTGATGGCGATAAGTTAGGATTTCCTGTATTTCCATTAGCTTGGAAAACTGCTGAAGGAACATCAATGGGTTATAGAGAGCAAGGTTTTTTTCCAGAAGCAGTACTGAATTTTTTAGCCTTATTAGGATGGAATGATGGAACAGATAAAGAATTGTTTTCATTGGAAGAGTTGGTCGAGACTTTTGATTTGAATAGAATTCACAAATCAGGAGCAAAGTTTGATCCCGAGAAAAACAAATGGTTCAATCATCAATATCTTCAAAAACAAAGTGATGAAAGTTTGGCAGAAATGTTTGAAAAAAATGTGGTTTCAAAATTAGGAAAATGCGATTTCTCCTTTGTTGAAATGACAAAAATTGTGAGTTTAGTAAAAGAACGAGCTAATTTTGTAAATGAACTTTGGGATTTATCCGATTATTTCTTTCAAGAACCAACATCTTATGATGAAAAAGCGTCAAAAAACTGGAATTCAGCAACTCCAGAATTAATGCAAAAAGTAATTGTTGAATTGAATAACATTCAAGATTTTACTTCTCAAAACATTGAAACTTTATTGAAAAAATGGATGACAACCAGCGAAATTGGAATGGGTAAAGTAATGCAACCTTTGCGATTAAGTTTGGTTGGTGCCTTAAAAGGACCACATTTATTTGATATTATTGAAATGATTGGAAAAGAAGAAAGCATAAAGCGTATTGAGAAAGCAATAGACGTGTTATAAAAGTTAAAGCTAATGTCATAGTAGTTTTTTTGTAACTTTTTACAATTTTAAGCGTATAATTAACATAACCCATTAAAAAAAACAAATATGCCATTTCTCTTAATTCTCTTGTTTTTAGGATTAGTAATCCTATTCTCTTCTTTTTTTACAGTAAAACAGCAAACAGCTGCTGTTATTGAACGTTTTGGTAAATTTGCAAGTACACGTACTTCTGGTTTACAATTAAAAATTCCAATAATGGATAGAGTTGCTGGAAGAGTAAATCTACGTATTCAACAATTAGATGTAATGATTGAAACAAAAACAAAAGATAACGTATTCGTTAAGCTTAAAGTTTCAGTACAATTTAAAGTTTTACAAGAAAGTGTTTACGAAGCTTTTTATAAATTAGAATATCCTCATGATCAAATTACCTCTTATGTATTTGATGTGGTTAGGGCCGAAGTACCAAAATTAAAATTAGATGACGTTTTTGAACGTAAAGATGATGTTGCGGTTGCGGTAAAAAGAGAATTAAACGGTGCCATGTCTGGTTATGGATATGATATTATCAACACATTGATTACAGATATAGACCCCGACATTCAGGTTAAAAATGCAATGAATAGAATTAATGCTGCTGACCGAGAAAAAACAGCTGCAGAATATGAAGCAGAAGCAGGAAGAATTAGAATTGTAGCAAAAGCAAAAGCGGAAGCAGAAAGTAAAAGACTGCAAGGTCAAGGTATTGCTGACCAACGTAGAGAAATTGCACGTGGATTGGTAGAAAGTGTTGATGTATTGAATAGAGTTGGAATTAATTCTCAAGAAGCTTCTGCATTAATTGTTGTAACACAACATTATGACACTTTACAAGCAATTGGTGCAGACTCTAATAGTAATTTAATCTTATTACCAAATTCTCCACAAGCAGGAAGTGAAATGTTAAATAACATGGTAGCCAGTTTTACGGCAAGTAACCAAGTGGGTGAATCTATGAAAAGAGCCAATTCTACAAAAAGAAAAAAAGCAGAAGATTCTGAAAATGAAGAATAAACCAAATAAAAAAAAAGCCACTTAAACAAATAAGTGGCTTTTTTTGTACGTTGTTGAACAGTTTGTTTGTTTTTTATTATTTTTGTGTATATATTTGTTCATTGTTTTAAACATATGATGAAGTAGATATAATTATGGAAATAAAATTTATAGGAAATAAGCTAATAGAAATTGTTGAAAAAAATAAAACCACTAATTATTATGTAAATGATGTAGTTAAGGTCCATTTAGCTTATAAAAAAGGTTTGTTGTTCTATGCTAGAAAATATTATTTAGTTATAAAACTTAAAAACAAAAATCTTTTAAGCATTAAAGTTTATAAAAAAGATAAAGAATATATTAAAAAACAAATCGTATATATTAATTCTTTTATTAGAGAAAACAATCCTTTTCTTGTAAAAAACATATAAGAAATAAATATTTTAAAGTAACATATTTAATAAATTACTAATTACTGGTTACTAATCTTTGCCCAAGTGTCTCTTAAGCCTACTGTTTTATTAAAAACTAGTTTGTTAGTATGTGAATCTTTATCAACACAAAAATAACCTAAACGCTGAAATTGGTAATGTTCTAATGTTGCGGCATTTACTAAAGAAGGCTCCACAAAACCAGTGATAATTTCTAAAGAATTTGGATTGATAAATTCCTTAAAATCAACTTCTTTGTTTCCGTCTGGGTTTTCGTTAGTAAATAATCGGTCATAAATTCTAACTTCGGCTTCAACAGCATGTTTTGTAGAAACCCAATGAATGGTTCCTTTTACTTTTCTTTGACTTGCCTCTGAACCACTTCCTGATTTTGAATCTATATCATATGTACAGTGTATTTCGGTAATATTTCCCTCAGCGTCTTTAAGTACCGTTTCACCTTTAATAATATAAGCGTTTTTTAGGCGGACCTCTGTTCCAAGGGTCAGTCTAAAAAATTTCTTATGTGCTTCTTCCTGAAAATCGTCTCTTTCAATATATAATTCTTTTGAAAAAGGTAATTGTCTAAAGGTTAAAATTTCCTCTTCTGGGTTGTTTTCAGCTTCTAACCATTCATCTTCATGATCTGAATAATTAGTAATAACTAATTTAACAGGGTTTAAAACAGCCATTACTCTGGGAGCTATTTTATTTAAATCTTCACGAACATAAAACTCCAATAAAGAAACGTCAATAAGGTTATCTCTTTTTGCAATTCCAATAGCATTAGCAAAGTTTGTGATAGCCTTTGCTGTGTATCCACGTCTTCGCATTCCAGATATAGTTGACATTCTTGGATCGTCCCAACCATTAACAAATCCGTCACTAACCAATTGAGCAAGTTTGCGCTTGCTTACAACGGTATGAGATAAATTTCTACGAGCAAATTCGCGTTGTTTTGGTCTAACTAAAGTATCATCATAAATTTGATTTAAAAACCAATCATATAATTCTCTGTGAGGTAAAAACTCTAAAGTACAAAAGGAGTGCGAAACCTGTTCAATGTAGTCACTTTCACCATGTGCCCAATCATACATGGGGTAAATACACCATGTATTTCCTGTTCTGTGATGTGTTTTATGCAAAATTCTATAAATTAAAGGATCACGCATTAACATGTTTGTTGCGTTCATGCTTATTTTAGCACGAAGCACGTGACTTCCTTCAGGAAATTTACCAGCTTTCATGCGTTCAAATAAATCTAAATTTTCTTCTACTGTTCTGTTTCTATAAGGAGATTCTGTACCAAATTGTGTTGGGGTTCCTTTTTGTATGGCCATTTCTTGAGAAGATTGGCTGTCAACGTATGCTTTCCCTTTTTGAATTAACTCAATTGTCCAATCATATAATTGTTGGAAATAATCTGAGGCATAACATTCTTTATCCCATTGAAAACCAAGCCATTCTACATCATGTTTGATTGCGTCTACAAATTCTTGCTCTTCTTTTGCAGGATTGGTGTCGTCAAAACGAAGGTTAACCGGTGCTTTATAATCTAAGCCCAAACCAAAATTTAAACAAATAGAACTAGCGTGACCAATGTGTAAATAACCATTTGGCTCTGGCGGAAAACGAAAACGAAGTTTATCATTTGACAAACCTTTTTTTAGATCTTCGTTAATTATTTGCTCAATAAAATTTAGAGATTTATCTTCTTTTGACATAGTTTTGAATACTTTTGACAAAGATAAAAAAGTTTGTGGTTAATAGTTTATAGTTAAAAAGATTTTATAACAATTAACAAAAAAGAAATAACATAAGTAAAATGGGTAAAATAATATTAAAAAACATTCGCACGTTTTCATTTCACGGCTGTTTGGTAGAAGAATCAAAGATAGGCTCTGACTATAGTGTTGATTTAGAAATAAAAACCAACTTAAAGAAGTCTTCTTTAAGCGATGATCTCAATGATACCGTAGATTATGTATATCTAAACAAAATAGTTGTTGAAGAAATGGCTAAACGCTCTAAACTACTTGAACATGTTGCGAAGAGAATAGTGTTACGAACTTTTGATGAAATAAAATCAATTCAAGAAATAAAAGTTGCAGTATCAAAGATAAATCCACCTATTGGTGGTGATGTTGAATCAGTTACTATTGAAATTGTAGAAACAAGACAAGGGTTACAATTAATAAAATAAAGTTTTATTAATTAGACTTCAACAATATAAAGTTTTTGTTATATTTGCACTTCTCAAATGGCGTTGTGGCCGAGCGGCTAGGCACCGGTCTGCAAAACCGTTTACCCCGGTTCGAATCCGGGCGATGCCTCTAAAACCCTCAAGTAACCTTGAGGGTTTTTTTTATGCCTTTTATTTATAAAAAGTTATTCTTTCATAGTGCCATTTTTGAATCTTTCGCTAGCGGTTTGATAATAGGCAATAGTTAAATTTTTGTTTTTAACATTTATCTTTTTTTCAACAATCCTTTGATTAGTTGTTGGGTTCCATAAATATTGATTGCATTGTTTTCTATCGTTAATTTCGGTGAAAGAATTATTACGTAACATACCCAATGTTCTATAATTACCAATTAATGCTCTTTCTTCATTAGGGCTAAGTAAACAAATGTCCTTACCATATAAAGAAGTGGTATAAGACCAGTTTAAATATCCAAAAAGGGTTGGCATAATATCGATTTGAGATGCTAGTTTGGATACTTTCGAGGGCATAATATTAGAATTATAAATTAATGCTGGTATATGATGTTTGTCGATGTTTAATTCCCATTTACCAGCACTACTTGCACAGTGATCTGCGATAATAACAAAAAACGTGTTTTTAAACCATGGTTTTGTTTTTGCTTCTTCTATAAATTTTTGAATGGCATAATCGGTATATCTAACTACAGACTCTCTTTTACCTTGAGAAAAGGGTATTGTGTTTATTGGAAAAGAATACGGTTTATGGTTTGAGGTGGTCATGATAAAATCAAAAAAAGGTTTGTGATTTTTATTATTAATATCAGCAACAGCAATAGTTTTTTTAAATAAATTTTCATCGCAAATACCCCAAGCATTTTCAAAAGTTACTTCGTTATCTTCAATGTTAATGCGTTTAGTTTTAATATCATCTGATAATGGATTTCCTCTATTGCGATCTATAATGGTAAAACCTTGACCTCCAAAAAAGGTGTTCATATTGTCGAAATAACCGTCACCACCATAAATAAAATTTAGAGCGTAATTTTTTTGCTTAAATACAGATGCTATAGAATATAAATTTGAATTGTTAGGACGACGTACAATGCTGTTTCCTGGAGTTGGAGGGACAGATAATGTAAGAGCCTCCATACCCCTAATAGTTCGTGTTCCGGTGGCATAGAGATTAGTAAAAAAAACACTTTGGTTTGATATTTTATCCAAGTAAGGTGTTAGGTTGTTTGTGTTGCCAAAAGCCTGCATAAAATCTGCGCTAAAACTTTCGATACAAATTAAGATTATATTTGGTTTGTTTTCGATACTATCGTTAACAACTTTACGAAATAAACTTTCTGTAGTGTTCGTTGTAAATGTTTGATTTTTTTGAAGAATTTCATTCTTTACTAATGAAAACGCCTCCTTATGTGATAAGGATTGATAAAAGGTGTTAAAGTCTAATTCGTTAGATCGAAAGGCCGCAAAGAAAGAAAAAACACCTTTTTTTGAAAGCTCGTTTACATATATGTTTTTTGTTGATTCGGCCTGTTTGTTGTTGATGAATTTTATAAAAATAAACCTATAAAAATTAAAGGAAAAACATAAGCTAATCGCTTTTTAAATGTAAGTTTATTAGATAAAATTAATTGAATTTGTTTTGTTTTGTAAAAGTAAAAAAAAAATAAACCTGTTAAAATAAAGAGAACTGATATTAATAACGGTAAAGGAAAAGATTGGTTGATGTTTTCAACAACTTCATAAGTGTAAATTAGATAATCGACGGCAATGAAATTAAAACGGGTTCTAAACTCATCCCAAAAAGTAAACTCTGCTAAAAATGAAAATATAGTTATAAAAAAAGTAAAAAACAATATGAGATGTGTAAATATTTTATCAAGTTTTGAGCCTATGTAGTTGCTTGGAAATAGTAATAAATAAAAAGCATAAATTAATATAAAAAAAACACTTACACCGAAATCGTATAAAAAACCTAATAAAAAAATTTTAATGATGTTAATAAAAGATTTATCGATAGATTTAAAAGACATTACAAAAAAAGTGAGCCGTATTAAAAAACCAAATAAACAATAAATAGTAAGAAATGAAAAAAGAACAGAGAAGCGATTTTTTGGTGAAAATTTATACATATACATTTGTTTCGATATTAAAACCGATACACAAATGTATGTAATTAATGTTCTATAAAATTGTTTTAAATAGTAATATAATAATACAAAAGGAGTGATATTAAAAAATGTTAAAAAGAACTAAATAGTTACATAAAATAGCTTTTTTGTAGCTATTTAGCCTTTTAGTTTTTCTATTTTTTCTTTTATAATTTCTTTTTCTTTTGGAAAAAAACCTTGTAATAAAAAAAAGAAGCCAAAAACTAAAATTACAATACTAATTACTCTTTTAATTTTATAAATATTTAAAGGTGTTAGTTTGTTTTTTAATTGTTTTGCTAAAATTATTTTAGCAACATCAAATAACAAATAAAAGAATAGTATTGATGCAAAAAAGATAAAAATTCGCTCTGTTTTCATTTCCATTTGTGGTCCAAAAGAAATAATTAACATCAACCAAAAACCTAAAACACCAATATTAATAAAGTTTAATAAAAAACCTTTAAAGAATAATGAAAAATAATTATTTTTTTGAATGTTGTCTTTGTCTATTTCTTCTTTTTCTTTGAAATTCTTTTTTAAAAAAATAAAAGAAATTAAGCCATATCCAATCATAATTAAACCGCCAATAAAAAACAAAGTTGGATTATCTTTAAGTTGTTCCAACAATTGATTGGTGCTTAAATATGCTATTAATATAAAAACAATGTCTGAAAAAACAATTCCTAAATCTAAAGTAAAAGCCGCTTTAAAACCTTTTGTTATTGAGGTTTCAAGTAATATAAAAAAACCAGGGCCTATTGAAAAAGTTAGTAAAAGACCCCAAGGAATCGCTGTAAATATATCTTGATAGTGCAATTTGGTGTGTCTGTGTTTGTTATATAGTTTAAAAACTTAAACTATTTTTTACGAATTTACAAAAATTATTTATTTTTGAAACAGAAAAAAATATTAAAAAACACAATTAGTAGGTGTGTTTATTTTGATTCTTTAATATTTCCTCCTGCTATAATCTTTTGATTTATTTGGTTTGGTTTTCCAAATATAATAATATTTCCTCCTGCTCTAACTTTTGCATCAACTAAATCTGTTGCGTATACTTGAGCGTTTCCACCAGAATTTACTGTAATAGTTGTTTGATTGGTTGTTAAATTTGAGGCGTTTAACACTGCTCCTGAGTTAATTAAAACATCTTGGTTTTTTGCCTTTCCTTGAATTGAAATAATTGCGCCAGAAGTTGCTTTTATATTTAATTTTTCAACATTAATATTAATATTAATTTTTGCTCCTTCTTTAGCAATAACATCAAAAATTGTTGCCTTAATTATTGTTTTTGAAGAAATAGAAGATCCTTCATTAGCTTCTACACTAGTTAAATTTTTATAATAAATTATTACTGATATTTCATCACCTTGTAATATTTTAGTAATAGGCATTCTTATTTTTAATTCTTCTTTTTTATTTATTATCTCTACGGTTTTTGAATCATGTCCGTTAATAATTATTTTATTAAAGGATGATTCTATAAGTGTTACATCAATTTTATCAAAAGATGTCACTTTAGTAAAAGTTCCTAGTTCTTTTGTAATTTGAGAAAAAGATAATGTACT
>NZ_CAWUTS010000009.1:0-10491 GCF_963925415.1 uncultured Flavobacterium sp. | reverse complement strand
TTATCATAATCTTTAAAATCTACAGACATTCTATTTGTAAACATTGCAGGTATCACAACCAATCTAAACGTTTGATTTTGTGTCCAAACAGATGAAAAAAAGTCTAAAAACACATTAGAACCTAAAAATAAATTTACATCGTATTGTGTAAAATCATAATTATAATCCAACTCAACACCATTATCAAAATAATAGGTTTGAGGCATTAATCTCCATACATCAACACCATTATCAACCTCATATAAATGATATACCAGCACCATATCTGTGCTATAAATAGGGGGGTTAAAAGTTACATTTCTTTTATAACCATTATTTGAACCAAAAGAAGTAGTTACTTCAAAAACCTCAGCAATGGTGTCATTATCCACATCATCATTCTGATCATTTACAGTACAGCTGTTTAGTGTAAACATTCCTATAAAAACAAAAAAAAGAGTAATTTTATTCATAACTTATTTATTAAATAATTAAACTTATTAACTCATAACCAATTGTCGTGCCAAACTATTAATTAATTCAAATTTTGTACATTTGAGCCATGATAGAAAAAAAATATTTATACATGATTATGATCGGCTGTAGACCTTTTGGTAGACTAACCGAGCAGCACGATGTTTTTTTTGGAATAGGAGCTTCATTGTCAGAATTAACTTCAGAAATGAAACAATTTTGGCCAGAAGCAAAGGGAAAAATACATATAGATGCATGGCAAAAAGTAACCTATACAGATGGTTTTTCAATTGAAGTAGTTGAAAAAGATTTGACTGTTGAAAATAATGAAAAACTATTTTTTATAAATCTTGGCGGTTATAAAGAAAATGAATTTGAAGAATACCACTATAAAGTATTAGCTGTAGCCAAAAACAAAGCAGAAGCAATTAAAAAAAGCAAACAAACAGCTTTTTATAAGCATTGTGGTTTTAAAGAAGCAACTTCGCACATTGATGATAAATTTGGGGTTGATGTAGATGATATGTATGAAATTAAAGATGTTTTATCTGATGAAATTAAATCAAAATTTCAATTAAAAATCACAAAAACGGATATTGAAACAGAAGACAAAAAACACATTGGGTATTTAAAACTGGAAAAAATTAAATAAGCGCACCGCTAAAAAAAAACATAATACTATGGGAAGAAACACCGAAAAGAATATAAAAAAACACAACGATAAATTACACAAAGAGCAAGACAAAGCTAAAGCTAAAAAAGTTGCACGTGCAGAAAAACTGAAAACTATTGTTCGCAAATTTAATGAAGAAAAAAAATAAGACCTCCCATTTCTGAGAGGTCTATGTTGTATTAAAATTGTACTATAATTTACATATTGCGTCTATACTGCCCACCAACTTCAAACAAACCATTTGTAATTTGACCTAATGAACACACTTTTGTTGCTTCCATTAACAACTCAAAAAGATTTTCATTTTTGATAGCTGCCGTTTGCAGTAATTCGATTTGTTTATCAATTTTATCTGCATTTGTTTTATGCAATTGCGCCAACATATCAATTTGGTATTGCTTTTCTTCTTCTGTAGCTCGAATAACCTCAGCTGGAATAATCGTTGGAGAGCCTTTTGAGCTCAAGAATGTATTTACACCAATAATTGGAAATTCACCCGTATGTTTCAACATTTCATAATACATAGACTCCTCTTGAATTTTACTTCTTTGATACATGGTTTCCATGGCACCAAGAACACCTCCACGTTCTGTAATTCTATCAAATTCTAATAAAACTGCTTCTTCAACCAAATCTGTTAGTTCTTCAATTATAAATGAACCCTGAATTGGATTTTCATTTTTGGCTAAGCCTAATTCTTTATTAATAATCAACTGAATAGCCATGGCTCTTCGCACCGATTCTTCTGTTGGCGTTGTAATAGCTTCATCATAAGCGTTTGTATGCAACGAGTTGCAGTTGTCATAAATGGCATATAATGCTTGTAATGTGGTACGAATATCATTAAAATCAATTTCTTGTGCGTGCAGCGAACGACCCGAAGTTTGAATGTGATATTTTAACATTTGAGCTCTTTGGTTTGCCCCGTACTTATTTTTCATGGCTTTCGCCCAAATTTTACGAGCTACTCGTCCTATTACAGCATATTCTGGATCAATTCCGTTAGAAAAGAAGAAGGACAAATTAGGTCCAAAATCATTGATATTCATTCCACGACTCAAATAATATTCCACATAAGTAAAACCGTTTGAAAGGGTAAATGCTAATTGCGAAATAGGATTTGCTCCTGCTTCTGCAATGTGGTAACCCGAAATGGAAACAGAATAAAAATTTCTAACTTTTTCTTTGATAAAGTACTCTTGCACATCACCCATCAAACGCAAGGCAAATTCTGTTGAAAATATACAGGTATTTTGAGCTTGATCTTCTTTTAAAATATCAGCTTGCACTGTTCCACGAACCTGAGTTAATGTTTTAATTTTAATGTCGTTGTAAATAGCTGAAGGTAAAACCTGGTCACCTGTTACCCCTAAAAGCATTAAACCTAAACCGTTATTGCTTTTAGGCAATGTTCCTTGATATTGTGGCCTTTTTGTTTTTTTTGTTTTATAAATTGTTTCAATTTGAGCTTCAACATCTTTTTCTAAACTATTTTCAACAATATATTTTTCACAATTTTGATCAATTGCTGCGTTCATAAAAAACCCTAAGAGCATAGGTGCAGGCCCATTAATTGTCATGGAAACTGAGGTTAAAGCATGACTTAAATCAAAACCTGAATACAATTTTTTAGCATCATCTAAACAACAAATTGAAACTCCAGCATTTCCAATTTTTCCATAAATATCGGGACGCAAATCGGGATCATTTCCATATAAGGTAACACTATCAAAAGCGGTTGACAAACGCTTAGCTGGCATACCTGCACTTACATAATGAAAACGTTTGTTTGTTCGTTCGGGTCCACCTTCACCTGCAAACATTCTACTTGGATCTTCTCCTTCACGCTTAAAAGGATATAATCCAGATGCAAATGGAAATTCTCCAGGAACATTTTCTTGTAAATTCCATTTTAAAATATCGCCCCAGGCTTTGTATTTTGGTAATGATATTTTAGGAATTTGAGAATGCGATAACGATTCGGTATGCGTTGCTATTTTAATTTCTTTATCACGTACTTTAAAAGTGTAAAACGGATTTTTATATTTCTGAACTTTTTCATCCCAAGACAAAATTACTTCCCAATTGTAGGCATCAAAATCCATTTTTATTTTATCAAATTGTTGCAATAACAATTCTAAAAACACTTTATTTTCTTCTGTTCTGTTTAAAGAATCTGCTACGATTCCTGCTTTATCAATCTCGGGAATATTTCCGTTTACCGATTCAATCGTTTTAAAAATCCCGTATAATTTTTGAGCAACTTCTACTTGAGAAAGTGCAGTTTCGTCATATTTTCTATTGTTTTCTGCAATTTCAGACAAATAGCGGGTTCTGTGAGGAGGAATTACATATATTTTTTCACTCATTTCACGTGTAATTTTGAACGTCGAATTTAAATTAACACCTGTTTTTTCGACCATTTTGTCCATGATAGACTTATATAAGGTATTCATGCCAGGGTCATTAAATTGTGACGCAATAGTACCAAAAACGGGCATGTCATCTGGATTTTTATCCCAAAGATTGTGATTGCGTTGGTATTGTTTTTTTACATCCCTAATGGCGTCCAAAGCGCCTCGTTTGTCAAACTTATTTAAGGCTACTAAATCAGCGAAATCGAGCATGTCTATTTTTTCGAGCTGTGTTGCAGCACCAAATTCTGGCGTCATAACATATAGCGAAACGTCTGAATGTTCGATTATTTCGGTATCAGACTGACCTATTCCAGAAGTTTCAAGGATAATTAAATCATATGCTGCTGCTTTTAACACCTGAATTGCTTCATTGACATATTTAGACAAAGCCAAATTAGATTGTCGTGTTGCTAGTGAACGCATATAAACTCTAGGATTGTTAATAGCATTCATTCGTATTCTGTCACCTAATAAAGCGCCACCTGTTTTTCTTTTTGATGGATCGACAGAAATTATCCCAATTGTTTTTTCGGGAAAGTCTATTAAAAAACGCCTTACTAATTCATCTACAAGAGATGACTTTCCTGCACCACCCGTACCTGTAATTCCTAAAACAGGTGTTTTTGATGTTTGATTTTTTTTATGAATGGCATCCATAGTTTTCTTTGCTACTTCAGGAAAATTTTCGGCTGATGAAATTATACGAGCAATAGCCGTTATGCGTTTTTCATCCAAGTGATTGATTTCACCATTTAATACATCTCCAACAGCAAAATCAGATCTTTTTACTAAATCGTTAATCATTCCTTGTAACCCCATGGCACGACCATCATCTGGAGAATATATTTTTTCTATTCCATAAGCTTCTAATACTTCAATTTCTGTAGGCAATATAACCCCGCCACCGCCGGCAAATATTTTAATATGACTTGCCTTTTTTTCTTTAAGTAAATCATACATGTATTTTAGATATTCAATGTGCCCACCTTGATACGAGGTCATTGCAATAGCATTTGCATCTTCTTGAATTGCCGTGTTTACGACTTCGTCAACGCTTCTATCATGTCCAAGGTGAATCACTTCGCAACCAGTTGATTGAATAATTCTTCTCATGATATTAATAGCAGCATCATGACCGTCAAAAAGTGAAGCGGCAGTAACAATTCTAACTTTATTAACAGGTATATAAGGGATTTGAGGCTCCATATTGAATAATTATCAGTTTTTAAGTCGCAATTTACGAAATAAATAATATAATCATATGAAAGCTACTCTTAAATAAAATAATACTTAATCGAATAAATGATGTCATTTATCTAGTTGACATGTATTAAAACCAAATACAATAATAAAAGGTTTTTTATAAATATAGATTTGTAAATAAGTTAACAAATAAAAAAAATTAAACATGAAAAGAATTACACTATTATCCATTACACTTGCTTTTTATAGTTTTGGAGCTGTAGCTCAAGAACTTCCGGCTAATCCGACACCTGGAAAGTGTTACATCAAGTGTATCACTAAAGATGAATTTAAACAAGTGACTGAAACGATTCAAGTTTCACCTGCTTACAAAAAACTTACAATAGTTCCTGGAACATTTAAAACTATAGAAGAAAAAGTACTTGTTAAAGAAGCTACAAAAAAATTAATTTATGTGCCAGCTGTTTTCGAAACTACTACAGTGCCCTATACTGCAAAAGAAGGAATAGAAACTTTATCTGTTTTGCCTGCTAGTTTTGGCAAAGATTCTAAAACAGTAGAAACATATCCAGTTACTGGAAAATGGGAATATACAAAAATGAAAAACTGCCCATCTGCAAACAAAGAAGACTGTATGACATTATGCTTTGTTGAATACCCTTCTAAATCTGAAGCGGTAAGCATCACTACATTAAGTAAAGACGCAAGTACCAATCAAGCAAGTATATCTGCCCAACAATCGTCTTACAAAAAACTTAGTATTAAAGTTCCTGCAAGAACAGAAGAGGTAATTATACCCGCAGAATATTCGGTTATAAAAAAACAGGTTGTTGATAGAAAAGCTAGCACAACTGAAGAAGTAGTAGCAGCTGTTACTAAAACTGTTACTAAAACGGAATTGGTAAAAAAAGGAGGGGTTACTGTTTGGGAAGAAGTTGATTGTTCATTAGTTGGAACTAATAATTTATTAAATATCCTTTACGAATACAACAGTGCAAAGTTAACCTCTAGATCTACTGAAGATATTGATCAAAACTTATTAAAACTATTGAATGACAAACCAAATTTAAGAGTTGAAATTATGTCTCACACAGACTCAAGAGGAAATGATAGCTACAACAAATCATTATCTCAACAAAGAGCTCAATCGGTTGTTAATTATTTAGTTTCTAAAGGCATATCTAGAGATCGATTAGAAGCAAGAGGCTACGGAGAGTCACAATTAAAAAATAATTGTTCTAATGGAGTAGCATGTTCAGAAAATCAACATCAATTAAACAGAAGAACTGAGTTTAGAATTTTATAATAAACCATTTTAGATTAAAAAAAAGGAGCAGCTGATTAGCTGCTCCTTTTTTTTTAAACTTATTTTATATTCTACTTGTCATATCATCTTTTTTGAATATGAATCACATTTGAACTTATTGCATTTGCCTTAATTTCAATTCCAAATGAACTGCTTAATTCTTCAAACATTAAATCTTCATATAGAAATTGAAAATCCCAATCATATAGCTTTTCATCATTTCCTAAATAAAAGAAACGTTTTTGTTTTGCATTACTTAACAAACTAGACAAAGAATGAATGTCCATATTGTCGGCCTGTATCCTATCGGTTCCTATCATGTAGTTTTGCAAACTACCATCCCAATTGAACTGATTAGAATCCCATAATAATTTTTCATTTTTAACTACAATTTCATAACCTTCAATTTCTATTATATTTTGTTCGCTTTTTAAATTTAGATACAATAACGCTTCTTTGATAATTTGATCCGGACTTGTTATCCAAAATTGTTTCTTAGATATGATTTGTAATTTTTTATTTGTGCCCTCTGAAAATTTCAAATCAAAGGAATTGATTTGCTTCAATATAAAATATAAATCTGAAAGTGAACCTTTAAAAAAAACTTCATCTTCTGTTTCAATAAGTTCTTCTTCGTCAGATTCTAACTCATTATAGGTAATAGAGTCATTGTTTGACAATACTTTATAAGAACTGTTGTTTTTATTGTCACTTTTTTTTATTATTTTATCTATATTTTCTTTAGAATTATCATTTGAATGAAGGGTATAAAATTGATCTAACTTTTCCTGTGTTAAATCAGAAGGATGACCTTTCCATAATAAATTTCCTTCTAAATCAAGCAAAACAGCATGTGGTCTTGATAAAATGTTGTATTTTTGAAATGTAACATTTTCATAATCAGAAACAACCATTAAGTCGATAGGCCTTTTTTCTAAATAAGATCTAATTTTAGTTTCGTTTTCATCAGAAATAGAAACAACAAATACTTTTTCTTTGTTGTGCGCTTGTAAAATTTCAAGTTGTTTGGTTGCAAATACACATGGCGCACACCAAGTAGCCCAAAAGTCTATTACAATTAGCTTTTGTTCTGAAAATAAAGTAATTTTGTTTTGAGATATAACTTCAGATATCGATGCAGATTGGGCTGACAAATCGTACGTAAGAAAAAATAAAGCTATTACATATAAATTTTTCATTTTTAACTTTCCTTTATGATAACAACAAACATACCAAAATTAAGACAATTTTATAAAATTAAGGCTATCCTTTTTTTATCTTTAATTATATCTACATCAAGCTGTGCACAATTGCTACAAATAGTAGAGCAAACACCACTAAGTGATTTAAAATTAAGTCAATTAGATATTTCAAATGGACTAAAAGGAGCCTTAGACAAAGGAGTTGAAAAGCAAGTGACTAAATTAACGGCTATAGATGGGTTTTTGCAAAACGAATTGGTTAAAATTGTATTGCCCGAAGAACTGCAAATTATTGACACTAAGCTAAGACAAATTGGGCTTTCTAGCTTAGCAGATGAAGGAATAAAGGTGTTAAATAGAGCTGCTGAAGACGCCGTTAAGGAAGCAACACCAATTTTTACAGATGCTATTAAAAACTTAACTTTTTCTGACGCTAAAAACATTTTAATGGGAAACAATACGGCTGCTACAACTTATTTAGAAAGTTCAACTTCTACAGCTTTATATTCAAAATTTAATCCGGTTATACAAAACTCTTTTGAAAAAGTTGGAGCAACTAAAGTTTGGTCCAATATCATTTCAAAATACAATAAAATTCCGTTTGTAAAAAAAGTTAATCCAAATTTAACAGATTATACTACTCGTAAAACCATGGATGGTGTTTTTAAAATGATAGCTGTCGAAGAACTGAGCATTAGAACCACATTAAACTCCAGATCCACTCCTATATTAAAAAAAGTATTTGCTTTGCAAGACAATAGATAACTAAACAAGGATGTGTGTTTTTTTAATAACTTTTAAATAACATCAAATTAATCTATACTGCAACAAAAGAGGGTAAATTTGTAGTGAAATTATATTGATTGTTAAGTTAGTTATATTAAAAATTAATGCTGTGCATAGTGTACAGCATTTTTTTATTTTATTCTTTTTAAGAATTTTAAACTTATTTCATTAAACTTTTGCGCTTGCTCAATGTTTACAACGTGTCCACAATTATCTAAAACCGACAGTTGTGACGAACTAAAATGATTTTTTACAACTGCTCGAATAGAAGGCAAAAACATATAATCTTCACTACCCATTATATATAAAGTTGGAATTAATATTTCAATTTGCCTAAAATACTTTAGCAAAGGATTAATTTCTGCGGTTAGTTTAAACCATTTTATAAAT
Organism: uncultured Flavobacterium sp.; assembly: GCF_963925415.1. GTDB lineage: Bacteria > Bacteroidota > Bacteroidia > Flavobacteriales > Flavobacteriaceae > Flavobacterium. The sequence continues at coordinate 2,061 of NZ_CAWUTS010000009.1, read as the reverse complement.
TCTTTTTGATATAATTTTTTGGCTTCGTTTATAAAAAATAACCGCGACTGTTTGTGGTTTTGTTTTGGCATTATTATAAAAGCAAACAATTTATAAAGTACCAAATATGGCAAAACATATTTAAAAACATTACCCACTTTCATTAATATTTGAGAGCGAAAATTCATTTTTAAAATAGCACCACCTAATATCATACTTTTTACACGAGTAGGATGATCTTCTGCTAATTGTCTTATTAGGATTGTTCCTAATGAAATACCTACAAAATGTGAAGATTGAATTTTTAAATAATCAATTACTTCTAAAATATCTTCTGTTATAGCTTTAAATGTATATTTTGAAGAAGTCATTTTAATTTTACTTTTTGATTCTCCATGTCCGCGCAAATCTAAAAGCAAAACATTATAATGTTTTTGAAATTCTCTAATTTGTTTAAACCAAATTGAAGAACTTCCTCCTGCACCATGCACAAAGGTTATCCAATCTTGACTTAATTCGTTTTTGTAAATTGAAAATGAAAGCAATAGTTTATTTTTTATTCAAATTTAGAACTTTAATCCTTATAACAATGTTTAATTTATTCATAAATTTTAGCATGAAGAATTTTAAAATATTTAAAAGACTTTAAAATTCTAGTACCATACCAAGAGAACATTTCTCCATCAACAAAAACTGTTTTTGCATGATGGGTAAAGCGTCCAATATCAAAAGCATCTTCATCTTTAAAAGGATAAGGTTCAGACGAAAGAAAAACTACATCAGGATCACCTTCTAAACAAATCTTTTTTAATTCCACTTCTGGATATCTTCCTTTTACTTTGTAAATATTTTTAAAATTATTGAGTTCTAATAAAGAATTGATAAATGTATCTTTTCCTGCAACCATGTATGGGTTTTTCCAAATAAAATAAGCTGCTTTTTTAGAAGGTTTATCTTTGATGAAACTCTGAAAATCTTGATAAGCAAAATTGATTTTATCATGCCATTTTTGAGCTTCTGTTCTTTTACTAAATAATTTTCCGAAGTCTAAAATCATTTGTAAATTATCTTCAATAGAATAAATATCAGTTACAATTACTGGACAAATTTGACTTAATTCTTCAACAATTTCTTTGGTGTTTTCTTCTTTATTGGCAATAATCACATCAGGTTGTAATGCTTTTACTTTTTTAAAATTGATGTTTTTTGTTCCTCCAACAACGGTTTTTGTTGCCTTAAAATGAATTGGATGTGCACAAAATTTTGTAATTCCAACAATAGAATCTTCCAAGCCTAAATCATACAATAATTCGGTTTGTGAAGGAACAATGGAAACAATTCTTTTTGGAGTTGAAATAAAAGTATGAAGATTTTCTATTTGGTCTGTAAAGCTAATCATTTCTTATCTAAATATGAGCTTATACTTTTATAATTGTTTATAAAAATAAAACCTATAATTATATTTACAATTGATGAAAAGAAATTAAAATAATTAACTTCATGTCCATAAATTGGTTTGTGTGAAACTTTATACTTAAATATGTTAATAACTTCAAACATAAAATTAGGAACATTATCAATAATCATAAAACCAGCTATTAATAGAATCGCTAATTTAAATATTTGCTCATTTTTAAAATCACCAAAAATCAATTTATCATCATCAAACCCCTTATCTAATCCTAATTTATCAATGATAAAGTCTGATTTAAAAAGTAAAATAAAAAATAAAGCTATAATTAAAAGAATTGAGCCTAAGATTGTTAGTATCATCCAAACTTCACCTTTGTAAATAACAACATTTGAAAGGGTTGAAGGTAAGAAAGTAAACAATGCTAAAAACATTGAATACAATCCAAAAACTTTAATTATTATTCTAAAAAAATCTCTTTTAGTCATGCTATTTTTTATTTAAAATTTCTTCCATTTCTTGTTGTAATTTCTTAGCTTCTTCCCTAGCCTTTTGAACAAAATCTTCTTGATTGGAAGCATAAATAATTCCACGAGAAGAATTTATTAAAAGTCCGACTGAATCATTCATTCCGTATTTACAAACATCTTGTAAATTTCCACCTTGAGCAC
>NZ_CAWUTS010000008.1:0-2696 GCF_963925415.1 uncultured Flavobacterium sp. | reverse complement strand
AGAAAAACATTTTATTAGATGCTATTTCAAATTTAATTCAAAAACAAATTGATAGAATTCGAACTACAGAAAACAGCCCGAAAAATAGTAAATTATATTTCGGATTATTGCTTGAAACCAATGATTTAGTAAAAGCTACTATGAATTTATTAGAACTGTTTAAAGAGTTTAATGAACATGCAAATAAATCAAAATAAAAAAAGAAGCCAATTTTAATTGGCTCCTTTTTTTATGACGTAATATATTATTATGCATTTATAGCTTCTACAATAATAGCTTCATCTTTTAGCATGTCTTTTAACATGTTTTCAATGCCATTTTTTAAAGTAAATGTAGAAGATGGACATCCGCTACAAGCTCCTTGTAAGATAACTTTTACACGTTTTTCTTTTTCATCATAGGAATCAAACATTATATTGCCTCCATCGCTTTGAACAGCAGGTTTTACATATTCTTCGAGTATGTTAATAATTTGTTGTGAAGTTACATCTAATGTGTCAAAATATTCTTCCTCATTTTTTTGATCTGGTTTAGTTTTTGTTTTCAAGCTTTCATCCACAACTACATTTCCATTTTCAATATATTCTTTAATAAATGATCTTAATTCAAGGGTAATTTCTTCCCATTCTTTAATGCCATATTTGGTGATTGAAATATAATTTTCATCAAAAAAAACTTCTTTAACATAAGGAAAACTAAATAAAACTTTTGCTAAAGGTGATGCTTGTGTGTCGTCTATATTTTTACACTCTAAAGGGCTTTTAGTCAGCAAGGTATTGCTTACAAACTTAAGTACAGATGGATTTGGCGTAGTTTCAGCATAAATAGTAATTGCCTTTTTTTTGCCGTCATCTTCATCAAATAATATTATTTCTCCTCCCGTTGCGATGTAATTTTGAATTTGTTCCGCAATTTCATCTTGCACATCTTCCCATTCTACAATAGAATATTTTTCTATGGCTATAAAATTTCCAGAAATATAGATTGTTTTTACAAAAGGTAAATAAAAAAGTTGTTTAGCAAGCGGAGAATTTTTTGTTTCATCTATGTTTTTAAATTCAAAATTTTTATTTTTTGTAATAAAATCTTCAAATTCAAACTTGATTATTTCGTTGTTAGATGTTTTTTTAATAGTTATAGTTAACATGTTGGTTTGATATTTTTTACAAATTTACTAAACTTATTTATATTCTTTAATTATATTTAGTATTTAAAATAATTGAATTAAAACAGACATATTCCAAAATGAAAAATATTATTTTGTTTTTTACTTTACTATCAACTTTTATAGGTTTTTCGCAAGCAATTACAGTTAACCCATCGAATATTTCTACCAATACAGTTCAGCATATTGTTCAAGACATACTAATAGATTCGCCATGTGCTTTAGTATCTAATTTTCAAACACAAGGTCTTTGTGGTGTTGGGAACTTTGACTACACTGGGACAAATTTCGAATTTTCAGGAGGTATGATTTTGCGATGTGGTTTGGCGTCAAATACTGCAGGACCATATACAGGGGCATCAACTTCTTCTGTTTGTTCAGGTTATGGTGATGCTGAATTGCTTGCAATAAGTCAAGCTAATGGTAATACAGGTACAATAAATGATGTGACTTTTGTAAAATTCGATTTTACACCTTTGACCGATAGTTTTAGTTTTAATTTCATATTTGCATCGAACGAATATGGCACTTATCAATGTGGTTATTCTGATGTTTTTGCTTTTATTTTAACAGATTTATCTACAGGGATTTCAACTAATTTAGCAGTTATACCTGGAACTTCTACTCCTGTATCTGTTACTAATATTAGAGATATTGCATATAATGGTGCTTGTCCATCTGTAAACGAAACATTTTTTGACACTTATAATGTGAGTTTACCTGCCGGTTCTACCGCTCTTAATATGCGAGGTTATACGGTTCCAATGACCGCTTTTGCGGATGTAATACCAAACAACAATTACAGTATAAAGTTAGCTATTGGCGACTATAATGATACTGCTTTTGATTCTGCTGTTTTTATTGAAGCTGGAAGTTTTAACGTAGGTACGGCAAACTTATCTTATCCTCTTTCAGAAGGAATTGAAGACACCGATATGTTAGTTTCAAATGGTTTTGCAATTTGTCCCGGAGACGTAAGGGTTTTAGATACAGGATTGAATCCAGCAAGTTATGTTTTTGAATGGACTACAGATACAGGCTCAGGTCCTACTGTTATTGCTGGAGAAACAAGTTCAACTTATACTGTTTCTACTCCTGGTATTTATTGTGTAACAGCAAATAATGCATCGGGAGGCTCTTGTACTCAAACCGATTGTATAATAGTAGAATATTTACCTGGTTTTGTAATTAACACTAATCCAAATGATTTGCTGAGTTGTTCAAATACATTCGATTTGAGTCAAAATACAGCTACAATATTAAACGGATTAGACCCTTTTACTTATGATGTTTTGTTTTATGAGACTCTACAAGATGCAATAGATAATCTTAATCAAATTTCTGTTTTACAAACAACCACAACAACTGTTACAACATTTTATGTAAGAGTTGAAAGTTTTACTTTTGCTTGTCCACAAATCACCCAGTTTGATACTATAATAACTACTTGCCAAATCACCACACCACCAGATATGATTGTCTGTGATGATATAACAAATGACGGAACAGCAATTTTTAATTTAACTTCTCA
>NZ_CAWUTS010000007.1:0-40834 GCF_963925415.1 uncultured Flavobacterium sp. | reverse complement strand
TTTTTTAAGAAATTTTTCAACATCTTCCTTTTTCTCGTATGTAATGGCAATAAAATTAAAGTCATCTCTGTACTTTTCTTTTATTTTATTCAAAACAGGCATTTCGTCAATACAAGGTGCACATCTTGTAAACCAAAAATTAATCATAGTTGGTTTGCCTATTAGTTTTTCGGAATTAAAGTTTTTATCTGCTAAAGTCTTTAAGTCAAATTTTGGGAATTCCTTGTCTTTAAATTCAGATAATGGTCCAGAATTAATTAAGCTGTCTTTCTTTTTGTCACTAATGGCAAAAGATATTTTAGAAATTATAGAATCCTTTTTTGTTTCGGTATTCTCAATTGTCAAACTTCCAAATAACTGTTTTCCGAGTATTTTGGTCATTTTGTCAACCTGTTTAATTAACATTTCCTCTGCCTCTGATTTTGTAATTCTGTTTTTTCCATCAGTTGTATAATATTCTGTTTGGCAATAAGAATAAAAAGAAATTAGTAATAAAAATGTTGTCGTTAATATTTTCATAGTTTATGGGTTTTAATTGTGGCTAACGGTATCGGGCTAGGCCTAGTACTGCCTTTTGGGGCAGCATTAGGCTTAGCCCGTGTTATGTGCTGTTATTTCTTCTCTGCTAAGATAAGAAAAATAGGAACAGTTGAGCTGTAAGAAAAATAGATAAATGATTTTAAAATATTGATCTTATCCAGCCGGACGGATAGGAGCAGTTTTTTAAAATCTTAGACTATATAATTTCGCTAAAATCTAGAGTTTAACCAGTTAAGATTAAAAAAAGCTTGACTTTCTCATTTTTTTCTTATAACTTTAGCAAGCCTTTTAGCGTATTCGCTTTGAAAATACATTTTCAGCAAATCTCTTTTGCAAGGCTTGTCGAAAAAATAAATTCTTTTTCCGATGCTAAACTCTAGATTTTCTACAAATTTTTAGGCTATTTATCAGGTTTCGAGCGCTCAATTGCTCATAACTTGTATATATGTATGACAAAATCATACATAGCCACCCAATATGAGGTAGACATGTATGACAAACGTCATACTTTTTTGTTGTTTCAAATATATAAATAAATTAGTACAAATCGTTAAAATTGCTTTATAAGATAGCAGTAAAACTTTATTTAAAATGTAATTTTAATTTATAAATGATAATTTGTAATAATTTATTAAATATTTTAAGAGCTAATTATTGTTATATTCTATAAAGGGATAGCGTAACAATAAAAAAGGATAGAAAATTATGGAAATAAAAATTTCTAACTTACTTATATAAAACAAATTATGCTTTTGAAAAAGCAATAAATAATATTGTTATTTCACTTTTTAATTAAATTATTCAATAAAACCTAATGGTTGGTTTGAAAATAAGTCAATTGCGCTCGCTTTTTAAAATGCAAACACCTTATTTTAGGGTTTATAATCTAAATAGTAAATTGAATAGTTTTCAAAATTGTACTTTTACTCATGTTTGTCAAAGGTTAAGTGATTACAATGGCTTGTGTTTTATTAAAAAAAAATAGTTAGCTTAATCAATTAAAAAAAGGTTTATATGTCCATTTGTGCTTGTTTGCTACTTAATTTAAATTCCAAACCAAAGGCAATATGTAATAGCCAAAAATAGTAATAATAAGTATAGAGATGATGTTCATCCAAAAACCATTTTTGATCATATCTTCTATTTTTAAATACCCAGATCCAAACACCACTGCATTGGGTGGTGTTGCCACAGGAAGCATAAATGCACAAGAAGCCGCCAAAGTAGCACTAACCAATAAAATGTAAGGATGAACGTTTAAAAGGCCTGCTAATGAAACCAACACGGGCAGCAGCATAGCCGTTGTGGCCATGTTAGAGGTTATTTCGGTTAAAAAATTAACACAAACCACTAAAGCCAATACCAACACCAAAACCGAAACGCCCTCTAACAGGCTCATGTGATTGCCTATCCATAAGGCCAAACCGCTCGTTTCAAAACCAAGGGCTAGCGCCATGCCTCCGCCAAACAAAAGTAAAATGCCCCAAGGGAGTGTAGTGGCATCTTTCCAGGTCATTAAGGCTTCGTTATTTTTTTTGCTGGGAATGATAAATAATACCACAGCACTCAGCACCGCAATAATGGTGTCGTCAATTGCAGGCAGCCATTTGGCTAATAAAAAAGAGCGTGTAATCCAAGCTGTCGCGGTGCTCAAAAAAACGAACAGAAGTACTTTTTCTTGATAGCCTATTTTTCCTAATTTTTGCAATTGATTTTGAATTTCTTGTTTGCCTCCAGGAAATTCTTTTTGATCAAATTTAAAAGCAAATTTTGTAAGGTATATCCAGCAAATATAGAGTAATACAATGCTTAAGGGCAATCCAAAAGTAAACCACTGCAAAAAGGTTATTTCTGTGTGGTATGCTTTTTCAACAATGCCGGCCAAAACCAAATTAGGCGGGGTGCCTATTAGGGTTGCCATGCCACCTATAGAGGCGCTATAAGCTATAGCCAGCATAAGTGCTTTGCCAAAAAGTGCGTTTTCATTTTGCTTGGTTTTAGGATTATTATTCAGTTGGGCTATAACAGCTAATCCAACGGGTAATATCATAACTGCAGTTGCGGTATTGGAAATCCACATCGATAAAAAAGCAGTGGCAACCATAAAACCCAGTATAATACGATTCATATTGCTGCCTACTAGTTGAATTATACGAAGAGCAATGCGTTTGTGTAAATTCCATTTTTCTATGGCGATGGCTAATATAAACCCCCCAAAAAATAAAAAGATGTATTTATGCCCATATGACGCTGTAGTGGCAGCTAACGACAACCCACCGCTTAACGGAAAAATGACAATGGGTAATAATGAGGTTATAGGAATAGGGATAGGCTCTGTAATCCACCAAATGGCAATCCAAAGCGTAGCGGCTAAAATGCCGTTTGAGGCATCATTTAATCCTTCAGGATGAAAAAATAATTTAATTAAAATAAACAAAATTGGACCTAAAAATAAACCTATTTTTTTCTTTGTACTCGTCATGTGTATTTTATTTTAATTAAAAATTAAATGTACTGCATTTTCAGATGCGTTTATATAGTTGTGATCGGCATTATCGATCAAGTGAAAACTCCATTGAAAAGTACTGCCGCTTGTAAATGCCTGCGCTTGGCAAAATTGAAAATATGCAATTGCGCGCTCCTTTCGGTTTAATCCTTGTGCATCGGCAAAGACATTATGCCTAAGGCCTGCATCATTTGGGTTATCATCATTTGCGCCTACTTGAACACATACTTTTTTAGAAAAAAAGACAGGCAGATCAAGGTTTTCAAGCGAACTTTCATTAAGCCCATACGGAAATACCACATTGTTTGGAAAAGTATACCATCCCGAACCCGATACTACTGCTTTGTTTACTCGAGCATTGGGTTTAAACATCATAAAACGATGGACAAATTGTCCGCCTGCAGAATGTCCGTATATATTATAGGTAAAATTTGTGTTGTTTATGTGGGTTTTTATATGATCAAATAAGGGTTCTATAATTGAAAAAGTCCATCTGTCTTCTGCATTTATGGTGGCTGCCGATGGGTTGTCTCCGTCTATAAAAACGTTGCCTAAATTATAAGCATCACCGCCCGGAAAATTTACATTAGAAAACTCGGGCGCAATAACAATAAAACCCAAGGCAGTTGCTTTTGTAATCATCGTGTTTCTGTAGTCTTTTGCGTTTCTGTCTGACCCATGAAAAACAAATAAAACAGGACTTGTGTCTGTTTTGTTTTCTGGAATAAAATAATAAACATTTATAGTTTTAGCATACCCAGCTGTTGTATAGCTATAGCTAAATAAGCCACTGCCGGTGGTTAAGCTGTTTAACAGAATGTTTTGATCGCTATTAAAATCGTCTTTTGTGCTACAAAAGTTAAATGCAAATACAAATATGATAAATAAACCTTTATTTTTAAATTTAATATATTTCATTTATATTTTTTTTACATTTACTATAATAACATACAAATTAATAGGAATTATAAATATATTTGTCATACCAATTATTTTAAAAAATGAATACCAATCATGATTTTGCTATACACAGAATTCAAAAAGAATACGAACGTCAAAAAAACATAAAACCTTTTAACAAATACATTGTTATATATAGGGCTATGAAAACGTGTATTGAAAACAATGAATTTCCAAATGATTGGCTGTTGCCCTCTACACGAATATTAGCCAATGAATTACTTTTATCGCGCACCACAGTAATTAAGGCCTATGAGTTGTTATTGCTCGAAAAAACAATTAGCTCTAAAACGGGTTCAGGTTATAGGGTTTCCTATGATAATGTGGCCATCACCAAAAAGCAAAACGTAAATTTAAACAACACAAATCAAGATCTATATCCAGCAATTTCTGGCAAAGGACAAGCCTATCTTGAAAATATTTCTTTATTAAATAGATTAACAACAAACAATTTAGCTTTTAAGCCTGGTTTGCCTCCCATTGATGTTTTTCCTGTTCATCAATGGAAAAAATTATTAAATACCTACTGGCGTCATGTAAAATCTTCGGGGTTATCATATTCTCAATCAACAGGTCTAAAAGAGTTAAAAACAAGTATCAGTAATTACTTAAAGGTAAGTAGAAATATTAGCTGCAACTCAGAACATATAATAATTGTTTCGGGATCGTTACAATCTTTGTATTTGATTGCAAATACATTGATAGATAAAAACGATTCGGTAATTTTAGAAAACCCTTTGTTTCCTAATGTGCATTCTGTATTTAAAAGTTCACAAGCAAATTTAATTCCTATTGACATAGATGATCAAGGCATTATGATAAAAGACATGAATAGTTTTATTCATAAAAAGCCAAAACTCATACACGTAACGCCTTCCAATCATTATCCGTTGGGTACTAAAATGAGTTTGAAAAGAAGAACAGAATTAGTGCATTGGGCTTCTGCAAATAAAGCTTTAATTATTGAAAATGATTATGAAAATGAAATAGCCAATACCACAAGTACCATGCCTACCATATACAGTTTAGATACCGAAGATCGAACGATTTACATAGGCACCTTTAACAGATTATTACACCCTTCTATTCGTTTGGGTTATATGATTGTGCCCAGCTATTTAATTGATGTTGTAGAGGGGCTTCAAGAACATTCTCATCGTTTTATTTCACCATCGATTCAAACAGTAATGAATCAGTTTATTGAAAAAAATTATTTATATCAACATGTTAAAAATTGTATTGAAACCGCTAGGGTGCGACATGATTTATTTTTGACAGAATTTGAAAAAGAATGTAAATCCATGTATATCGAATCAAAATCATTTTCAAGTTTTCATGTTGTAGCATACTTTAAAGAAGCAGTAGGTGAAAAATTTGAACTTGATATTATAGCCAAATTAAACCAAATTAATATTACCGCATTTTCATTAAGTAAATGTTATATCGGAATTTCAAAAAGACAAGGCTTAATTTTTGGATACGCTTCCATTCGTTCAAACTTAATGAAAAAGGAAATAAAAAAAATGGGTGATATCATCTGAATTAATTAGTTTTCAAATTGGTATTGTTTTTTTTTATAAACTGGTATCTTTCATACTGTGTTCTTTTAATTAATTTTATAATTATATAAATATTAACTATTTAAACATATAATTATGAAAAAAATTTACTTTTTATTATCAATTCTTTTTTCAGTCTTGACTTATTCACAAAACATTACGGTTACTGTTGATGCATCCGAAATGCCTGAAGGGGTTGTTAACATTGTTCACAATTTTGGAGGCAGTTGGTCAGAAGTTGCTGCAACGCAAATAGGTGGAGCAACAGGCACCACTTGGTCATTTGACTTTGTAGGTACTTCTACAGAAGTAATTGAATATGTATGGAAAATTTATTACACTGCAGGTGGTGATTCTCAAGAAAACCTAGGGCCTATTGTAGGCGGTGGTGGTTTAAACGAGGCTATCTTGGTTGGAGTTCCTACAAATGAAGCAGTAGTTACAGACTATTCTTCATATGGTAACCGTTCAGTTCATGCTGATGGAACAACTTGGATTGCAAAAACGTATTTTTTTGGTTCTGTTAGACAAAAGTCAGTTGGTTATTCTCAGCTTACTGTGTCTACGGGTACTGCGGGACAAAACGTAGTTATGGATTACAGTCAAAACAGTTGGTCACAATATCATGGGCCTAAAGCAAAAGACAATGGAGACGGAACCTATACAGCTGTTGTATTGCCTACTCAAGCTTTTGAATACAAATGGAATAATTTGACCACATCTTCTATTGAAGATCTTTTGACTTGTTCAAATGATGGGGTTTTGATCAATACAGATGGCTCTGCCTATGCCAATAGAATTCATGCAGCCGGTAAACACGGAAGTGATGTTTTTGCGAGTTGCCCAGTTTCTACTTTTTTAGCACCTGGTGATGTTGTAGTTACGTCATTAATTGCTGATGCAAATGATAGATTTCAATTCATTCCTTTAGTAGATTTAGCCGCAGGAACTGTTATATATTTTACAGAATCTGGATGGATATCTGCTACTAATTCATGGAGAAATGATGATTTATCAGAGGGTGTGCTTAAGTATACGGCGCCAACAGCTATAACTGCAGGAACTGTAATTACAGTTGAAGAAGATGCCGCTACAGAAGGTAGTTTTGTTTTACCTACTGATGGGTCGGTTATTACCTCAATTTATGGTAATTCATGGGGATTGTCTGCTTCTGGAGATCAAATTATTGTTTTTCAAGCTACTGCGCCAAATGTTTGGGATAACGTGATGACAAATCCTTTTCCAAATCCAAATTTTATTTTTGCTGTAAATTCAAGCAGTTTAAGTTGGTATGATGCTACTGCTACTACAAATACTGGATTGCCATCAGGTTTAACAGACGGAACTACTGCAGTATCTGTAGGTGCTTCAACAGCTGATAATGACGAATTTGACAACATATATTTTAATGAAACGGTTTATCCATTAGCAGGATTAACTAAAAATGAAATAATAGTCTTAGTTGGAAATGTTGCCAATTGGTTAGGAAGTAATACAGAGCTTACAGGTTGGGAAATAGCTTCTTTCTCCCTTTTATCATCTAATACGTTTGTTAATTCTGAATTTTCAATTTATCCAAATCCAGTGAAAGATGGTCAAATTAATTTTAACATAGATGGTTTAAAAAACATCACAATTTACGATGTTAATGGTAGATTAGTTTTTGAACAAAATACGGCTTCAAACAGCCTAAATATAAGCCAAATAAATCAAGGTTTTTATATTGTAAAAGTAACAGCAGATGCCAAAACATTTACATCTAAGTTTCTTGTAAAATAAAATATCCATAACTTAAAATTATTAACAAAATGAGTCTTAAAACCATGTTTGTAAAATTGTCATGTTTTGTTTGTATTGCTTTTTTATTGGCAAGTTGCACCACTGATGACATCAATCCAACGTTAATTGAATTTAAATCAAGTGCGTTAACCTTAAGTGAAAATGGAGGTAGTATCACAATAAGTGCAAAACTAAATGCGACTGCAACAAAGCAAATAATAATACCATTAACACTAACAGGAACGGCAATTTTGGACAGTGATTATGCAGTTTCCTCTTCTCAATTGGTTATTGAAAAAGGAGCATCTCAAGCAGAAGTTGTTTTAACAGGCATCAATGATTCAAATACAGAAAGTATAGAAACGGTTACTATTACTATCGAAAACAGCAGCAGCTTTATTCAAATAGGCAGTTACCAAATTTCAATTGAAGTATTAGACGATGACACAGATTCAGACAATGATGGTGTTCCAGATTCAGATGATAATTGCCCAACAGTAGCTGGTGAAATTGCAAATAATGGTTGCCCTTACTTGGGTTTCCTTATAAACGAAGTTCATTATGATCCTGAAGCAACCCTTTTGGGTGATGCTAATGGAGATGGCACTCGAGAAGCAAACGAAGATGAGTTTATAGAGTTTTATAATTCAGGTATAGCTTTAGACATAAGCGGTTACAAAATTTTTGATGCAACTGCTTTGGCAAACAATACCCCTCGACATGTTTTTTTAGCCGGAACAGTAGTGCCTGCAAATGGTGTTATTGTGGTTTTTGGCGGAGGAAATCCAACGGGAAATTTTGGTGGAGCAATAGTTCAAACAGCAACTGGCGGACAAATTAACATATCAAATTCGGGAGATCTTATTACGGTTCAAGACGCAACGGGTACTGTAGTTCTAGTTTTTGATTCTGCAACACTGTCTGCAAACCCTGATGAGTCCTATACCAGAAATCCTGATTTATCGGGAGACTTTGTTCAACATTCAACCATAATAGAATCTAATGGTGCTTTATTTTCTCCAGGAAAAAAAATAGACGGATCTTCTTTTTAATTTTTAAAAATAAAAAATGAATAGTAGTATTATTGGTTCTTTGTTATCATTAGCTTGTATTTTGATAACAACTCGATTGTTGCTTAAGAAATACAATCCTCATGCAGTATTGTTGTTTTCAGGTTTAATAATGCTATCATTTTCTTTTATATTAAATTATAAAATGCCAGAATTATCAGATTCGTCTGGTTTTTCTGGTTTTGATCTTTTTAAATACATAAAAGAATCATTTGCAAATACAAACTCAAATGTGGGTTTGATGATTATGGCTATTGGCGGATTTGTAGCTTATATTGACAAAATTGGCGCTTCAAATTGTTTGGTTTATGTTGCCATGAAGCCCTTAAAATTATTTAAAAAACATCCCTATTTGGCCGCTTCTTTAGTTATTCCAATAAGTCAAGTTTTATTTATTGCAATACCCTCTGCAGCAGGCTTAGGATTACTGTTAATGGCTTCTCTTTTCCCTATTTTAATAAACTTAGGAGTCAGTAGAATTTCTGCTGTGTCTGTTATTACGGCCAGTACAGCTTTAGGCATTGGACCCGCTTCGGCTATTACGGCCAGCGCATCAAGTATTGTAAAATTAGATATCGTTTCTTTTTTTTTAAATCATCAAATTGTTTTGGCCTCCATTTTAAGTGTGTCTTTAACGATTAGCTATTATTTTGTAAATAAGTATTTTGATGCTAAAAGTTTAGACACTCAAAGCAAAATTGAAGTACAAGAAAAAACAATAACAGCACCTATAATTTATGCCATTATACCCGTTATACCGATCATATTATTGTTGGTTTTTTCAAAATTATTCAACTTTTTTGAAGTTCCAATTACTTTAGATACTACAACTGCAATGCTTATAAGTTTATTTATTGCTGTTTTATTTGAACTCATTAGAACCAAAGACATTCGTTTCGTTTTCAATTCATTAAAAACATTTTGGGACGGAATGGGTAATATTTTTAAAAGCGTAGTAACCTTAATAATTGCAGCAGATATTTTTGCAAAAGGACTTATAAGCTTAGGCTTTATTGAAGGTTTATTATCGTTGTCCTTAAATTTAGGATTAAATGCCGTAGGCGTAAGTATAGTAATGACTATCATGATTTTTTTAGCCTCTATGCTTATGGGTAGTGGTAATGCAGCATTTTTTGCCTTTGGTCCTCTAGTACCAAAAATAGCAGCTAAACTAGGAGTAAGCAGTACTTCTATGATTTTACCCATGCAATTATCTGCATCTATGGGGCGAACGGTTTCCCCCGTGGCAGGTGTGCTTATTGCAGTTGCAGAAATTGCAGGTGTTTCAACACTTGAAATAGTTAAAAGAAATTTAATTCCACTAATAGTAGCAATGTTTATTATGCTTTGTTATCAATTTATATAATTTATGTTAAAACTAATAAAAAATGCTGAGGTTTATGCTCCAAATTATTTGGGCAAAAAAGACATTTTAATAGCTGGAGAAAAAATTGTGGCCCTAGAAAACAATTTAAATGAATTTTCAAATCAAGCAACAGTTTGGGATGCTGAGGGTAAAATAGTAACCCCAGGTTTTATTGACCAGCATATACATGTTAATGGTGCAGGTGGTAAAGATGGTTATTCGTCTATGACTCCAGAAATATCTATGAATGAGCTTATTTTATGTGGCTCAACAACTGTTGTGGGACTTTTGGGAACAGACGGAACAGCCCGAAGCATTAGATCGCTTTATAGTAAAGTTAAATCTTTAGAGCAAGAAGGTATTTCTGCTTATATGTTTTGTGGTTATTATGGTGTCGATACGGTTACTATTACAGATAGTATACAAGGTGACATGATTTTTATTGACAAAGTAATAGGTTGCAAAATAGCCATTAGCGATATTCGTTCGTCTTATCCAACTGCTCTAGAATTACTAAGAAAACTTAGAGATGTGCGCGTAGGGGGTTCTATAGCAAATAAAAAAGGAATTCTTCATGTTCACCTAGGCAACCTTCATACAAAAATGGATTTGCTTTTTGAACTTGTTAACACCTATCAATTCCCTATAGAACATATTTCGCCAACCCATGTGGGTCGAACGAAAGAACTATTTGACCAAGCTATTGAGTTTGCAAAACTAGGGGGTATCATAGATATTACTTCAGGTGCCTCAAAATATACAGATCCTTATAAAATGGTTTTATATGCTTTAGAACAAGGTGTCTCTATTGATAAAATGACGTTTAGTTCTGATGGAAATGCGGGTCTTTCGTTATTCGATGAAAAGGGTAAAAACATAGGTGTAAAAAAAGCAGCCATTGACCAAAACCTTTTTCAGGTTATTGAGTTGATACAAAAGGGCGGTCTTGCTATTGAAGATGCTTTAAAAATAATCACTACAAATCCTGCAAAAAATTTAGGTCTACAATCAAAAGGAAAAATAGAAGTAGGATTCGACGCAGATTTATGTGCCTTTGACAAAGATTTTAAATTGCAAGATGTTTTTGCAAGAGGACAACACATGATGAAAAATTCTGAATTAATAGTAAAAGGAGTGTTTTAATAATAGCTTAAAAAATTAATATACATATGAAATTTTTAAAAATAGTTGCAGCATTTTGGCTTTTATTTACACTGCCAGAAGTATATTCTCAAACCATTCAATTGGATTCGTATTCGTTTGGCGAAGGGTTAAATTTTAAAACTACAGATGGCAAAGAACTAAAAATAAGTGCTTATTTACAGCCCTATTTTGAAAGCAAAACCTTTTCAAATGATCAAGCAGAAGACGCAAACAACAGGTTTAGAATGCGCCGTTCACGACTTAGGATTGACGGAAACTCCAGCAACAAAAGATTCAGCTATCGCCTACAAATTGATTTAAGCGGGTCTTCAGAAACCGAAGATGCTGTTGGAAATTATCTTATGGATGCATACATTTCTTATGATGTTACAAAAAAAATAAACATAGCCTTTGGACAAAGGGCTACCTACACAGATAATAGGGAGTTATTCATGAATTCCAATGCTCTTCAGTTGGTGGAAAGAAGCAGGTTAACTTCTGCTTTTGCTTCCATAAGAGAGTTTGGCTTTTTTGCTCAAGGTAACTTTAAAACAGGAGCCAATTCAAACTTAAGACCCTATTTAGTGCTTACAAATGGAGATGGCGGCAACGTAGTTGGCAAAGACCATGGAGGATTAAAAGTGGGTGGACGAGTAGATTTTCTTCCTTTTGGATTGTTTACCAATTTGGGTCAGTTTAGACAAGCTGATGTAGTTAGAGAACGCACACCAAAATTTATAATAGGAGTAAATTATAGTTTAAACAAAGGCATGAGCAGTAGAAGAGGTAGAGAAAGTGGAACCATTTTGTATTTAAATGATGCCAATCAAGAGTCTTTGCCCGATTTTACAAAATATGGAGTAGATTTTTTATTTAAATACTACGGGTTTTCGGCCTTGGGTGAATATATAAAAACAACAGCTTCTGTACCTTCAAACATTACACAACGTGTACGAGTTGATGGATCTACTTCTACAACATTTGATGTCAATGGGATTCAAAACATGGAGTCTTATGTAAAAGGAAGAATGATGCTTGGAACAGGTTATAATTTTCAATTGGGTTACCTGTTTAAAAACGGTATTTCTGTAGATGGACGATATACACACTTAAAAGCAGATGCAAGTTCTTTTTTAAATAATGCTACTTTTTACAACAGACCAAACTACTATACTGTAGGATTAAGTAAATATTTGGCTCGAAATTATGGAGCAAAAATTCAAGCTTCTCTAACCTATGTGGATGGTAGTGACGGCATAAATAACAATGCCGGAATTCCAATTGACAGTAATGAATGGATGGGAAGATTAATGCTAACTTTTTCTTTATAAAATGAAACAAAGCTATATTTTTATTTTCTCTTTTTTGTATGCTATGCATGGCTTAGCGCAAATAAACCCGCAATCCAAAAAAATTACGCAACGCTATTTTCCAGATAACGAACTCATACAAAATGTAACTCCAGCTTTAAAAAAAGACAAAGGTTTTACAAATTACGAAGAATTAATTTCTTTTTTAAACGAATTAAAAACCAATCATTCAGACTACGTTACCATTAGTTATATTGGTGAAAGTCAAAAAGGAAAAAACATACCATTGGTTAGCCTAACAAATCCAAATTCGAAACAAGAAAAAACTAAAGTTTGGATGCAGGGAGGCTTACACGGCAATGAACCTGGTAGTTCTGAAGGATTATTGTATTTGCTGCACACGCTATTAACAAATACTGAAAACAGCTATTTGCTTGATAAAATAGAGCTGGCTGTAATTCCAATGGCAAACATTGACGGATATTTAAAACAAGACCGTTATGCAGCAAACGGACTCGATTTAAACCGAGATCAAACCAAGCTAATGGCTCCAGAAAGCATTTTATTAAAACAAACTTTTTCAAATTTTAAGCCAGAAGTGGCTCTTGATTTTCACGAATACAAAGCCTATAGAAAAGATTTTTCAAAGTTGGGAAATTTTGGTATTGCGGGCTACTATGACGTGATGTTTTTATATTCGGGAAACCTAAATGTACCCCAAAATATGCGTACCCTTACCGACTCTTTATTTGTTCAAAAGGCACGAGATGTAATGGATCAAAATAAATTATCGCATCACAACTATGTTACAACAGATGAGCTACAAGGAGATATTGTTTTCAATCAAGGATCAACTAATTCGCGTTCAAGTGCTACTTCTTATGCTTTAACCAATAGTATTTCTACCTTAATAGAGGTTCGCGGTGTAGACATTGGAAGAACTTCATATAAAAGACGAATAAATACTACTTTTTTAATAGGAATGTCATATTTAAAAACGGCTTATGATCATGCTGCATTGCTCAAAAAAGAAATTATAAAAGCACAAAACAAAGCAAAGCAAATAACAATAACAAGCACTCGAAAGATCTATAAAGACACCATACAAGTAATTGATTTGGATACTTATGAAATTTTAGATTTTGAAATTACTACCCGTGATGCCTTAAAATCTATACCAAAATTATCAAGAAATCTTCCAGAGGCTTATTTAATTAGCCCAAACCAAGAGGCGCTTATTACAAAATTAAAAATATTGGGTGTTCATGTAGAAACTCTTCAAGAAGATACTGCATATGATGTTGAGTGTTATACGGTTGTTTCCTATAAAAAAAACAACATGCCTTATGAAAAAATGATTCTTCAAACTGTAGAAACAAATTTATCAGAAAAAAATATTCTTTTTTTAAAGGGCACATACATCATTTCAACACATCAAAAAAATGCACCTGTCTTAACAGAAGTATTAGAGCCTGAAGCGCCTAATAGTTTTGTGAGTTTTGGCGTATTAAAAACAGAATTAAACCAAAATTTACCAATTTACAGATTACCTAAAAAGAACTAAAATGAAACCAATTATGAAAAAATTACTTAGTCTAGCTATGTTTTTATACCTCTATAACGGTATTGCTCAAGAGCAAAAATCAATAAATACTGCCGATTTTAAATTAGACGATAAAGGATTAAATTTTGTATTTAATGAAGGGGCTTATGAATTTAATATCAATGGTTTTATGCAACCAAGTGTTTCTTTTGAAAAAACAGAAGGGCAAGATGATGTGCATAATTTTAATGCAAAACGCGCTTACTTCATATTGAGCGGTAAAGCCGCAAAAGAAAAAATAAGTTTTTTAATTCAAAGCGATTTCAGTCAAGCAAAGCCACTTTTGGATGCTTGGATAGCCTATCATCCCTACAGTTGGTTAACTTTAACAGGAGGTCAAAAACAGACGTTTCTTAACAACCGAGAAATGATGTATAGAGAGGATAAATTGCAGTTTACAGAACGAAGTAGGGTCAGTGGTTTGTATAGCAACACAGGTCGTGAATTTGGTTTTTTTGTGGAAAGTAAATTTGGTAAAAAAATAGGTTTTGTTCCTCAGTTTGCTGTTACATCTGGAGATGGTAGAAATTCATTTGGGGCAGACTCTAGAGATTCAGACTTAGGTGGTTTAAAAATTGGAGCTCGTTTAGACGTTTTTCCGTTGGGGTATTTCACAGATGGGAATGATAAGTTTACAGCTGATTTAGCCCACGAAAAAAGCCTAAAAGTATTAATTGGAGCTGCAACAAGCCGAAATAAAGGCGCTAGTAATGCAGTAGGTGAAGGCCATGCCGACTTTATGTTTTATGACGCATCCGGACAAAACAATTTAACAGATTATGAGCAAGTTTTTGCTGATGTATTACTTAAATACAATGGGTTTTCATTTTTAGCAGAATATGCAGATGCAAGTGCTAGCAATTTAGACATGCAGTATTTAGACGCTGCAGCAAACCAAATATTAGCTCCAACTCAAATAAGTGAATTTTTAGTACTAGGCGAAAGCTACAGTGTTCAGGCCGGTTATGTAACCGCAAAAGGATTAAGTTTTGACTTGAGATACGAAAATACGAAACCCGAATTTGCAACAAATTTAAATTCGTTATTACCCGATTCAAACAGTTATACTTTTGGAATTACAAAGTACTTTAAATCTAATAATATAAAAATACAAGCAGCCCTAACTTCTATTGAAAACGGAAATTTGGCTAAGACAACTGTGGGTGAATTTGTAATGCAAATTGGGTTTTAAAAAAAAACTGAAGCAGTTAAATGTCAATAAAAAATTGCCTTATTAGTAGTTTAAACTAGTGTTAGCAGATTTTAAGCCATAAATAAACAAGAAGTCTTGGGGCAAACACTCAGTGGCTTCTTTTTTTGTTTAGAGTTAAAATGTAGGTTTATTTCAGTTTATTCATAAATCGATTTTTTTCAATACTCACTTTAGTTTTAAAAAGTGTTCTAATTTCCCATAGATTAATGGTGTCCGAAACTAAAAACACCTTTGAGTTGTTATTCAGCGTAATTTTTGAGTAACCTAAATCAGATGAGAATGGGTTTGTATTCCAAGAATAATATAATTCCACTTTTTTTACATTTTTATTTTCAATTTTTTGGTTTGTTTTTTTCGTGTCATTTATTAAAATCAGTTTTCCGTTAACAATATTTGCCTTAATACCCTCACTGATTTCTCAATATTTTTTTCTGTAAAGTGCAGTAGTCAGATATAGATAACTAATAAATCCAAAAAGAGCTACAAATCCATAACCTAAAATCTTATTCGGACTTTCGCTGATATAAATCATAATGAATATAACAATTGTAAATCCAGAAAATAAAATCCCAATCCCGATATCAAACCAAAGAGATGCTTTTTTCTTTTCCTTCTTCATACCTATATTAATATTTTGATATTACCACTTAACGTCAAATGTATTTTTACTTATATAATGTCTTTATCTTTTCCGTCAATTTTGTGTTTCATTTTTTTTCCCATTCCGCTTGTCACATATCCAGCAACGGTTTCTGTTTTTAATGTTCCGTTTTCCAAATATTCCAAGCTTATAGAGCAATCTCCCGTAATTTTTACCCAAACAGTTTTGCTTTCATTAGGTTTTAATTCTAAAATATGTTCAGTTTGGCATCCTACAATTTTAATGTCTGTTAGTTTGTTTTGAGTTGAGTTAGTGAACGTTATTCGCATATTTCCAATTAAAAGTAGTGTCAGCCAAATAAAAAGGAACATCATCGGTAGATTAATAAGCATCAATCTGCCTGTTTTTAAAAGTCTTTTGCGATTGGCCAAGTCTGAATTTGATTTAATTAAAATTGCTATTAAAATTATCAAATTTGTAATTCCTGCAACAACTATAAATCCGTATCCGATAAACAATAAATCGCTGTTTGAAGTAACAAAGTAAAACACAAAAATTAGAGTTCCTATAATGAACGATATTAAGGCAGTTCGTTTTCCTGAAGTGATATGTTTTTCAGATTTCATTTTTTTTCATTTTTTTTGTTAATGGCTAAAGGTTTGTCTATGATTTTTTTATGTATTTTAAGCTTCTACTTTAGCAAATAAATCACAGAGAGAAAGTCAGCAAGGACTTTTGTAAATTGAATAAAACGAGCAATTATTTTTTAGGGTGTCGGGCTGTCGTTATTTATCCGTTTAAATATTCATTTCGCTTAAACTTAATTCCTTTTCTTATCAAATATGCGTGGTAGGCACTTGGTATGTCGTGAGTCCATTTTGGTAAAATTAAAGTTATTAAAATTCGGTCAACATGCGAAATCAATCCCATAATTATAGCTAATGTGAATGGAACTCCAGCGTGATTATAGCCGATTAAGGAGGTAAAAGCGATTAACAAAGTTATTCCCCATAGTTTTGACAGAAATGCGTGGGTACAAGTTTCTTTTTTAAATTTTATAATGCTAATCGCATAACAAGCAACTTCCATTACGAGAATTGTACAAATAACAATTGAATTGTCAGCAATCAGTTGTGGATATAAAATCCAAGTAGCAAATCCAATTGATAACCAAAATATCATATCAGTTTGACTGTCCATTCTTCTCAGTTTTGCAGAAGAGATATTTTGCTTTCGAGCTATTATTCCATCAAGAATGTCGGATACCAAACCAAGATACATAAGTATTAAAATTAGTGTTTTGGAGCTTTCACCTATAAAATATGCCAACGCCAATATAATTGGAGCAAGTAAAAGTCGGAATAGTATTAATGCTGTTGGAATGTTCATTTTAATTTTTGCTAACGATTAGTGAATATATTGTAGCAACTTAAAAGTGCTGCATTTTTGTTTTATCTCTTTGCCAAATTTGCAATTTGGCGCTGCCAATAAAAAGCTTTGACCTTTTTAGATTAATGAACCCAATATGAATTATACAACTGTTGTAATTAGTTTGTTTTGAATTCGAAACTATTTAAAATTTGTTCACCTATACTTTTATAGCCTGAGTATTCAGACTGTTTACAAGTCAATGTTAATATGAACGCTTTATTATTTTTTACCCAATAATATTGTTCATATTGTAAGTTAAAAATCCCTTGTTTTCCTGTATAGATCACTTTTTGAAATTCTTTACCATTTTTATTTACACGTTCGCTTGTTATTATTTTTCCTTCAGTAATCAAAGTTTTAATTTGATTTTCTGAAATTTCTACATATTTATTAAGATCAAGATTATATGCACTTAAATCTTGAATAATTAAATTAATATTTTCTTTAAAGTTGTCGTTATTGGAACTTAATGGGCTTAAAAGAATGAATTCTGAACCCATCTGACCAGATTCATTTAATTCCCATTCGTTTGGATAATTTATGGTGTAATTAACTTTCTTTAAATTATTCCACTTCTTTGTTTGTCCGCAAACAGAGATTGAAATTAAAAGCATAAATATCCCTGTTAATTTTGTGTTTTTCATTTTTAATGTTTGCCACCGTTTTGGGCTTTGCATCAGCGACTTGTTATTTAAGACAGACCATAACAAATATAGATAAAATATAGGTTTGATTGCCTAAACTTTATAAATACAAAAGCAACTTTGGGTGTTATCCCAAAAAGCGCTATTGAATATAGGCAGTGTTGGCAAGCGTATTTAATTCAATTTCTCGAGTTGTTGATCAATTTCTGAATGAATTTGTTCTAATTCTTGAGAATATTTTTCAGTATCTTCACTAATCGCTTTTTTGAACAATTTAAATGCTTTTAATCTTAATTCCGAATACTTTAGCAATATTATGTTTTGCTGTAATAATTCAGAAGTTAAGTTTTCAATATCATTTGCCTTTTTAATAATTTCAATATTCTCCTCCCATTTTGGAATTGTGTTATTGTTTAATTCTTTAAGAAGAGAATAACTTGTTTCAGTATTTATTTTGTCGTAAAATAATAAAGTCTCTGTTTCATTTTTTGAAAATTCAGCAAGTTGAGTGTCATATGCTTCGTATTCAGCAGTATCAGGCGAAAGAAATACATATCCAAATATTCCGATTGATAATACAGCCAATGCGATTAATCCAATTGCTGCTGCTTTCCATCTTGAAAAGAACTCATTTTCATTTTTTTTATGTTTGTTTAGTATTTTTCCGTGAATTTTTTCAACAATCAAATAAATAATTCCTGTATAAATTAAAGGTAAAATTTGATTTGGAACTTTATCAATAATGTTATCAGGAATCATAAATATTCCACCAAATAAAATTATGGTTGTAACTATCCCAATTAGTAGAGATTTCTTTCCTTGATCAGGTTTGTTTAAGCTTATATAATTTTGTTGTATTAAATATCCTGCGGCTAATGGCCCGCCAATAAAGGTTGCGATTCCAATTGCTTTTTGAGAATAAAATTTTAAATTTTTAGTGTTGTTTTCTTTTTCTATCATTTTTTTGTCAGCTTGCAGTAAACGTGTTTGTATATGTTTTGTTGCGTTTTTTTTATAAGTAGGCGATAACTAGCCATTAATTATACACTTCTTAAGTTTTTTTTATTGTTTTCGTCCTTTCTCAATAAACCAAATTATTAAGATTGAAACTGACAATGGTACTATTAAATAAGTCAAAATATTTTTAATATCCACAGGACTTATTCCTTTAATTCGTGGATTGAAAATATATCTATCTATTACAAAATATAAAATCAAAATTATAACTAATGAGAGAATTACTATTAAGAGAATCCGAAATGTTTTTATAAACTTATTCATATAATTTAAAAATTAGTTTCATTTTTACTCGTTTGCAAATAAAATGCTGCTAACGTCTAGTATAAGAAAAGTTGGGCAGTAAATATGCACTTTCGTTTCGGTTTATTACTTAGCTAAATAGAAATATTTTATCATTCAGTTAGATTTTCATTCATAGATTTCAGAGTGCCAATTTTCGGCATTTCAGTAATGTCCGATTCTCCGTCAATTGAGTAAAATTGTAATTCAGTAGGCATTTTTTCAGTCCCGAATACAGCTGTTCCAATTAATTCTCCGTTTTCACCTTTTCCATTTGTAATCTTTTTTTTTATTAGTTTTTTTCAGCTTGCAGCAAACGTGTTTGTATATGTTTTGTTGCGTTTTTAAGGCGCCATACTTTCCGTTTGGCTATCGTTTATTTAATTTAATTTTTTATATCAGTACTTTAAACTTAATTATGTATCGCCATTGTTATGGGCTAATTTTAATACATTAGATGTTTCTTTTCATTTTTATTCCAACCTGCTTGATTTGCATATTCGACAAAATATATTTTCAAGGTCGCTTGATTTTCATATTTAACAAAATAAATTTTCTTTTTTGCTTGATTCACATAGTCTGTAAAAAACCACTTTCCCTCATTGTCTCCTGTTTGGTTATCGTATTTTACTTTGTAAACATTTAAATCAGCTTGATTTTTATACTTTACAACAAAAACTTTTACGTCTGCTTGATTTTCGTATTCAACAGAGAATACCTTTTGAGCAAATGTATAGCTCGAAAAAAAAAGTACTAAAAGGTATATTAAAGAATGTTTCATGTTATAAGCTTTTTTTGTTTCGTTCCGTTTTTATCTACTGCCCACCCAATTAGTTGAAATTTTTTAAATTTCCAAAGTAAGTATATATTTGTAAGAAATACTGCTATTATAGACAGTAAGCAAGAAAAAAAGGTGAGCCAATTTTTTTCTTTAACTCTTTAAGAAGAGAGAAACTTTGTCTTTTAATATATTTACCTCATTCAATTTCATGTCAATGTTTTCTGTTAATAATTTTCTTTGAAATTCACAATTTTCACAATTATTAAAAGCTTTGTGTTTATCTTCATCTTTATGAAGCTTAGAATAATGATTTTTTTCTATTTCGAAATATTTGTTTCCCATTTCATAAGGCAAGGCATCTTTCAAAATATTTGTAATGTGATAAATATCATAAATCAAAAGAGCTTTCTTATTAAACAATTTATAGTAGTTAGGAAAAGTTATGCTTTTTAGTATATCAGTGTTAAAGTCTTCAAATAATTTAATCTTTATTATTCCTGTCTCATTTTCAACATTATCTTTATTAATATATTCTTTAAGTCTAATGTATTCTAATATTAGTAAAGGAAATACTTTTTCGGCAGATTTTAAATAATCAATAACAAAATTTCTATTTTTTTGTTTTATCTGAATGTTTTAAAACAGTCGAAAATTGATTTTCCAAACATTCCTATTAGTACAGAGAAAATAATTTTAAAAAAATCATACTCAGTTTCCGTTATTTGTATGTGCATAATATTATTAATTTGATTTATTAAAATTCAGAATCTGAAATAACTTTTATTGAGCCTAAGTAAGTTCAGCAGTTTTTGCTAACCAGTATATATCGTCAAATGTATACAACTTTTGTCAACATACCATAATAACGGACTACTATTAAAAATTGCCAAAACAAAAAGAGTTCCGTTTTATATCCTTGGCAAATCACCAGCGCCTTTTAAGGGTAAATTAGAGTGGCCCATTAAATAGCGGTCTACATGATGTGCTGCTTGCCTGCCTTCTGAAATTGCCCAAACAATCAACGATTGACCTCTGCGCATGTCGCCAGCAGCAAAAATTCCGCTTATATTGGTTGCATAATTTTTTTCGCTGGCTTGTATGTTGGTTCTAAAATCCATTTCGAGACCAAATTGATCGGCCAAGGTTTTTTCGGAACCTGTAAATCCCAAGGCTAGTAAAGCCAATTCGCAATCCCATGTTTTTTCGGTATCAGCCACTTCCACTAGTTCTGGGCGCTCTCCTTTTTTATAAACCCATTCTACTTCTGCTGTTTTTAAGCCTATTAAATTTCCGTTTGTATCTCCTATAAATTCTTTGGTAGAAATGCTAAAAAAGCGCTCTACACCTTCTTTATGTGATGAGCTGCTGCGCAATCTCATAGGCCAATAGGGCCAAGGCTGATGTGCAGGTCTGCCCTCGCTTGGTTTGCTTAATATTTCAAAGTTGTTTACCGATTTTGCTCCTTGTCGGTTTGATGTTCCTATGCAATCAGAACCCGTGTCGCCACCACCAATAACAATTACATTTTTGCCGCTGGCTAAAATTTCATCTTTAATAGCATTTAACCCGTCAACACGTTGGTTGTTTTGTTTTAAAAAATCCATGGCTTGTACCACGCCTTTTAAATGCGATCCTTTTATTGAAATTGCTCTTTTTACAGCTGCACCACCACACAAGGCAATAGCATCAAAATCGCTTTTTAGGGTTTCTACACGTATGTTTTTGCCCACATGCGCATGGGTTTTAAAAACAATTCCTTCTTCTTTTAACACCTCAATACGTCGGTCAATAATATTTTTTTGCAATTTAAAATCGGGTATTCCATATCGCAATAGGCCCCCTACTTTGGCGTCTCTTTCAAAAACAGTTACCCAGTGTCCTGCTCTGTTTAGTTGTTGTGCAGCTGCTAGCCCAGATGGACCAGATCCTACAACAGCAACTTTTTTGCCTGTTCGAGCAGCAGGTGGTTGTGCGGTTATCCAGCCTTCTTCAAAGGCTTTTTCTACAATGTTTTTTTCAATATTTTCAATGGAAACAGGGTCTTCGTTAATGCCTAATACACAAGCTTCTTCACATGGAGCAGGACATAAGCGCCCTGTAAATTCAGGAAAATTGTTGGTTGCATGAAGCACTTTTGCAGCTTCTTTCCACCGTCCTTTGTATACATGGTCATTAAAATCGGGAATTAGATTGCCCAAAGGGCAACCGCTGTGGCAAAACGGAACACCACAATCCATGCAACGAGCTCCTTGATTTTTAAGGTCTTTCTCTTCTAATGAAATGCTGAATTCTTTATAGTTTTTTAGTCGATCTTC
Source organism: uncultured Flavobacterium sp. (assembly GCF_963925415.1). GTDB lineage: Bacteria > Bacteroidota > Bacteroidia > Flavobacteriales > Flavobacteriaceae > Flavobacterium. The sequence goes on along the minus strand of NZ_CAWUTS010000007.1, from coordinate 18,714 downwards.
AACTTTTTCGTACGTTTCGTTTTGTCGTTCAATTTCTAAAAATCCTGTTATTTTTCCCATGATCTTAAACTGTTATTTTATTTTCTTCTTCTATTCTAATTAAGGCTTGTTTGTATTCTTCGGGCAATACTTTAATAAATTGAGTCAGCTCTTTTTTCCAATTTTCTAATATGCGTTGTGCCTGCGGGCTGCCAGTTGCATCATAGTGATTGATGATCAGCTGCTTCAATTCTGCTAGGTCTTCGGGTATTACAACCCGATCCAAATTTAAACCTTCAGTATTGCAATTTTTGTGAAAGGTGTTACGGGTATCATAAATGTAAGCAACTCCGCCACTCATACCTGCACCAAAATTTCGACCTACCTCACCTAAAACTACAGCAACTCCGCCTGTCATATACTCACAGCCATGATCACCAATGCCCTCTACAACGGCAATTGCTCCTGAGTTTCTTACGCAAAATCGCTCGCCTGCTTTTCCATTAATATATACTTCTCCAGATGTTGCCCCATATAAGGCTACGTTGCCTATAATAACATTTTCTTCAGGAATCAGAGTTGCTTCATCAGGTACTTTTACCACAATTTTTGCCCCCGATAATCCTTTTCCTAAATAATCATTTGCGTTTCCGTTGATTACAAGGGTTAGCCCTTTTGTAGAAAAAGCAGCAAAACTTTGACCTGCCGAGCCTGTAAAGTTAACTTTTAGGGTATTATTTGGCAAGCCTTGTGCGCCGTATATTTTAGAGATTTCGTTGCTGATAATAGCTCCAAAAGCACGATCCATATTATTGATCTTAGATTCAATAACAATTTTTTCTTTTCTAAAAATAGCTGGATGTGCTAGTTTCATAATTTTAAAATCTAATGCTTTTTCTAAATCATGATTTTGCTTTTCTGTGTTGTATAATTTAGTACCCTGTGGAACCTCAATTTTATGCAAAATAGGCGATAAATCTAAACCGTTTGCTTTATAAAAATTGATTGTTTTGTTTCGATTTAATTTTTGTACTTGGCCCACCATTTCATTAACTGTTCTAAAGCCAAGTTGGGCCATAATATCTCTTAATTCTTGCGCTATGAAATACATGAAGTTTACAACATGTTCAGGTTTACCTTTAAATTTTTTACGCAGTTCGGGGTTTTGAGTTGCAATACCAACGGGGCAAGTATTTAAATGACAAGCACGCATCATAATACAACCCGAAGCAACTAAAGGTGCTGTTGCAAAACCAAACTCTTCTGCTCCTAACAAACAGGCAATTGCAACATCACGACCTGTTTTAAGCTGGCCATCACATTCTAAAACCACCCTGTTTCTTAAATTATTCATTACCAAGGTTTGCTGGGCTTCTGCTAAGCCTAATTCCCAAGGTAGGCCTGCGTGTTTTTGTGAGGTTAAAGGTGTAGCGCCTGTGCCACCATCGTGGCCAGAAATCAAAATAACATCGCCTTTTGCTTTGGCAACCCCAGCTGCTACAGTTCCTATTCCTACTTCTGAAACTAATTTTACATTAATACGAGCTTCTCTATTGGCTGATTTTAAATCGTAAATTAATTGCGACAAATCTTCAATAGAATAGATGTCGTGATGTGGAGGTGGCGAAATCAATCCTACATAAGGTGTTGAATTTCTTGTTTTAGCGATATCAGGATTTACTTTAGCCCCAGGCAATTGACCCCCTTCGCCAGGTTTTGCTCCTTGTGCCATTTTTATTTGAATTTCTGATGCATTGGTTAGGTAGTTTGAAGTTACTCCAAAACGGCCTGAAGCCACTTGCTTGATGGCAGAGTTTTTCCAATCGCCGTTTGGATCTTTGTAAAAGCGTTCTTCATCCTCACCACCTTCACCCGAATTGCTTTTTCCGCCAATTCGGTTCATGGCAACAGCTAAGTTTTCATGAGCTTCTTTGCTGATCGATCCATAAGACATAGCCCCTGTTTTGAAACGTTTTACAATTTCGGTCCAAGGCTCAACTTCATCTAAGGGTATAGGGTCAAAATTATCAAATTCAAATAAGCCTCTGATGGTCATCAGTTGTTTGGTTTGCTCGTTTACCAGGTCTGCATATTCTTTGTACGAGCTGTGTTTATTTTCTCGAACCGATTCTTGTAGTTTTGCAATGGTTAAAGGGTTAAATAAATGTTTTTCGCCATCGCGTCTCCACTTATATAGTCCTCCAAAATCTAAACTTAAATCGCCTTCAATGGCATCTGTTTTATATGCTCTTTTGTGTCTTTTAAAAATTTCTTTTTCAATTTCGCGTAAACCAATACCTTGAATTCGGGTTACCGTATTCGGAAAATATTCGTTTACTACTTTGGTGTTTAAACCAATGCATTCAAACAACTGTGCTCCTCTGTATGAATTTAATGTAGAGATTCCAATTTTGTTCATTACTTTTAAAACACCCGTTCCAATAGCTTTGTTGTAATTTTTTACAGCGTCTAAATAGGCTATATTTTCAATATCTTTTGCTTCAACTTGATTGTAAACAATTTCGTTTACAATATAAGGGTTAATGGCACTTGCACCATAGCCAAATAATAAGGCAAAATGATGCACTTCTCTTGGTTCTGCAGACTCAATAATCAAACTTACCTTGGCGCGTTTTCCTATTTTGTATAATTCATGATTTACATATGAACAAGCTAATAATGCCGGAATCGGAGCTAATTTTTCATTGACGCCTCGGTCAGATAGTATAATGATGTTTCCGCCTTCGTCAATAATTTTTGAAGCTTTTTTGACTAAATTTTCTAAAGCAAACTCCAATTCGTTTAAACCTTTATCTACTTCGTACAAAATAGGAATGCTGGCAACAACAAAATTAGGATTGGATGTGTAGTTTTTTATTTTATCTAAATCATGCATCGAAATAACAGGATTTTGAATTTTAAGTTTTCTACATTGTTCTTCGTTTATTTTAAAAATGTTGATGTCTTTGCCTAATGTTAAACTGATGTCTGTAATAAGCATTTCACGAATACCATCTAAAGGGGGATTAGTAACTTGTGCAAAAAGTTGTTTGAAGTAATTGTATATTAACTGTGGTTTTTTTGAAAGAATTGCAATTGGCGAATCGTTACCCATTGAGCCAATTGGCTCTTTGCCTGTTTGCGCCATGGGCTGTATGATGATTCGCAAATCTTCTTCGGTATAGCCAAATACTACCTGGCGTTTTTCTAAAGCATCTTCTTGATGCACAATAACACCTTTTTTTGCAGGAATATCTTTTAGATGTACTAAATTTTTATTCAACCATTTTTTGTAAGGATGTTTGGAAACGATAGCTTCTTTAATTTCTTCATCGTTTATAATTCGCCCTTGATTCATGTCTACTAAAAACATTTTTCCGGGCTCCAAACGTCCGTGTTTTTCAATGTTTTTAGGTTCAATTTCAATCACACCCGTTTCTGATGACATGATAACAAAGCCATCTTTTGTAACGGTGTATCTTGATGGTCTTAATCCATTTCTGTCTAAAACAGCTCCAATATAGTTTCCATCTGTAAAAGGAATAGAAGCAGGGCCGTCCCATGGTTCCATTATACACGAATTGTATTCATAAAAGGCTCTTTTGGTTTCAGACATTTCTGGGTTTTTTTCCCAAGCTTCAGGAACCAGCATCATCATTACTTCAGGTAAAGATCGTTCTGTCATTAACAAGAGCTCAACAACCATGTCCATTTGAGCCGAGTCTGATTTTCCTGGAAGAATTATGGGAAAAATACTTTTAATTTCTTCACCAAACCATTCGCTTTCCATCAATTCTTGGCGCGAAAGAGTGCGCGTTACATTGCCTCGAAGGGTATTGATTTCGCCATTATGACACATGTATCTAAAAGGTTGTGCCAAATCCCATGTAGGAAATGTATTGGTTGAAAAGCGTTGATGAACCAAAGCCAATCGAGTAACCAAAGAAGGATCTTGTAAGTCTGTGTAATATAGTTTTATGTCTTCTGGAATAAGCAGACCTTTAAAAATAATAATTTTAGTTGATAAACTAGGCAAGTAAAAACGACCGCTTTCAGATAATTTTGAATTATATATAAAATGTTCAGCTTGTTTACGAGCTGTAAATAACTTTAAATTAAAGGCAAAGTCGGTTTGCTTTTTATCGGTTTTACCAATAAAAATTTGTTTTACAAAAGGTTCAGATTCTGCAGCAATTTTACCAATTACAGAAGAATCAACGGGTACATCTCTCCATCCTAAAATATCCAAGCCTTGATTTGTTAAATAGGCTTCAAACTTTTCTATACAATATTTGCGTTGGTTTTCTTTTTGGGGCAAAAAAACATTGCTAACAGCGTAGGATCCAAATTCAGGTAAAACGAAGGTGCAATTTTTTACAAAAAACTCATGTGGTATGTCAATGAGTATTCCTGCGCCGTCTCCCGTTTTTCCGTCACTGCTGACAGCGCCTCTGTGCTCTAGTTTTTCTAATATTTCTAAAGCTTTATGAATAATAGTGTTTGACTTATTGCCTTTTAAACTGCATATAAATCCTGCGCCACAATTGTCATGTTCAAATTCGGGCAAATACAAGCCTTGTTTTTTTAGCATAATAGTCAATTTTTATTATTTTTTTTCTTCTGTACTATGCTAAAATACGACAAACAAATAGGCAATAAAAACCTGCAATAAACTTTTTCGAAATTAAAATTTTAAGCCAACTTGAATGACGATTATGTATTTTATTAACCTGTATTTTGTCAATTATTCAATTATATAATTTTCTTTTCACATGTATTTTCATGTAAATTGTTAAAAAAACTGAAATAGTTTAATCTGAAACAAGAAAATTTAAAAATCTAAATTTCAAATAATCAAAAAATTACATAATTTTTAACATACCCATAAAAAATAGGGGTCAATAATATAAAAATGATAAAAATTATACCAAAGACCCTTTATTTTATATGGTATATATGCTTTTTATATACATTTGTGCTATCAAATAACTAAAAAACAACTTTTATGAAAAATTATTTTTACTTTGTTGTGCTCTTTTTTACTTCTAGTTTAATAGCACAAGAACAAGCAGAAAAAAAAGTGTCTATAAGTGGAACTGTAGATGCTTATTTTAGATCAAATCTTAATGCCCCTAATGACGAAAATGCTATTGCCCCCGGCTCATCTTTTGCAAATTTACCCGGATTTGCCCTTGGTATGGCCAATATAGTTGCCAGCTATGAAGGAGAAAAAGTTGGATTTGTTGCTGATTTAGTATTTGGGCCCAGAGGAACAGATGCTGTATTTGCTTCGCCAATGTACTCGAGTACTGGAAATATTGTTAATCAACTATATGTTTATTGGAATGTAACAGAAAAAGTAAAGCTAACCATGGGTAACTTTAATACCTTTTTAGGTTATGAGGTTATTTCTCCAGCGCTAAACTTTAACTACAGCACCTCGTATTTATTTTCATATGGACCGTTTAGTCATACAGGTTTTAAAGCCGATGTTTCATTGGCCGAAGATTTAAGTTTAATGTTAGGGGTTATGAATGATACTGATTTAACTGAATTTAATCCAACAGGAGATTATGCATTTGGAACCCAACTGGGATATAAAAGTCAATTTCTTAACGTTTTAGTAGATCCTTCATTTGTTGAAATCGATTTTACGGGTGGTTTTGATGTTTCAGAAAAATTATTTTTAGGTTTAAATGCTGCTTATTTAAGTATAGAAGATAGTGGCCCTGGTTTTACAGGTGTTGCACTATATCCACAATATACTGTTACTGATTCATTTGCTTTAGGAATTAGAGGCGAATATTTTGTTGAAGATGGTTCATTTGGCGCTATTGGAAGTGGTGTTGAAGATTCAAGTGTATTTGCAGCAACATTAACAGCAAGTTATTCAGTAGATAATTTAATTATTAAACCAGAGCTTAGATTAGATAGTGCTTCTGAAGATAGTTTTATAGACAATGATTTAATGCCGTCAAAATCTTTAGCTTCTTTCTTAGTTGCAGCAATTTATAAATTTTAATACGTATAAATAACGAAACAAATTAATTATGATAAATTATTTATTAACCCTAGTTCCAAGTCTGTTAGCTACACAAGAAGTAGTTGTTACGGCTTCAACTAAGGATATACAGGATGCTGTATCAGCTATAAATGGCGATATGGGAATGTTATGGATGTTAATTGCAGGTATATTGGTTTTCTTTATGCAAGCTGGTTTTACGCTAGTAGAAACAGGTATGACGAGTTCTAAAAACGCCATAAACATTGCAATGAAGAACTTATTGGATATTTGTGTAGGTTCAATTACCTATTGGTTTGTTGGTTATTCTTTAATGTATGGAGAAACAACAAACGGATGGTTTTTTTGGAGTGGATTAATGCAGGGAGAAGGCGCAGATTTATTTTTTCAAACTATGTTTGCTGCTACTGCTGCTACAATAGTTTCTGGAGCTATTGCTGGTAGAACTAAATATTCAACTTACGCTATATTTTCTATAGTAATGACGGCCTTAATATACCCTATAGCCGGTGGTTGGCAATGGCAAGGTTCTGGTTGGTTAACAGACCTTGGCTTTATTGACTTTGCAGGTTCTTCAATTGTGCACTCTGTAGGTGGATGGGCTGCATTGGTAGCGGCCTTTATGGTGGGCCCAAGAATAGGTAAATTTGTTGATGGAAAAGTTCTTCCTATGCCGGGTCACAATCAAATTTTGGCAACTTTAGGTGTATTTATCCTTTGGTTAGGATGGTTTGGTTTTAACGGTGGCTCTCAACTAGCTTGGGGTGGTGCAAATTCTATAGCCGCTTCAACAGTTGTGTTGATCACAAATTTAGCAGGAGCTGCTGGTGGATTAGGAGCTTTAATAACAACATGGATCTGGTATGGCAAGCCAAATTTACCTCAAACATTAAACGGTGTATTGGCAGGTCTGGTAAGTATTACTGCGGGTTGTGGTAATATGTCTGCTGTTGGTGCAATATTTGCTGGACTTATAGGTGGTGTATTAGTTGTTTTTTCTATTGAATTTATAGAAAAAAAGCTTAAAATAGACGATGCTATTGGTGCTGCTTCTGTTCACGGTGTTGCAGGTGCCTGGGGCACTCTTGTAATTGGATTATGGGGTATTAGTGCAGATGGACCAATAGGCCTTTTAAATGGAGGAGGAGCTAGTCAATTGGGCACTCAAGCTATTGGAGTTTTAGCCTATGGATTATGGGCAATTGTATTGTCTTACATCATCTTAAAACTACTAAAAGTTACCATGGGACTTCGTGTTACTGAAGCTGAAGAAATAATAGGTCTTGACCTTGCAGAGCATGGTGATATTGCTTATCCAGGTAAAAGAGATAGAGGTTGATTTATTAAAAATTAACAATTTAAATAAAGTTTAGGTTAATTTATTATTGGCATAAAGCCTCAAAGAATATGCATCTTTGAGGCTTTTTTAATTACAATTTGTTTTGTAATACATAAAAAAAAAGGTTTTACTTTTTTACAATGCTGTTATTTATTTTTAAAATTATTTATAATTTCTTATTATACCTCGTTTTTGTTGTAAATATTAATTTAAAGACTAATTTTGAAATTATTGTATTTATATGTTAAATATGCACAAATAATTTTGAATAATAATTTACTAATAAAAAAAAATGAATAAAATTCGGGTTGCATTTTTAATTTATGCTTCAATGTTTTTTTCTTCCAAGGTGTTTTCTCAAAATGAAACAAATTATTGGTACTTTGGTCAAAATGCAGGCATCAATTTTAGTAATGGTGAAGAAAATGTTTTAACAAACAGCAGTATGACAACTCCTGCGGGTTGTTCTAGTATTTCAGACAATAATGGTGATTTACTTTTTTATACAAACGGAAGAACCATATGGAATAAGAATCATCAAATTATGATTAACGGTGATAATTTGTATGGAGATATAGTAGGAGTGCAAACCTCAATTATTATTCCTAAACCTAATGACGAATCAACTTTTTTTGTAATAGTTACCAGAGAATTTAATGTAGGTAGCCCGGAAACGATGCCAAAAGGAGTTTTTTATTCAGAAGTAACATTTACATCAAATGAGCCCTTAGGTATAGTTACTATAAAAAATGAAAGAATTGCAGACACCGCTACGGCCCGATTAGCAGCTACGTATCATTATGAGACTAATTCTTATCGGTTGATTTGTTTAACTGAATCTGACACCCCACCATTTGGGCAAATATATGATCCTTATCCTGTATTTAGGGTGTTTCAAATTACGGAAAACGGTATAAACCTAAATCCAATACTGTGGCAAATTAATGAGGCATTAGTTTCTTTTGGAGGTATGAAAGTTTCTCCCGATAGTCAATATATTGTTGTGGTAGATAATGCTCTTCAAAAAATTTATTTTTATAAGTTTAACAATGATACTATAACTTTTGAGCTACATCTTAATTTAGGTGCTGTTCCTGAATTTGGACTATTTTTCAATCCATACACTATTGAATTTTCGCAAAACTCAAAAATGTTTTATTATGCGGGTGACGATTATATTGTTCAGCTTCCTTTTACAACTATAGGCGACATAAGCCCTCTTGAAAATTATATTATTGACGAGCAAAATGTATCGTCAATACAATTGGCACGAAATGGCAAAATTTACATTACAAAAGGGGATATAGACAACCCTAGTAATACGGTTAGTGTCATACATAAACCAGAAAAATATGCCCAAGATTGTAATTTTCAAAGCGATGCCATTGAACTTCAAACAGGAAATGCTACAAAAGGACTGCCTATTTTTGCATCTACTTTTTTAAGAAATCATATAGTTTTATTTGATGATGACTGTGTAAGTGCCAGTTTTAATTTTAGTTTAGATACTTATGCTCCAGTAGATGCTGTTCAGTGGGACTTTGATGATGGCGTTTTTTCAAATGAACTAGAACCTATACATCAATTTAGTACACCAGGTATTAAGAAGGTAAAAGCTGTGATTAGTCTTAATAACAGAACGATGACTTTATATAAAAAAATAGAAGTTTTTCCTTTACCTGAGTTAGATGATGCAGCTGTTTTAACTCAATGTGATGATAATAATGATGGTTTTTCAATTTTTAATCTAGAAAACATAAGTGATTATTTAAACTTTTCGAACGCTGATTTTCAATATGCTTTTTATACCAGTATCAATGATGCAACCAATGATGTAAACCAAATTCAGAATCCTATTAATTATGCTAATGTTATAAATCCACAAGAAATAACGGTAAAAATAATAAGCCATAAAGGCTGTGTTTCAATAGAAAGTTTTTTTATAGAAAGTCAACTAACATCTGTACCTGTATTGTCAAACATGTATGTTTGTGATTCTTCTGACGGTGTTTTTGACAATGCAGAAGGCCTCTTTAATTTAAATATTAAAGCACAAGAAATAATAAGCCTATTAAACTTTCCCGAAAGTTATTCGTTAAATTTTTATGCGTCTTTATTAGATGCACAAACAAAATTAAACAATATAGATAGAAGTTTTATAACAGCAACAACTGTTATTTGGATACGTATTGAAGATGAAAACTTTAATTGCTTTGGTGTTGTAAGTTTTAATGCAGTTGTTAATCCGTTTCTCAGCATAGATATTGAAGATATTTATGTAATATGTCCCTTTGATGATTCTCCTGTAATTCTAGATGGCGGCAGCTTAAATGATACTTGGGTGTGGACAAATAGAGTAGGATCTGTAGTTTTATCTAATGAAAGGTTTTTTGATTTGACTCAAATAGGCAACTTTAATATTACGGTTACTAAACAAGAAAATGGTATAACTTGTTCAAAATCTAAAGATTTTGGAGCTATAAATTCAGAGATTCCAATTGTAAAAAAAATCACAGCCGATGATTCTACAATATATATTGCTGTTCAAGGAAATGGTAATTATACGTATTCTTTAGATGACAATTTTTACTATGGCAGCGGCACAAGTCATACCTTTACAAATCTTGAAGCAGGGATATATACAGTTTATATAAAAGATGAAAATGGTTGTAAAAACCTAGTATCTAGCTCTATTCATTTATTTAACTTTCCAAAATTTTTTACGCCTAATGACGATCAAGTAAACGACTATTGGAAAGTATCTGGAAATTTTTTAGGTTATTTTTCTACTCTAGAAATTAAAATTTTTAATAGATATGGCAAACTAGTTCACACCATGAATTTGAAAAAAAATGAAATTGGATGGGATGGTTCATACAATAAAGAAAGATTAGCGGCCTCTGATTATTGGTTTAAAATGACTTTAACAGATCTAAATAAAAATGAAGTAGTAAAAAAAGGTCATTTTAGTTTGATTCGATAATTAATTTTATAATAAAAATAGCTTGTTTTCTTAAAAGATACACGTTCAATAAAAAGGTTCTCTCTCAATTTTTTTGCTGCGTTTTACCAGCCAATTTTCACCTGTTTTTGTTACGCTGCTGGTTTTTATAAAAATACCCCCAAATAGTGTCTAACTTTTTGGGGGCAGTCTATTATCGGGATTTTTTTTGCTATTATTCTGTTCTTTTATATTGGCAACAGCCATGTAAAGCATCGTATGTTTCATCTGATGTTTTTGCCATTGCATTGTCATGTCCTGCTTTTGCAATTGCTTTTGCAACGTCTTCTTTGGTACACTTGTTTTCGTCAATTATCAAATAAATTTCTTGATCGTCTACAAGCCATTCCGCATTTTTAACCCCTTTTACTGAAAAGGCCGCTTTTTCTATCCGTTTTTTACACATATCACAATTTCCTGATGTTTTGAATACCACTTCAGCGTTTTTGTTGTTTGTTTTTTCTTGCGCTTGTGCGCCAATTCCAATTATGGAAAGAATAAGTACTAAAATTATTTTTTTCATTTTTTATTAATTTACGTATTGTTGTTATTTAATTTTAAATCGCAATCCAGCATAATACATTTGACCAAAAACAGGTCCATAGATCATACTACTATCAAAATATGCGCCAAAAGGATTATCTGCACTAACAATTGCATTGTTTTGTTTGTAATTACCCATATTTTCTCCACCAACGTATATTTCAAAAACATTAGAAAATGTTCGAGTAATTTGGGCGTTTACTACTCCAAAAGCAGGAGCATATTCAGTAAGCTTATAGGCCGGCAAATTACTAATTGTATTTGGTAATCGTTGTTTTCCTAACCAATTGTATGTAACATCAAATTTCCATTGTTGACCTTTGTCTAAAATATGGGTCTCATATGATAGATTTGCAAAAAAGCGGTTTTTTGCTTGTAATGCTTTTTGAAGATTTCCGGTGATGTAATCGGTATTTACATCATAGTATTTGTAAGCTGTCTTTAAATCTAAATGTTTTTTTAATTCAATTGAAAACTCAGCCTGAAAAGAGTTGGCAATGCTTGAGCCTTTTAAATTATAAAAAACAACTTGTTGTGGGCTAAAATCTATATCTACAACTGCTTGATTTTGAAAATCAGTTCGGTAGTAATCTAATACTATATCGGTATTTTTACCAAATAATTTAAATTTTTGAATAAAACTTAAACCTGAGTTCCATGCAATTTCAGGGTTTAATCCGTATAATGATCCATCATTATTCAAAAACGAAAAACTTCTGCTTGAGGCAAATAGTTGTTGGTTCTCAGCAAATATATTAGCAGCGCGTTTACCTCTCCCAACAGAAGCTCTAATCACGGCATCTTTCCAAGGGTTATATCTTATATGAACTCTAGGTGTGATAAAGGTTCCTAAACGGTTGTGGTTATCAACTCTAATGCCGGCAACAACTTGAAAATTATCTAAATTATCAAAATCATATTCAAAAAAGGCTCCAACTGAATTGTCAATTCTTGAAAAATCTTTAGAAAAATTGACAGCCACAAACTCTTTATACTTGTCATACGTAAAGTTAATTCCGGTAGTAAATTTATTTTTAGTGTTGTTTATGATTGAGCTGAATAGTAAATTGGAGTAATAGCTTTTTTGTTCGATGTTGTATTGGTTTAAGCCAAAATAAGACTTTTGTTTATGTGATTGAAACGAGTTTTGAAAACCAATACTTTGGTATGACATATCCTTAAAAACATAACCCGTTTTGTTTGAAACCTCTATTTTTTCGGTGTCAATTTCACTTCCCCATGCATTGGTTGTAAATTTATCTGTCTCAGGGTTAAAATCTATTTGACCTGCTTGTTTTTCATCGTTCATATACCGAACATTTAAAAAACTAACCATTCCGTTATCAACATCATTATATTGCCATCGGTTTAAAATATTTACCTGTTGTCCAATCGGGTTGTCTAAAAAGCCATCCTTGTTGTTGTCATTTTTATTATTTCTAGTATTTCCATGAAGAAATAAAGTAGAACTCAACTTATCGGAATATTTAGTATTAAAATGAGTGTTCAATTCATGTCTTCCGTCCATTGAAGTAAATGCGTTTAAAAAAAAAGGAATGTCATTTGCGGGTTTTAAAATTTCATAATTAATTTGGCCCGAAATACTTTCGTATCCATTTATAACGCTTCCGGCTCCTTTGGTAATTTGTATGCTTTCAACCCAAGTTCCTGGAACAAAAGACAAACCATAAGCTTGAGACGCTCCCCGAACCGATGGAATGTTTTCTTCAGCAATTAAGATATATGGGCTCGTTAAGCCTAGCATTTTGATTTGCCTGTTTCCGGTAACAGCATCGGAATAGTTGACATCAATTGAGGGGTTGGTCGAAAAGCTTTCTGAAATATTGCAACAAGCAGCTTTTAGCAATTCTTTTTGACCCATAGTTTGCACATTGGTCGCCTTAAACAAAGAATATTCAGTGCTCTTTTTTACTTTTGAAACTGTAATTTCAGTTAATTCTTCAACTGCTTTTAATTGTATGGTTAGAAACAAATCGTTTTTTATGTCAATTTTTTTGGTGTTATATCCAATGTAACTGATTATTAAACTTGTTGTTTCTGAAGTTTTTTTAATAGAAAATTCGCCATCTGTATTGGTAATTACACCGATGTTTGTGTTGAGCCAATAGATGTTTGCTCCAAATAAGGTTTCATTATTTTCGTCTACTATTTTTCCTTTGATTACATCATTTTGAGCTTGAGTAACTGCAGTAATCATTACAAGTAAACAGATTATTTTTTTATACATAATTATTTTTTTAATGTTATTTAATCAACTTTAATTTGACTAATAACACTAAGCGTATAAAACAAATCTGCAGTATAATTTATAAAAAGGAGGGGCATTAGATTCACAATAAAATGATGGTGTATCTATGAAAGAAGAGGCTTTTTGTTTGTTTGAAATTTTAAATAAATTATTTTCAAAAAAAACTATAGATTCAAAATTTATTTTAAAACTTTTTGAAACAACGTGATCCGTTTTTTTGTCAATTTTTACAACTTTATCAGAGCAGCATTTATTGTGTTTTTTTTCTAAAGCACAGCATGAGGTAGCCACAGGTGTACAAAGCTCTTCAATTTGTGTGTTTAGTGAAATGGATGCTATAGCATCATTGCAATAATGTATCGTAAAATTATAGCCAATGTTTGTCAAAAACATTACACTTGCTAAAAACAGACTTATATGTTTGTATAATTTCATTGGTGCAAATATATAAAACTTATTTAGTGTAACTGTTATGAAGAAGTTAATTTCTGAAAGTAAAATCCTGGTATTAAGAGTAGAATGAAAAAAGGTTGAATTAAAAACCGTCTAATATAGAATAAAAGCATGTGTTTTTCAGCAAAAAAAGTTAGGACGACAAGAGTTAAAAATATTAATATTATATATAAAACGATATATAATAATAAGCTTATTTTTATAATTTCAATGTCTTTAAAAACAATGCCGAGTAATGCAATTGAAACGACTGTGTTTAACAGATAGCGCAAGCTATTAGAAAAGGTTAATTTTATGAGATCTAATTTGGGTAAAAAACTATTGTTAAAGTCGGTTTTAAAAAAACCAATCAATGGATCATAAAACAATGTGTTTTCGAACAAACGAATGCTCGCAAAAAGGGATATACATATAAAAAAACCTATAGTTTTAAGGAGTACCGTTTTGTTTTTTTGCATGGTTAGAAAATTTTAACACCCAAATCACCCAAAGTAAAAATACTATGCCATAAATCACTAATGGAAATAAGATGTCGTGAAGAAGTACTCTTTGTTCGGGATAATAATATAAAGCATAATTCAACAAAGCAATTCTTGTAATATTCATTACATATATTAAAATTAATCCAAATCCAATATACAAGCTTGTTTTTTTTAAAGTAGAAGAAAAAGCAATGACAAAAGCCATAAACAATAACATTAAACTTATGGCATTACAGCCTTCAACTACTCTAGAAATAATTTTACCATTAAATCTCATGCCAACTGCGGGTTCGGTTGTCATATTGTACATGGATGAATCTTGATTTAAAAGTAACAAAACTTCATTTACATTTGATGCTACTGTTTTAGTTATGCTGTCTAATTCGTTTCTTGAAGCATCAAATTGATTTAAATAGGTGCTATACAGTATGATTAATGCCAAATAAGAAGCAAAAAACTTTACTAAAAAAGTAAAAAAAGGTTTGTATTGAATAAGTATTTTTTTCAAGAATAAATTTTTTACAAAAATATGTAATTTTAAACAATTTCAATTGATACTTTTGTAAAAAAATAACAACATGAATTTTGAATTATTAAAGCCTGCGATTTCTGAAATAACAGAACACGCTTTGTTGTCAAATGAAGAAAAGTTAAAAAATATTTGTCAGTTTTTACAACAAAACATATCATATTATAATTGGGTTGGTTTTTATTTTGCTAATCACGAAACTCAAACATTACATTTAGGACCCTATGTTGGTGCAGAAACGGATCACACTGTAATACCCTTTGGAAAAGGAATTTGTGGTCAAGTAGCAGAGTCAAATGCTAATTTTGTAGTGCCAGATGTAGCGGCACAAGACAATTATATTGCCTGTAGTTTTACAGTGAAATCGGAAATTGTAGTTCCATTATTTGTGGATGGAATAAATATAGGTCAAATAGATATTGATTCACATGTTATTAACCCTTTTTCTGCAGCAGACGAGCGTTTTTTAGAGTTTGTTAATGAGCAAGTTGCAACTTTATTTTAATAGTTCTTGTTTAATTTTTAAATTAAACTATCTTTGCAACCGAATTGAATTGAATCAGTTCATACATAATAATCATTTAAAACAATATTAGCATGTACTTAACTAAAGAAGTAAAAGCAGAAATCTTCACTAAACACGGAGGAAAAGCAGAAAATACAGGATCTGCAGAAGGACAAATTGCATTATTCACACACAGAATTTCGCATTTAACAGAACACTTGAAAAAAAATCGTCACGATTATAATACAGAGCGTTCTTTAGTACTTTTGGTAGGTAAAAGAAGAAGCCTTTTGGATTATTTAATCAAAAAAGATGTTTTGAGATATCGTGAGATTATCAAAGAATTAGGTATTAGAAAATAATTTATATAAGGGGCCTTGTGCCCCTTTTATTTTGCGTTTATATTTAAAAAAGTACAGTTCTTCATTGGGTTTACAACAACTACACACAACAACTACACAACTAACCCTTTGTTTAATAAAGAAAAAAAAATTATGATTCCACAATTATTTGTAGAAAGTATCGATTTAGGTGATGGAAGAAACATCACAATCGAAACAGGTCGTTTAGCTAAGCAAGCAGATGGATCTGTAGTAGTTAGAATAGGAAAAACGGTTATTTTAGGAACAGTAGTTTCTTCAAGAAAAGCAAGCCCGGGGATTGACTTTTTACCTTTAACGGTAGATTATCGTGAAAAATTTGCAGCAGCAGGTCGTTTTCCGGGTGGTTTCTTTAAAAGAGAAGCTCGTCCTAGTGATAACGAAGTGTTAACTATGAGATTAGTTGACCGCGTTTTACGTCCTCTGTTTCCAAGTGATTACCATGCTGAGGTGCAGGTTATGATTCAGTTAATGTCTCATGATGATGATGTTATGCCAGATGCATTAGCAGGTTTAGCAGCTTCAGCAGCACTTGCATTGTCTGACATTCCTTTTGAAACGTTAATCTCAGAAGCTCGAGTAGGACGAATAGACGGTAAGTTTATTATCAACCCATCTCGTGCTCAATTAGAATTATCAGATATTGATATGATGATTGGTGCTTCTTCAGATTCTATTGCAATGGTAGAAGGCGAAATGAAAGAAATTTCAGAAGCAGAAATGTTGGATGCTATAAAATTTGCTCACGAACATATTAAAGCACAGATTGCAGCACAAGAAAGATTGGTAGCTGCATTTGGAAAAAAAGAAGTTCGTACCTATGATACCGAAAAAACAGATGAAGCTATTCATGCAAAAGTGAAAGCAGCAGCTTATGATAAAATTTATGCAATTGCTAGTAAAGGTTCAGCCAAACATGAGCGTTCAGCTGCATTTGATGAATTAAAAAGCGAAGTAAAAGCGTTATTTACGGAAGAAGAATTAGCAGAAAATGGCGATTTAGTTTCTAAATATTTCAATAAAGTAAATAAAGAAGCTGTTCGTAACGTAACTTTAGACTTAGGAACTCGTTTAGACGGAAGAAAAACCACAGAAATTAGACCAATTTGGTGCGAAGTAGACTATTTGCCATCGGTTCACGGTTCAGCATTGTTTACACGTGGTGAAACTCAAGCTTTAGCAACGGCTACTTTAGGAACTTCTAGAGAAGCAAACCAAATCGATTCACCTTCGCAACAAGGAGAAGAAAAATTTTACTTACACTATAATTTTCCACCATTTTCAACAGGAGAAGCTCGTCCATTAAGAGGAACTTCAAGAAGAGAAGTTGGTCACGGAAACTTGGCTCAAAGAGCATTAAAAAACATGATTCCTGCAGATTGTCCTTATACAATTCGTGTGGTGTCGGAAGTTTTAGAATCAAATGGTTCGTCTTCAATGGCAACTGTTTGTGCTGGAACATTATCTTTAATGGATGCTGGGGTTCAATTAATTCGTCCTGTTTCTGGAATTGCAATGGGTTTAATTACTGACGGAGATCGTTTTGCAGTTTTATCTGATATTTTAGGAGATGAAGATCACTTAGGTGATATGGACTTTAAAGTAACGGGAACTTCAGAAGGAATTACAGCATGTCAAATGGACATCAAAATTGACGGTTTAAAATACGAAATCATGGAGCAAGCATTAGCTCAAGCTCGTGATGGACGTTTACATATATTAGAGAAATTAATAGAAACATTGGCTCAGCCAAGAGTTGATGTTAAAGATCATTCTCCAAAAATTATTACAAGAAGAATTCCAAATGCATTTATTGGAGCATTAATAGGTCCTGGTGGAAAAGTGATTCAAGAATTACAAAAAACTACAGGAACAACAATCGTTATCAATGAAGACCCACTTACGGAAGAAGGAGTTGTTGAAATTTTAGGTACTGACCCAGCAGGAATAGCTGCAGTTATGGCTAAAATTGATTCAATTATATTTAAACCAACTGTTGGAGAAGCATATGAAGTTAAAGTAATTAAAATGTTAGATTTTGGTGCAGTCGTAGAATATATAGACGCTCCAGGAAATGAAGTTTTATTACACGTATCAGAACTAGCTTGGGAACGTACAGAAAATGTTACCGATGTTGTAAACATGGGCGATGTGTTTAGAGTTAAATATTTTGGACTTGACCCTAAAACTAGAAAAGAAAAAGTTTCTAGAAAAGCGTTATTGCCAAGACCAGAAAGAGAAGAGCGTCCTATTGAGAAAAAAGAAAGACCACAAGGTTAATTTTATTTTTTAATTCATAAAAAAAACCCACTTCATTTATTTGAAGTGGGTTTTTTGTTAAAAAAAAAGACAAAGCAACGCATGTATGGCACAGTTGATTTAGTGTTTTCAATATTTCAATTTTAACGAAGCTACAATTTATAAAATAATAATTTCAGTTTTTTGTAACTTTTTTAACTCATCATGCGTATAAGTATATGAAAACATAATTTAGGATATAAAATTAAATGAGACAACTAAAAATCACCAAGCAGGTTACCAATCGTGAAACCGCTTCCCTAGACAAATACCTTCAAGAAATTGGAAAAGTTGATTTAATTACGGCTGATGAAGAAGTTGAATTAGCTCAACGTATAAAAGCTGGTGATCAACGTGCACTTGAAAAACTAACAAAAGCAAATTTACGTTTCGTTGTTTCGGTAGCAAAACAATATCAAAATCAAGGATTAACATTACCCGATCTAATAAACGAAGGAAATCTAGGATTAATAAAAGCAGCACAACGTTTTGATGAAACCCGTGGTTTCAAATTCATCTCGTATGCCGTTTGGTGGATTCGTCAATCGATCTTACAAGCATTGGCTGAGCAATCTCGTATCGTTCGTTTGCCCTTGAACAAAATTGGTTCTATCAATAAAATCAACAAGATGTACGCTTTATTAGAGCAATCTAACGAGCGTCCACCATCTGCTGAGGAAATTGCAAAAGAACTAGATATGACAGTAAATGATGTAAAAGAGTCTATGAAAAACTCTGGTCGTCACTTGTCAATGGATGCACCTCTTGTTGAAGGAGAAGATTCTAACCTTTACGATGTATTGCGTTCAGGTGAATCACCAAACCCAGACAGAGAATTAATCCACGAATCATTACGTACTGAAATCGAGCGTTCATTAGAAACATTAACTCCTAGAGAGGCAGATGTTGTAAAG
>NZ_CAWUTS010000006.1:0-8503 GCF_963925415.1 uncultured Flavobacterium sp. | reverse complement strand
TATGGTTATGGTTATGGTTACGGATATAATTATGGTTACAATTATGGCTATGGAGAGGATGGTGATGTAAAGAAATCAAGAACAAGAAAACTACGAGACAGGTTTAAGATATAGACTCTTGCCAATAAAAAAGGGATATATACTATGTTATATATCCCTTTTGTTATTTATAAAAAAAAGCTATTTTTTTCTAGTGCATTACAAAGTAGCTTTTCAGATTTAATAATAATTTTGTTTTCAAAAGCAGCAACATGTCGTAAATGATGAACATCTGAACCAACAAAATCAATTAAATTTTCTTTTAATAAAAAATCAGCAGTCTTAGCTACGGATGATCCATAATAGCCTACGCTAGATAATAAATTTAATTGAAACTTTACCTCCATAATTTTTAACGATTCAAATATTTTAGTGTTTTGATGATAAAACATGTAGCGTTCAGGGTGAGCCAATAAGGGTATGTATCCTTTTAGCTGTATTTCAAAGATAATCTCTTTTAAAGCTAGTGGTGGATTCATATGGGACATTTCAATCAATACATGATTGCCTTTTAAAGTTAATAAAGGTTCACATTGTAAACGAGCAAGAAAAGCCTCGTTAATCATGTATTCAGAAGCCGCATAATGAAGCATGTTTCCATAAGGCTCCTCAAGTTGTAGTTTTGTGTTTTGAAACGTCTCAGCGATTCCTGCAGAAGTGTTATCCCATATTTCGGGAAGTGTATGGGGTGTAACAATACATTTAGTAAATCCAATTGCTTTTAATTTACTCAATAATTGGGCACTTTGATTTATGTTTTCAGAGCCGTCATCAATACCAGGTAATATATGGGAATGTATATCAACAAATCCTTCAGGAATTAAGTCAGATAATTTGGGTTTCTTTTTAAATAAGGACATCATTTTTTACAAAAGTAAGGGTTAATCTATAGAGTAAAATTACATTAGTAATTACTAGTGGTAAAATTAAGAATAAATGTGCTTTTTTTAACATTAAAAAGACATAAACTAAAATAATATAAAAAAGAAACCATTTTATTTTTTTAAATTTTAAGAGGTTTTGTTTTTTATAAAAAAATAACAAAACTAAATAAAAGGGGTTAAACAACAATATATTATAATTCCACAACACTTCTTCATGCCAAGAATACAAACCAACCAAACTAAAAAAGATGCCTAACAGACCCAAAACACTAAAATAGGCTAGCGTAATGGTTTTGTTATTTAAAAACACAACGATACTTAAAAACATAATCAATATGTAAATGGAATCAAAAAAGTTAAACGAATTGGTTTGCTTTGGTGCTTCATAAACGGTAGTACTTTCGCGCACTAATTTTTTACCCTTGTAGCTTATGTTTTTTAATTCCTGCATCAAGTCTAAAGGAAGAAATAAGGTTGATGCTTTTTCATCAACCTTTCTACCAAAAATAATATTAATACCCAACTGCTGAAAAAAATGCTGGTTTGTATATGGAAATAAAACACTTCTGTAGGTTAGTTTTTGAGACTTCTCAAAACGTATAACGGTACTGCCTAAAACTTCATTGATTTTATCAATAATCATAGTAGTACAATTTTTATCTATAAATTTATAGGTGTAAAATCGTTCATTTGATGTTAAAGAATTAGTTATGCTCGTGTATAAGCTCTGAATTTTATCTAGAGGCAAATCAAGAACTTGTTCATAAACACTTCTGTTCTCATACCGATAGGCGTATTCAAAAGGTGCGTAAGGACTGCTTGAAGCAAAATATTGTAAGTCGCCTTTAACAAAACGCAACATAAAGTTTTTAGTTTCAAAATCAAATGAACCGTAGTTAAAGACTACGTCTAAAAGTGATTGTTCATCCTTAAAACGAATGGCTGTATGGCCATATAAGGCATAAGTAGGAGATGCTGTTCCAATAGTAATGATGCTTACTTTTGCATTTTTAGACAATTGCATTTTTTGAGAAAATCCATTCGTAAATGCAAAAATTAATAATAAGAAAAGTATTTTTTTAAACATGTTTTAATAAATTTTATTGCGAAAGTTACATCGTGTAATTATTGCCCAAAAACATCTAAATCTACTTTTAATGAAAATATATTAGAATATAATGCCACACTTTGATTGCCTAAATCGGTTAAGGCATAGTCTACCTGAATACCTCTATATTTAAATCCCAAACCTATATTAGGTTGAAAACTCATTTTTTTAGTATCATCAATTTGAGTAATTTGCTGAAAATTTCCAACACCAGCTCTTAAAAAAACTAAATCGGTATAGCCCCATTCAAAACCTAAAGCAGGATCAATACTTACTGCGTTTGTAGAAAATATTGCGTTGGTTTGCGCAAACTCCATGTTTAAATTTCCAGCAGCTAAGAGGCTCATGTCATTATGAAATTCAAATTTTTTAGATAGGCCTAATTGTGCTTTAGGTAATGTAATTTCACTTGTCTCTGGTAAATCTTGATTTTCACCCGGAATAGATTCTTGTATGCTTTGAAATGCATCCTCGTTTATGGTCCAAGTGTTATAAGTAGTTGTAATGTCTCGCAACATTAAACCTATTTTCCAGTCATTGCCACTATCAAACTGAAAGCCTAAATCAAAGCCAAAACCCCAAGAATTTGCAAAATTACCAATTATTCTTCGAATTATTTTAGCGTTGACACCCATGTTGAAGCCTTCAATTGGCAATGCTCGCGCATAGGAAACGGTTAGACCATAATCGGCAGTTGAGAATAACGAAATTCTATTGTAATCAATATTTCCTTGACTGTCTATTAATTGGGTGGTATTTAAAATGTCATCTACTCCAAAACGAATTAAAGAAACCCCAAACGCACTTTGATTATCTATGATCATTCCAAAACCAGCATAATCATATTGCGCAATATTGGCAAAATAATTAGCATGCATTACTGCAACTTGTTTGTTTTCGATCTGTAATAACCCTGCCGGATTCCAATAGCCCGAATTTACATCTCCAGTATTTGCCACTACAGCATTACTCATTCCTAAAGCAGCAGCGTCTACACCAATACTCAAAAATTCATTTGAATATTTACGAACGGTTTGACTGATTGCCATTAATGGTAATAAAATAAGGATGAATGCTGTTTTTTTCAATGCTATTTATTTTTACAAATATCGATAAAATTCTTTAAGTATTAAACTCTAGTTCTATTAACTTATTGTATTACATTTGTTGTTATTATCTTAATTATATTATGAAAATTAAAAAACACATACCAAACTTTATTACCTTATTAAATTTATCTTGTGGCTTATTAGCTGTTATTGCTATTTTTAAAGGATTTTATGACGAAGCTTTTCTATTTGTTTGTTTGGGTATTTTCTTTGACTTTTGGGATGGTTTTTTTGCTCGTAAATTTAATGTTTCTGGAGAGTTGGGTTTGCAATTAGACTCATTGGCCGACATGGTTACTAGTGGAGTAGTGCCAGGGCTATTGATGTTTAGTTTGTTTAATAACATTCAAATAGATGAATCTTCAAGGTATTTTTTAACAGAAGAATATTATTTTATGGGCTTTGTCCCGTATTTAGGTTTTTTAATCACCTTAGCATCTGCTTATCGATTAGCAAAATTTAATATAGATAAAAGGCAAATAGATTCATTTATAGGTTTGCCAACACCGGCAAATACTCTGTTAATTATGAGTATTCCAATGATACAATATTCAGACTCATATGAATGGATTATACGGTTACTTGACAACCCTTTTGTATTGTTATTTTTAACAATTTTGAGCACTTATTTTTTAAATGCTAACATTCCCTTATTTTCCCTTAAATTGAAATCATTTACATGGAAAGAAGCAAAAGTGCAAATTCTGTTTTTAAGCTTTTCGATATTTTTATTTTTACTTCTAGATTTTATAGCCATTCCAGTAATTATCATTACATATGTATTGCTTTCCGTTATAATCAATCAAAAAACAAAAGCATCAATTGGCTAAAAAAAAAGCAGTTACTAAACGGTCAAATAAAAATAAAGGAACATCACTATCAAAATTAGTGGTGTTCTCTGTTTTAGTATTGTCAGTTGTTTTAATAGGTCTTATGGCATATCAATACAGAGATGGTTTTTTATATTATTTGGGTTATAAATCAAAAGAAGTTAGGCTTTCTAAAGATTATCAAAACGTTCACGATATAAGAATTTATGATGTTTTAACCCTATACAAAACCAAAACTATTGGTATAGATGTTTCACAATATCAAGGAAATATTAATTGGAATGACGCAATGAAAATAGAAGGCAATTATGCAATTGATTTTGTGATCATGCGTTCAACAGCTGGTAAAGATAAAATTGATTTACAGTTTAAAAACAATTGGAAAAAAACAAAAGGTAAGTTTATAAGAGGGGCTTATCATTATTATAGACCAAATGAAAATTCATTACTTCAGGCAGAAAATTTTATTAAAACAGTCACATTAGTTAAAGGTGATTTGCCGCCAATTTTAGATATTGAAAAATTACCCAGAACTCAGTCCTTAGACAGTTTGAAAAAAGGATTAAGACGTTGGTTGGTAAAAATTGAGCAACATTATAAAGTAAAACCCATCATTTATTCAGGGGAGAGTTATTATACTGATTTTTTAAAAGAGGAATTTGGAGATTATTCTTTTTGGATAGCTAATTATTCTTTTTGGAAAAAAGAAATGAATAGCGAATGGCTTTTATGGCAATTTACCGAGCGGGCCAATGTAAATGGCGTAGATAATTATGTTGATGTCAATGTATTTAATGGAATAAAAATTCAATTAATGGATCAATGCATTCAATAATTAAATTTTTAATATACTTCACCACGATGAGGTTTCAAAGAATCTCTAACAGCAATCATATCAATTTCTTCAACAACCATAAAGGCAATTGCATACATTTCGTTCAAAATTTCAAAACCCGTAATTTTCAAAACCAGTTTTTCTTTTTCAATAAACTCTTTCAAATGTATTTCATGATGTTCGGCAGTTTTAGCCGCTACTTCTCCTCTAAAATCCCAAATCAACTTTATTTTTCGCATTATTTTTTTTTCAATAGTACAAAGTTACAAAGTCAACATTCTAATTGCTATTTTTGTAGTGAGTTTTTCTGAAAATTTAAATTATGAAAAACAAACTGTTTACTAATTTTAAAAAAAAATAGCATCATGAATTTTAAAATTTTAATGTTGTTCATAATAGCTCAACTTTCTTTTTCACAAGAATTAACTTTAAAACAAGCCAATCATTTGGCTACTTTGCCAATTAAGTGTCTGCAACAAGAATATCCAAATAAACTCAATCAAATGCTGTTGGACAGTACAGAAATTCAATCTCCTAAAACATTACATCCGTCTTTTTATGGTTGTTTTGATTGGCATTCTTCTGTTCACGGTCATTGGAGTTTGGTTTATTTGTTGAATAACTTTAAGGATTTAGACCACAAGCAAAATATTATTCAAAAACTAAAAACCAATCTGTCAAAAGAAAATATTGATCAAGAAATAGCTTATTTTAGTAAGCCTCATGAAAAATCATACGAAAGAACTTATGGGTGGAATTGGTTGCTAAAATTACAATATGAACTAGAAATTTCTAAAGAACCATTTGCGCAAGAATTATATACGAACCTTAGACCGCTTACAAATTTAATTATCGATAGATATATAGCGTTTTTGCCCAAATTAAAATACCCTATTCGTGTAGGTACACATTCAAATACGGCCTTTGGATTAACAAATGCTTGGGACTATGCTGTTTTGTCAAAAAATATTGCTTTACAAGCAAGTATTAAAGAAAATGCAAAAAGAATGTATATAAATGACCAGGGCTGTCCATTTACATGGGAACCAAGCGGTACAGATTTTTTATCGCCATGTATGGAAGAAATGTGCTTGATGAGTAAAATTTTAGATAAAAAAGAGTTTCTTATTTGGGCAAATAAGTTTGCTCCACTATTATTTGACAAAAAATACAACTGGCAAGTTGCTCAAGTGTCTGACAGAACAGATGGTCATTTAGTCCATTTGGATGGCTTAAATTTTAGCCGTGCATGGAATATGTATGCCTTAATAAATCAATATCCAAACGAGTTTTCTCATTTAAAAAAATTAGCAGATACGCATTTTCAATTTTCATTATCATCAGTTGTAGATGGTAATTATGAAGGTGAACATTGGCTTGCATCTTTTGCCCTAAGAGCTTTTGAAGAAAAAAATAAAATCAAATAACTACATTTGTCTTCAATTCTAAAATTTTATATTCCAAAATTCGTATATCACATTAAAACATGCCTCAAGAACTTCAATGCCAAGTCACTCCCGAAACAGCTTCAAATGAAGAATTGTTACAATATTTTGTAGCAAAAAAAATGCAAATTAGTGTTGCTGATATTCAGAAAGTAATAGTTCTTAAACGGTCTATAGATGCTCGCCAAAAAGCAATTAAATTTAACATCAAAGCATCTGTTTTTCTTCAAAATGAAACTTTTGTTGATGTAAAAATAGAATTGCCAAATTATCCAAACGTGGCTAATAAGCAAGAAGTTATAGTAGTTGGTGCAGGACCAGCCGGATTGTTTGCCGCTCTACAATTAATTGAATTGGGCTTAAAACCTATAGTAATAGAAAGAGGTAAAGATGTTAGAGGACGTCGACGTGATTTAAAAAGTATTAACGTTGAGCATCTGGTAAACGAAGATTCCAATTATTGTTTTGGCGAAGGTGGTGCAGGAACCTATTCTGATGGAAAATTATATACCCGAAGTAAAAAAAGAGGCGATGTTGATCGAATTTTACAACTTTTGGTTGGATTTGGCGCATCACATGAAATTTTAGTTGAAGCACACCCTCATACTGGAACTAATAAATTACCTCAAATCATTCAAGATATTCGTGAAAAAATTATTGAATGTGGTGGGCAAGTTTTATTTGAAAAAAGAGTTGTCGATTTTAAAATAAAAAACAATGAAATTCAAGGAGTGGTATTGCAAGATGAAAGCATTATTGAAGCCAATAAATTAATATTAGCAACAGGTCATTCTGCACGAGATATATTTGAAATATTGAATAACAAAGATATTTTTATTGAGGCAAAGCCTTTTGCATTAGGAGTACGAGCAGAGCACCCACAAGATTTGATTGATAAAATTCAATATTCATGCGATTATAGAGGTGCTTTTTTACCTCCAGCCCCATACAGTATTGTAAAGCAAGTTGCAGGCCGTGGAATGTATTCGTTTTGCATGTGTCCTGGCGGTGTAATAGCACCTTGTGCAACAAGCCCCGGTGAAGTAGTTACAAACGGATGGTCACCCTCAAAGCGAGATCAAGCAACTGCTAATTCTGGAATTGTAGTTGAATTAAAATTAGAAGATTTTAAGCCTTATGCTAAATTTGGACCTTTGGCTGGCATGGAATTTCAAAAAGCTATTGAACAAAAAGCATGGCAACTAGCAGGTTCAACTCAAAAAGTACCTGCGCAACGAATGGTTGACTTTGCCCAAAGTAAGCCATCATCTGACATTCCAAAAACATCATATGTGCCAGGAACAACTTCTGTAGAATTAGGAGATGTTTTTCCAAATTTTATAACCAATACTTTGAGAGAAGGCTTTACCCATTTTGGCAAATCAATGAAAGGATATTTCACTAATGAAGCCATTTTGCATGCCCCAGAAAGCAGGACTTCTTCACCTGTTCGAATTCCACGTAATATAGAAACATTAGAACATGTGCAAATAAAAGGTTTATATCCTTGTGGAGAAGGAGCAGGATATGCAGGTGGAATTATATCGGCAGCAATTGATGGTGAAAAATGTGCTTTAATGATTGCAGAAGCTTTGAAGCAAAATTAATCTTCATTTTTTTTACAGCTTATTTTTTTCTACAACGTTATCGTTAATTACTTTTCTATTAATAGTTTAGCAGTTCTTTTTATAAATGTACATTTATAAAAACTTTAAATTATTTAAGTATGATACCATTAGAATTTCAAATAACGAAACCTTTAATTCAAGACACTTATTTAGTCAATGGCGAATTAAAAAAATGGATTGGAAAATCCACTTCTGTTTATTCCACTATTTCCTCTACAGAAAATTATCAACCTACACTATTAGGCACTATTCCTGCAATGGGAGAAAATGAAGCAGATGAAGTAACTAACGCTGCTTTTTCTGCATATAATAACGGGCAAGGTTTGTGGCCAACAATGAAAGTGAGTGAACGTATTAAATGCATGCAAGATTTTGTGACACAAATGAAATCAACTCGTGATGAGGTAATTAAATTTTTAATGTGGGAAATAGGTAAATCATTACCCGATTCTCAAAAAGAATTTGACCGAACGGTTGACTACATTAATGATACTATTGAAGATTACAAAGAATTAGATCGCAATAATGCAAAATTCAAAAAGAGTCAAGGTGTAAATGCCATGGTCAGACGAGGTCCTCTTGGAGTAGTTTTGTGTTTAGGACCCTATAATTATCCTTTAAATGA
>NZ_CAWUTS010000005.1:0-6960 GCF_963925415.1 uncultured Flavobacterium sp. | reverse complement strand
ACCAATTTCTGATAACGCTGGTGGTATTGCTGAAATGAGTGAATTACCAAAAGAAGTTAGAACAAGAACAGATATATTAGATTCAGTAGGAAATACTACTGCAGCAACAGGTAAAGGATTTGCAATTGCTTCGGCAGCATTAACTTCTTTAGCTTTGTTTGCTGCTTATGTTACATTTACAGGTATTGACGGTATTAATATATTTAAAGCTCCGGTTTTAGCTATGTTATTTGTTGGAGGTATGATTCCTGTAGTGTTCTCTGCATTAGCAATGAACTCAGTAGGAAAAGCTGCAATGGACATGGTATACGAAGTGCGTCGTCAGTTCAAAGAAATCCCAGGAATTATGGAAGGAACTGGTAAACCAGAATATGCTAAATGTGTTGATATTTCTACTAAAGCTGCTTTACGCGAAATGATGCTTCCAGGTGTAATGACTATTGGTTTTCCAATTGCAATCGTACTATTAGGCTTGTTAATTTATGGAGATAATCACCAATTAGTAGCAGAAATGTTAGGTGGTTATATGGCTGGAGTTACTGTTTCAGGTGTGTTATGGGCAGTGTTTCAAAACAATGCTGGTGGTGCTTGGGATAATGCTAAAAAATCTTTTGAAGCAGGTGTTGAAATTAACGGAGAAATGACATTTAAAGGTTCTGATGCACACAAGGCAGCTGTAACTGGAGATACTGTTGGTGATCCATTTAAAGATACTTCTGGACCATCTATGAACATATTAATCAAGTTAACATGTTTAATAGGTTTAGTTATCGCTCCTATATTAGGTGGTGATGTTCATTCATCAACTGAAAAAGCTGCAATTTCTTGTTGTGCTTCAATGGGTGAATGTGCTTCAATGTCTAAAGAAGAATGTGTTGAAAAAGGATGTACAAGCACAACGTGTAAATTTATGAATGAAGCTACTGCAGAAGAAGTTTTAAAAAAAATTATGATAGAAAAAACTAAAGACGAAAGCGGTAATGTGAAAGCAAATGTAAAAATAATCTCAGTTTTAAATGGTACTGAAACTATTAAAGAAACTATTTTTGAGGGTACTGATGCTGAAGTTGATCAAAAAATTAACGACATAAAATAACATATAATTTTGTTGAATATAAAATGCCTTACGAAAGTGAGGCATTTTTTTTATACATTTATATTTCAAAATTAAATTACATGCGATTCTTTTTCTTGTTTAGTTTGCTTTTTCTTGTCAATTTTACAATTGGACAAAATCAATATAATATAATCCCAAAGCCCTTAAAAACAACATATCACCTAGGTTCTTTTGTTGTAAATCAAAATACAACTATTCAAGCAGATGAATATTCTTTTGAAGCAAAATACCTTCAAGAACAAATAAAAATTCTGACAGGTTTTAAACTGAATATCACTTCTAATATCACTTCTAAAAATTCAATTCAAATTAACATAAGAATTCCAGACACAATAAATTTTAATAAAGAACAATACAATCTTGATGTTTCAAACAAAACAATTTATATTTCTGCCTTTTCAAATTCAGGTGTTTTTTATGGAATTCAGTCTTTATTGCAAATGATTCCTTTTTCAAATTCAAATGAAATTAATTTAAATGCGGTTTCTATTTTTGATGCACCCAAATTTCAATGGAGAGGTATGCATCTTGATGTAGCACGTCATTTTTTTTCATTAGAATTTATTAAAAACTACATAGACTATTTGGCAACATATAAACTAAATACGTTTCATTGGCACTTAACAGATGATCAAGGTTGGCGCATCGAAATAAAAAAATATCCAAAATTAACAGAAATTGCTGCTTGGAGATCGGGATCTATGGTTGGACACTACAGCGACCAAAAATTTGACAAGCTAACTTATGGGGGTTTTTATACACAAGAACAAATTAAAGAAGTTGTAGCTTATGCAACACAACGTCACATAACCGTTGTGCCTGAAATTGAGATGCCTGGGCATGCTGTTGCCGCTTTAGCAGCATATCCAGAATTTGCTTGTGCAGTCGGACCTTTTGAAGTGGCAAAAACTTGGGGTGTTTTAGAAGATGTTTTTTGCCCTAAAGAGGAAACCTTTATTTTTTTGCAAGATGTATTAACTGAAGTTATTGCCCTGTTTCCCTCACAATATATTCATATTGGTGGTGATGAATGTCCAAAAACACGATGGAGATCTTGTGGTCATTGTCAAAAATTAATTCAAGAAAATGAGTTAAAAGATGAGCATGAATTGCAAAGTTATTTTATTCAAAGAATTGAAAAATTTGTTAACTCCAAAGGGCGAAAAATAATAGGATGGGATGAAATTCTTGAAGGTGGTTTGGCTCCTAATGCAGCTGTTATGAGTTGGAGAGGAACAGAAGGAGGAATAAGGGCTGCCAAACAAAAACATTATGCAGTAATGACACCAAGCTCACATTGTTATTTTGACCATTACCAAGCTGATCCCAAAAATGAACCTCTTGCCATAGGAGGTTATACTACGGTAGAAAAAGTGTATTCGTATAATCCCATTCCAGAAGAATTATCTTCAGAAGAGGCTCAATATATTTTGGGCGCACAAGCTAATGTTTGGACGGAGTATATTACTTCATCTGCTCACGTTGAGTATATGATGATGACCCGCATGACCGCTTTGTCTGAAGTGCTATGGGGAACTTCTGATCCTAATAATTATAAAAACTTTGAAGATCGTTTAATTCATCATTTAGCCGTTTTTAAAAAGAAAGGTATTAATTATAGTGAAGCCATATATGATATTAAGGCTAATGTTGAAGAAAAAGAAGGTATTTTGCAATACACGTTACAATCAAGAAACAACAATGACATTCGCTTTACAACAGATGATTCTGAACCTCATTTAAATTCAAATAAATATGGTAAATCTATTTCTATTTCAAAAAATCAAAAGATAAGAGCTTCTTATTTTGAAGACAATTTAAAAAAAGGAAACGGAGTTGAACAAAATTTTACGATTTCAAAATCTACAGCTAAGAAACTGACTTTAGAGTTTCCTCCGAGCAAAAATTTTTCAAATGGAAACACCTTTACTTTACTGGATGGTATTTATGGAGATACTCAAAAATTTGGAAAAGACTGGTTAGGGTTTAGTGGAGATGATGTTGTTGCAACTATAGATTTTAAAACCATTGAATCGATTTCAAATGTCCAATTTCATGTTTATGATGGACAAAGCAGTTGGATTTATTTGCCTTTAGCAATTGCAATAGAAACATCTTTGGATGGTGTTAATTTCGAAATTCAAGAAAGTTTATCTGAACATGAAATCGAAGAATTAAAAGGTTCTATTAATTTATATTTTAATTCAGTAGAGGCAAAATATATAAAAATAACAGTAAAAAATAACGGAAAAATTTCTGAAGGCAAACCAGGCGAAGGAAATGATTCTTGGCTTTTTATAGATGAGATAACAGTTAACTAATATGGAAAACAGAAGAAATTTTTTAAAAACAACTGCTACAGCTGCTATAGCCTTAGCCTTAAATTCATTCAAAACAAAAGAGGGGCTCCAAATTCGAGTTGAAGATCAGAAAGTTAATAAGCCTATCGTAATTTCTACATGGAATTTTGGAGTTCAAGCTAATGGTGCAGCATGGACAATTCTTAAAAATCAAGGTAGAGCTTTGGATGCTGTAGAGGCCGGCGTAAAAATACCTGAAGGAGACGCTAGCGAAAGAAGTGTTGGCTATGGAGGAAGACCAGATAGAGATGGAAAAGTAACGCTCGATTCGTGTATTATGGATGAATTTTCAAATATTGGTTCTGTAGCGGCTCTAGAGCACATAAAACATCCTGTTTCTGTTGCACGAGCTGTTATGGAAAAAACGCCACATGTCATGTTGGTAGGAGATGGAGCATTGCAATTTGCTTTGTCACAAGGCTTTGAAAAAGAAAATTTATTGGTGGCGGATTCAGAAAAAGAATGGAAAGAATGGCTCAAAACCAGTGAATACCTGCCAAAAGCAAATATAGAAAATCACGATACCATTGGAATGATCGCTTTAGATGCTCATGGAAATCTTTCGGGTGCTTGTACAACTAGTGGAATGGCCTTTAAAATGCATGGTAGAGTAGGAGATTCGCCCATAATTGGCGCGGGTTTGTATGTGGATAATGAAGTTGGAGCTGCAACAGCAACTGGTCACGGAGAAGAAGTTATACGCATAGTAGGTTGTCATTTAGTTGTTGAATTGATGCGTCAGGGAAAAACACCACAAGAAGCTTGTGAAGAAGCCGTTGCTCGAATTGTAAAATTGACACATAACAGAAATAAAAACCTTAATGACATACAAGTCGGATTTATTGCTTTAAATAAAAAAGGAGCATATGGAGCATATTGCATACAAAGAGGTTTTAACTTTGCCGTCAACGATGATTCAGGAAATAAATTAGTAAATTCAGATTATTTTGTAAAATAATGACACAACTAGAAATTGCTTGTTTTAACTCGGAATCAGCTTTAATTGCTCAAAAAAATGGCGCAGATAGAGTAGAGCTTTGTGCGAATATGAGACAAGGCGGAACTACACCCACATTTGAAACCATAAAACACGTACGCTCCCAATTGCATATTGATTTGTATGTAATGATTCGGCCAAGAGGAGGCAATTTTGTGTATTCTAATGCTGAATTTGAAAAAATGAAAAATGAAATTAGAGCACTTAAAAAGATACAGATAAACGGATTTGTTTTCGGAATTTTAAATAAAGACAATTCGATAAATAAGATTCAAAATAGTGAATTAGTAGAATTAGCAAAACCTTTTCCATGTACTTTTCACAGAGCTTTTGATCTTGTTTTAAACCCTTTGGAAGCTCTAGAAAAAATAATAGAATGCGATTTCCAAACAATATTAACTTCAGGTAATGCACCAAATGTTAACAATGGAATGCATCAATTAGAAATACTCGTTCAAAAATCTAATAAACGTATAAATATTATGGCCGGAGGGGGTTTACGATCCTCAAATTTGGGTTACTTAAAAAGTAAGACTAAAGCTACTCACTTTCATTCTTCAGCAATTACAGATGATTCTGAAATTGCAAACGCTATTGAAATTCAAAAATTAAAAACCATTCTGAATGCGTAAATTTATTTTCTTACTATTTGTTTCCATGAATCTTTTGAGTCAGAATATTGAACGCAGTTTAAACGCAGAATATTGGAAATTTAAACAAGAAAATTTAAACAAATGGTTGCCTGCACAAGTTCCAGGTACTGTTCATACCGACTTATACTTAAACCATGTTATTCCGGATCCTTTTTTTGGGACTAACGAAAAAGATGTGCAATGGATAGAAAATGAAAACTGGGTATATAAAACGTCATTTTTAGTTTCAAAATCAGAAATAAATTATAAACATATTGATTTAAAATTTGATGGTTTAGACACTTACGCAACTGTTTTTGTCAACGGAATTGAAATCTTAGTAGCCAATAACATGTTTCGAATTTGGAAAACAGCTGTAAAAAATCATTTAGTTGAAGGAGTAAACACCATCGAAATCAAATTCAAATCAGCTGTTATTGAAGGAAAAAATAAAGCAAAAAAACTTTTTTATACGTTACCTGCTGATGAAAAAATATTTACAAGAAAAGCACAGTATCAATACGGTTGGGATTGGGGTCCAAGATTTGTAACAGCAGGTATTTGGAAAAATGTATCCCTCAACTTTTGGAACAATGCTCATATTGAACTTGTTAAACACAATCAATTAGAATTAAATAAAGAAAAAGCAATTATAGAGTTTATTACAGACATAAAATCAGACGGAACAAACACGGTTCAATTAAAAATAAATGATTCTCTTTCTACAATAAATTTAAAGAAAGGATTAAATAAAGTTTCATTGATCTACGAAGTACAAAACCCTAAACTGTGGTGGACTAATGGCTTAGGTAAAGCTAATTTATATCCTTTTGAAATTAGCTTGGTAGACGATAAAGGCCCAGTTTCTTCAAAAAAAATTAATATTGGATTACGTACTCTTGAATTAATTCAGGAAAAGGATCAAATTGGATCGCGTTTTTATTTTAAATTAAACGGTGTTCCTATTTTTATGAAAGGAGCAAATTATATACCTGACGATAGCTTTATGCCCAGAGTTACAGATTCTATTTACAAAGCAAGAATTAAGGATGCCGCAGATGCTCACATGAACATGTTGCGTGTTTGGGGTGGAGGCGTTTATGCAAGTGATGTTTTTTATGAAGCCTGCGATGCAAACGGGATTTTAGTTTGGCAAGATTTTATGTTTGCTTGTGCGATGTATCCTGGTGATGATGATTTTTTAAAAAATGTAAAACACGAAGTTATAGATAACGTAAATCGTTTGCAAAATCATCCTTCGCTAGCTATTTGGTGTGGTAATAATGAAAGTGATGAAGGATGGAAAAATTGGGGTTGGCAAAAAGAATTTAAATATTCAAAAGCAGATTCAACTCAAATTTGGAACGATTATAAAAAATTATTTCACGAATTAATTCCAAAAACAATAGACAGTCTGCTTCCAAAAAACAAAGCAATATACTGGCCATCTTCACCCTCTATTGGTTGGGGCAGAAAAGAAAGTTTAACACAAGGAGACTCACATTATTGGGGTGTTTGGTGGGGCAATGAACCTTTTGAAGTATATGAACATAAAGTAGGACGATTTATGAGCGAATACGGTTTTCAAGGTATGCCAAATTTGGAGAACTTCAAATCCTTTACAGATGCAGGTTTTTTAAACTTAAATTCGCAATCTATAAAAAATCATCAGAAGCATCCAACAGGCTATAAAATCATTGATGAATATATGAAACGCGATTTTTTGGTTCCAAAAAAATTTGAAGATTATTTGTATGTTTCCCAACTATTGCAAGCCAGCGGTATGAAAACTGCTATTGAAGCTCACAGAAGAGCTATGCCATACTGTATGGGGACTTTATATTGGCAATTAAA
>NZ_CAWUTS010000004.1:0-6659 GCF_963925415.1 uncultured Flavobacterium sp. | reverse complement strand
TGTTTTTTCGCATCAAGGATTGACTTATGGGGGGTTTGTTTTTAATGATAAAATGTTACTTTCAAATTCAATTGAAGTTGTCAATACAACTTTAATATATTTGAATGAAAATGGAATTAAAGCTTTAAATTTAAAATTAATTCCAACTATTTATCATAAACTACCTTCAAACGAAATTGATTATATTTTATTTTTATTAGAAGCAAAATTATATAGAAGAGATAGTATTGCAATTGTTGATTTAGAACATAAAATACCACTATCTAGAATTAGAAAACGGGGCATTAAAAAAGGTGTAAAAAGTAAATTAGTTGTAAAAGAAGTTGAGACTTTTGACGAATTTTGGCAAGATATTTTAATTCCAAATTTACAAAGTAAGTATCAAGTAAAACCAGTTCATTCCTTGGAAGAAATAACTTATTTGAAAAGTAAATTTCCTAATTTGATTAAACAATATAATGTTTATCATAATGCTAAAATTGTAGCAGGAATCACAGTTTTTGAAAAAGAAAAAGTAATTCATCCACAATATGTTTCTGGAAATGAAGATTTAAATAATGATTTAGGAAGTTTGGATTTCCTTTACAATCATTTGATAATTGAAGTGTATAAAAAGAAAAAATATTTTGATTTTGGAATTTCCAATGAAAATCAAGGTAGAAATTTGAACGAATCGTTGCATTACTTTAAAGAAAGTTTTGGAGCAAGAACTATAAATCAAGATTTTTATGAAGTTAAAACTTCAAATTTTAGTTTGCTTGAAAATATATTAGTATGATAAAATTCCACGATTTACAAAAGATAAATGCTCAATATCAAGATGAATTTCAACAAAAAATGAAATTTGTTTTAGATAAAGGTTGGTTTATTTTAGGCGATGAAGTCAAACAATTTGAAACTGATTTTGCCAAATATACAAACTCAAAATATTGTATAGGTGTTGGAAATGGATTAGATGCTTTAGTTTTAATTTTTAAAGCTTATATTGAGTTGGGCTTGATGCAAAAAGGTGACGAAGTCATTGTTCAAGCAAATACTTATGTTGCCTCAATTTTAGCAGTGCTTCAAGCAGATTTGGTGCCTGTTTTGGTAGAGCCAAAGTTGGAAACATATACTATTAATCCTGATTTAATTCAAGAAAAAATTACTTCCAAAACAAAAGCCATTTTGCTCGTTCACTTGTACGGACAATTATGTGAAATGGATAAAATTAATAAAATTGCAAAAGAACATAATTTATTAGTTGTTGAAGACGCAGCACAATCTCACGGAGCAGTTTCAGAGGTAAGAAGTCAGAAATCAGAAGTTAGAAATGCTCAAGCGTATAGTTTTTATCCAGGAAAAAATTTAGGCGCATTAGGCGATGCTGGTGCTATTACAACCAATGACGATAAATTAGCAAAAGTATTGTATTCATTAAGAAATTATGGTTCAGAAAAAAAATATCATAACGAATATATTGGCGTAAATAGTCGTTTAGACGAAGTGCAAGCTGCTTTTTTAAATGTGAAATTACCTTATTTAAATGATGATAATAACAAGCGAAGAATAATTGCCAAACGCTATGTAACTGAAATAAAAAACGATAAAATAATTTTACCTTTTTGGGATTTATCCAATAATCATGTGTTTCATTTGTTTGTTATTCGAACAAAAAACAGAGCTGATTTAATAAAATATTTATTAAAAAACGATATTGAAACCGTGATACATTATCCGATACCTATACATAAACAAAAAGCTTTTAAAAGTTGGAATAATATGTTTTTTCCTATTACTGAGAAAATTCATGATGAGGTTTTGAGTATTCCAATTTCCCCAATTTTAACAGATGTTGAAGTTAGTAAAGTGATCCAAACTTTAAATCAATATTAAATGAATATAGTCCAAAAAATAAAACATATTATTTTTGTTAAATTTAGAATTCTAAAGTATAAATGGCTTTCTACTTGTAAGAATACTTTTGGAAATCCAATACAACATCATCCAATGCTTTTAGAAGGTGAAGGGACTGTTGTTTTTGGTACTAAAGTTCAAATAGGGGTTGTGTTTTCATCAAATTTTTATTCACATTATTCTTATTTAGAGGCTCGATTTAAAGAAAGCCAAATTATAATTGGCAATAACGTGTCTATTAACAATGCTTTTTCGGCAGTTGCTTTTTCAAAAATAACAATCGAAGATAACGTATTAATTGGTATAAATTGTGCTATCATTGATAATGATGGTCACCATCTCGAAATCGATAAAAGAACTTCTGTAATTTCAAAAAGTGCTGAAGTTTTAATTTCAAAAAATGTATTTATAGGCGATAATGTTTCCATATTAAAAGGTGTAACTATTGGGCAAAATTCAGTTATAGGATTTGGATCTGTAGTGACAAAATCGATTCCTGAAAATGTAGTTGCAGCAGGTAATCCGGCACAAATAATTCGTGCTATTTAGATATAAAAAAATTAAAACGTAATGGATATATTAATTAAATCATTCAATAGAGCTTATTATCTTGACAGATGCTTGTATTCGATAATAAAATATGTTAAAAATTTTAATGGAAAAATTATTGTTTTAGATGACGGAACACCTCAAATTTTTTTAAAAAAAATTAAAGAAAAATACCCAAATATTATCATAGAAAAATCAGAATTTTATGAAAAAAAACAGGCCTTAACTAGTAAAGGGTTTAAGCCTATTAGTTATGAAATACCAATAAAATTATGGGTTGATGCTGCCAAAAAAGCTTCAGATTATTTTATATTAATTGAAGACGATACTTGGTTTATTGAAGATATAGATATAGAGGATGTTGAAAAAGAATTGATTGAAAACAATGTAGCTTTATCAAAACTATATTGGATAGGAAACCCCAAAATAAATTTAAGTAAAAAAGCTGTTTCAAA
Organism: uncultured Flavobacterium sp.; assembly: GCF_963925415.1. Lineage (GTDB taxonomy): Bacteria > Bacteroidota > Bacteroidia > Flavobacteriales > Flavobacteriaceae > Flavobacterium. The sequence goes on along the minus strand of NZ_CAWUTS010000004.1, from coordinate 3,759 downwards.
AAGGAATTTAGTTCTTATTAGTCCAAAATTGTTTACCAAAATTCCAGTTTTGTATAATTTCATTTTTTATAAGTTTACAAAATTTAAGATTAGAAGAATACTGCAAATATTGAGAATTAATACTTTTGACAGGCAATTAGCATATTACACTATTTATGCTGTTGCAGGAGTTATTTTTAAGCGTGATTATTTTATAAAACTTTGGAAAAATCATCAAAACAGCATCGATGAAAATTTGCAAAAATACAATGCAGTTAAAATATTTTTCAAGCGAAAAGAAAAATATACTTATGCACATCATAAAAAAGAAATTTTAAAAACAGGTTTTATATCATCGGCTACTAATCAATACAAAGAACATTATAAAGGAAATGTTGATATGTTTATTTTTAACAAAATACTCAATCAAGCTTGGCTTGAAGGCTCTTTTAACACAATAAAATCTTTACCAAACGATTTAGATTCTAAGGATATTTTTGAGGCATTAGAAGCAGATAAATACAAAACGATTCTTTATAAAAACTGGTTGAGTTGGTCAAATAATTTTAAAAAGCAATATTTAGATAAAGGATGTGTAATTGATTAAAGTTTTATGATTCAAAAGAAAAGCAAATCGTATCGATCTATTTTAAAAGCAACGGGAGTTTTTGGGATAATGCAAATTTCTAAAATGTTAATCAGCATTGTTAGTTCTAAATTTGTTGCCTTATATCTTGGGCCAGTTGGTATTGGTTTGGTAGCTTTGTTGAACAATATCATCAACATCATATTAGCTGTAACGAATTTTGAATTCTTAAAAACAGCGACTAGAGAAGTTGCTTTAAATAAAAGTGAAACAGATATTTATAAATTTAAAAATTTGATTTCTAACATCCAAAAAATGGCCATTTTTATTGGATTTACAGGAGCAATTTTCTCTGTTATATTTAGTAAATATTTGAGTTATTTTGCTTTTGGTAGTTACGAGCGACAACATTGGTTTATAATTTTATCCGTTTATTTTTTACTAACCAGTTTGTCAAACGCACGAATAGCTGTTTTACAAGGTTTAAATGACATTAAAATTTTAGCAATCAGTAATGTTATAATATCTTTCCTTACAGCTATTGGATCAGTTTTACTTTATTATTTGTATAGAACTGAAGGTATAGTTTACGTTGTCTTATATTCGAGTATTATTCAGTTTTGTGTTACATTTTATTTTACAAAAAAATATTCTTTTAATTTTTATCCTGTATTATTTAAAGATTTTTATAGTCAATCGCTACCAATCTTTCAGTTGGGATTTTTTATGTCTTTAAACTTAATATTTGGCCAAATTTCTTATTTTATTTTGCGATTGTATTTAAGCGACAATGGCGCTTCAAATGAAATTTTAGGTTATTACGAAGTCAGTACAGTTATTATGGTAAATTATTTGGGTCTTGTTTTTTATGCCATGTCTTATGATTTTTTTCCTAAATTATCGGCCATTAGTTTAGATAATATACAGGTAAAAAACCTAGTCAATAATCAAATTGAAATTGCCATAATTATAGTAACTCCTGCTATAATTTTGTTATATATAACTGGCCCTTTTTTAATAGAAATACTTTATTCTAAATCCTTTTTAGACTCTTTTATTATTTTAAAAGTTGCTCTTTTTTCTGTTATTTTAAAAGCAATTGTTTTTCCCTTTAGGTTATATTATTTTAGCGAAAGGAAATAAGAAATTATATTTCAAACAAGCTTTAGTTGGAGATTTATTAAATCTAGGATTTACTATTTTCTTTTACGATCAATTCGGCTTATTAGGAATAGGAACCGCTTTTGTAGTAAATTATATTGTTTATGGATTTTATATTTATCATATGAATCAAAAGCAGTATCAATTTTCTTTTACTAAAGAATGTGTTAGTCTTATAATAGTTAATTTATTTTTTGGTGTAGTAGCTCTTATTTTAAGTTATAATTTTGAAGATTTTATTTTAAAGGTCTTATTAATAATATTGTTAATGTGTTCAGTCTTTTTCTCTTATTTTGAATTAAATAAACGTATTGATATTAAGGCATTTGTTTTTGAAAAATTTAAAAAAGATAAAGATTTATAAAGCCCATTTTTCAAGATATTTTTCAGCGATTTTAATATAATCATGTTCTTTTTCTATAAATTTTCGAGCATTAAATCCAATTTCAATTATTTTTGAATGATTTTCAATTAAAAAAGATAGTTTTTCTACTAAATAATCTACGTCGGGCAATGCATTTATGGCGACTTCGTCTTCTTTTAATTCATAATAAATTAGAAATTCAGATTCTGCACCCGTAAAGACAACTTTGCCCTTTGCCATAGCTTCTAAAGCATTATATCCTTGATCGTATGCGTACACTTGGTCTAAAACAATATGGGCCTTGTTATATAAAGTTATATAATCTTTATATGGTATATTTTCAGAAACAATAAGTTCTATTTTAGAGTTGTATTTTTCTTTAATTATAGCCAATGCTTTTTCAAAAAACAATATGCCTTTTGCATAATACGTAGATCTATTGATCCCTAAAAAAATAATTATTTTATCTATAATGGGTGTTTCTATACAAGTATTTTTTTGAATATTTATCGGATTTGCTATTAAACCTAAATATTTGCTGTGATTTTTCATTGGCAATACATAATCATAGTCAGAGGCTATAATTCCTTTGATATGTTTATGCATTAAATCATGTGTTTTTTTATGTGATTTTGTTAAAAAATCAAGCATGTATTGATAATTTTTGACCGCTTTTGGGTTTTCAAAATAAGGATTCATAATAGAATATTTGCCTTTTTTTTCAAGCATATAAGCAGCTACTATATAGTCAACACCACAACATAATAAAAAAAACTTTTTATTGCTATTAAAAACTTTTTTTAATAGCATGCGTTCAATACATGGAATTGTTTGAATGGGTTTTTCATTGATAAATTGTACCACATCAAAGCCTTTTAATTTGTTTAGGTGAACATAAAACCGAAACCCTCTTTCAAGTGAAGCTATGTCAAATTTTGTTATTCTGTATGTAATTTGCCTAAGGATATTTCCTATTTTACTCTCAAAAAACACTGCTTTTGTAGAATAATCTACTGCATAGTTTTTAAAACCATCACCATTGGCAATAATTTTAACTTCATGTCCATAACTTTCTAATCCTTCTTTTAAAGAATTATGTAGCCTACTAAATTCACCTATTAATAAAATCTTCATTTATTGCTTATATTTGTGGCTAAAATAACTAAAAATTGAACCAATCTATAAATAAAACATTAAGAATTTGCATTGTTTCAGACCAATTGGCAACTGGTGGAGCAGAGCGTTGTGCTGCTTTGTTGTCTATTTTTTTTGAAAATAACCAGTGTAAAGTGCATCATCTTATAGTGGTTGACAAAATTGAATATCAATATTCGGGTGAAGTTTTTAATATGGGAAAACTCAAAAATAACTCTAATGGTGTATTCAATAAAGCAAAGCGTTTTTATGCCATGAAACGTTTTTTTAACATTAATGTATTTGATTTTATTCTTGATTTTAGAGTAAAACGTTTTCAATTTCAGGAGTTTTTTATATCAAAGTTTATTTATAATGCTCCTATAATAGTTTCCGTTAGAAGTTATATGACCGAATTGTATTTTCCTAAAAATATTTTTTTAGCAAACTCCATTTACAGTAAAAGCAAAAAAATTATTACGGTTTCAAAAGTTATTGAAGAAAAAATTAGAAATGAGTATCCATATACACAAGT
>NZ_CAWUTS010000003.1:0-101493 GCF_963925415.1 uncultured Flavobacterium sp. | reverse complement strand
GTTCAGAATTTATGATTGTAAAGAAATAAGAAAAAAAAGTGTAATGCCAAGCGCAACACCAATAAAAAACACCCCCTAATTTACACTAAATTAGGGGGTGTTTTTGTAAAATAACGGTTGGGAAAGGCATAAGCCTTGAGTATCATGCTATACATTGATCATTAAATACTTTTTTAATTATCCGACAAATACCATTCTGCAAAAGAGGTGTCTGTTTCTTGAAGCTTTAAAGAGTGTAAAGTAATATGTGAAGGAAGTCTATTTTGAATTTTTTTTGCAAAATCAACAACCATGTTTTCACTTGTAGGTTGATATTCAACTAAAATTACATGATGTCCACGTGTTTTTAGTTCATGCGCTAATTCTACATGTGGTGTGTTTTTATTAAAAACGGTAGCATGGTCAAAAACATCTACGATTTCTTCTCTAACAATTTTTTTTAGATCGGTAAAATCGATAACCATTCCATATTTTACATTGTTTTTGTCAGTAATAGGTTTTCCAATGACTGTAACTGACAATTTATAACTGTGCCCGTGAACATTTTTACATTTTCCGTCGTAGCCATATAAAGCGTGTCCAGTTTCAAAGCTAAAAGCCTTGGTTATTCTTATGTAGCTCATTGTAATTTTATTTCTGCAAATGTACTAAAAATAGCAATTTTAAAGAGGCATTATTAAATAAAAAAGACAGCCTAATTAAAGACTGCCTTTTTTAATGCTTAACAGTATAAAACTTAAAGCTCCTCAAAAGATTGATTTTCATTTTTAGCTGCTTTTCTAACATTTAATGCATTTCCGTTTTCATCTACAACAAAAGCTACAAATTCAATATTACTAGCATTAGACACATTAGCCGGAACAGGAATGTCAAATGATTTAGTGTAAACATTGCCACTAAAAGGTTCAGTATTATTTATAGAATCTCCAAATAAATCAGTAATACAACTTCTTAAAGTATGGTTGTGAACATAATTTGTAATTGGGTTAACACCACCGTAATACGAGGTATAATTTTTTTGAGAATAAACCAAGCCATTTTCTAAAACATAAACGACTAACTTTAGGTTTGTAAAACTGTTGCTAAACTTTACTTTGACATCTAAAAGTATATTGTTTCCAACAACAGTATTATTCATAGAAAGGCCAAGTTTAGGGTTTGCTCCTTGAGTTAACGATGTAACCTGAGCCAAATTGTTTTCTTGTGGAGTTGTCCATTGAGTAAATCTATTAATTAGCCCTTTTGGATAGCCTGAAATAGGGAAAAGATTCTCTAAGGCACTCGTGTCATAATTATAGGGATCATAATTAGAATTTGTAGGAATAGAACTTGATCTGTGTATCGCAACAGCAACAACATCATCTGTAATAGCGTTTACTTGTTCAATTGCATAAGCAACACGCGTACAATATCCACACCAGGTACCTGTATAATCTTCTAATAACACTCTTTTTCTAAAATTAACTTGAGTACCATCATGAAACGTAATAACAACAGGGGCTGAAATTATTCCTAAATAGCTACTGGTTACTGTAAATTCGCCAATGGTATTTGATGTAAATACATTGCTGTTTAGAGCATTGTTGTTTATATAAAACACTGAAACAGCAGTAACATCTTCACCTGTAGAAGTATAGGCAGATAGTGTAACAGTTTCATTAATTAATGAAAATGAATTATCTGCAGTAACAATTATAGACTCAACAGACTCAAGAACAGTATAGTTTTCTGAACAAGAATTTGAAACAAATAGAATTAAAGATAAAACAAGTAATTTAATAAACTTCATAAGAATTAATGGGTATTACTTTTTAATGATTTTTACACTAGCTTTTTTGTTTTCTTCATTAGTAAAATTTAAAAAATAAATATTAGAAGACAAATGGCTTAAATCAATTTGATGATTTCCGCTTTCAAATGTATTGTTATAAACATTTTTTCCGTTTATGTCAAATAATTTAATTGACACATTTTTTTCAGCGTTAAACTCAAGATTATTTTCTACTAATGTGTTTTTTAAATCAACACCGATTTCTTTTATTTCAGACACAAAAGAGTCGCTGCTTAGGTTAGGGTTATATCTATAAGTGAAATTTATAGCAGCTCCTATTTCATTTCCAGCAGCATCAAGCGTATAAAATTTAAACACAAAATCCATTGGATAATTAGTACCATCGCCAACATTTGTATTTAAGAAATGATCAAAATTTCCGTTTTGTCCGTTTGCCGGTATTTCATATGCAGCATTTGGATAGGATTGACCAACAACAACATTGTCATAACAGTCTGTGCCATAACACAATTGAAAATTAGTGCCATCATAAAATGTAGCACTTACAAATTGAATTTTAGTCAAAATCGGTGAGGAAGTAGTATTAACAACATGAAAGTCCAAACTCGATTGTGGATCTGTAGCGACCGTATAGGTTATTACGTCACCGTCTATAATAGGTGTTCCATCTAGTTTATTTACAGAAAATTGAGCAAAAAAAGATGTAAAAGTTAAAAAAGCTAAGGCACAAAGTGTTTTTTTCATAGTATTGTTTTTTTTATATCTAACCTAAGAAATTGGGTTAGACATAAAATATTTATTTTATTATAATTTTTTCGTTTTTTTCTGAAGTCTCTGATTTTATTTTGGCAAAATAAACACCTCTATTTAAATGAGTTAAATTTATTTCACTACTGTTAATAAGCTGCTTTGCATTAAAAACAATTTTACCGGTAACGTCTGAAATAGTAATATCAACATTAGATGGAGAAAAAATAGAAATTATTCCGTTAGAAGGGTTAGGGAAAAGAGAAAAATGTTCCAACTCATCTGACTTTACATTAAGGAAACCTTGAATAGCAAAGGCTCTAGAGACACCAAAGCCATAATTTCCAGGCGTTGAATACACAACAAGGTTGTTTGAATCAGTCAAAGAAACTGCTCCACCTCCATCACCATAAGAATCAATTAAATTAAATGAATAACAATCACTAACAGGTAAAGAAATAGGAATGTTATAGCTGCCCGGGCTTTGGTCAGGGCCGTATGGACCTCCGCTCAGAACAGCAACTCCAGAAGAGTTTTTAATATTCCAAGAACATTCTGTTCCCCAATCATCTGTCTGAATCGATAAATTTAAATTATTTGTTGTTTCTGCAGATTTATTAAAACTAGTAGTTATAACATTATTGGTATTATTGGCATCACTTGGCAAGGTTACATTGACTATATTTGTTGGTAAAATAGAATAGGTAATTGCTGGCAGTTGAATTTCTTGAGTTTGCATAACACCTAAGCTTCCAGTCCAATTAAACACTTGTGGGTTTTCTGAATTAATATCATAATTAATGTTTAATGATGTTAATGGAGTTTGACTTATGTTTTTAATACTAACTTTTGGAGCTATATTGTTAATACATTGACTTGGAACATTATCAATAGATGTTAAATGAACATCGTTTCCAATAATACCTGTAAATGTTGGGGTTGATCCATTTCCAGAAATAATATTTTGTTGTGTTTCAGTTACAAAAGCAACAATTTCTAATTCAGCAATGTCTACCGGTACGCCTACATAACTAGCAGGCAATGTATAGGTATATGTTTTGTCTACAAAAGTGCCCATTGTAGTAGTTGTAATGCTTTCACCCCATTGACCTGTAACCATATGCACGAGTCTATGTTTATGATTGTATAAGTTTCCTGCATTACCTCCTGTTTGTGGTCCTTTGGTATTGTTTTGTAATATGGCAACATTTAATTTGTTTGTTGAAACAGGGCTTGAACCTGTATAATATCCTTCAACATGAACGGTTAATTGGTTGTTTTGCACATTAATAGAAGATTCTACCGCCACATTAACATAAGAACTTTGAGTTTTTATGGTGTTTCCGGCAGCTGACCAAAAGTTTCTACTCATAGCTGTACCAGCAGATTGAGAATAACTAGGAAACAAAAATCTATTTATTGTCCCAGCAGGATATCCGGCTAAATCAGACTGGCCTGCAATTGCGGTTCCATATGGGGTTCTAAAGTCTGGTTCTCCAGCAGAGGGAGTTGCATATCCACCAACATGAACATTTATTAAAAACACATTATCTGGGTCAGCATCCTTCATTCCTTGCGCAATAGCATGGCCTTGCGGACAATAAACACAATGGATCCCTGTGAACTCTTCTAAAACAACTTTTTTGTTTTGAGAAGTAGTGCTTACAATTGTTTGAGCAAAAGAAATAGAGCTAAGGGAAATTATGCAAAAAGTAAGTAAAGTTTTATTCACAATAAATATATTTAGTTAAAAAGTTAATAATATAACAAACATACAATATTTTTATTTAATAAATATTTAAATCCGATTAGCATTTGATATGAGTTTTTTTTGTACAAATTATTTGTATGTTTGCTAAAATTTAACAATTTAACAATGAAGTACGCATTTATTTTATTCATTTCTTTTTCAATATTTGGTCAAAAACAAATGCCAGATATATCATTAAAAAATCTAGATAATCTTAGTTTAAATGTAAAAAACGACTTTGTCGAGCAAGACAAATTATATATTTTTTCTTTTTGGGCAACATGGTGCGCTCCTTGTATTCAAGAACTACAGGCCATTAATGAATATTATAATGATTGGCAAAACGAATTAAATGTAGAGGTAATTGCAGTATCGGTTGATGATTCAAGAACTCAAAAGCGAGTTACACCCATGGTTAACGGTAAAGGATGGACTTATACCGTTTTACTAGATAAAAATCAAGACCTTAAAAGAGCACTATCGATTACAAATGTTCCGTTTTTAATAGTTGTTAAAAATAAAGAAATTGTTAAAATCCATAACGGATACTCTGATGGAGCTGTTGAAGAATTATATGAAGAATTAAAAGAATTATAATGAATTACAAATACTTAATAAGCATTTTTTTTATAAGTTTCGTAGTAAAAATGCATGCACAAGAAGACATAAAAGGCAGATTTTTTGGTGGCATTGAATCTAATTCTCAATATTATTTAGACGATTCTGAATTAGGAGATTTTGCTTTTGAAAACAGGTTTCGATCTAATAATTATTTAAACCTAAATTATAATTATGGCAGGTTGTCTGGGGGTATTTTAGCTGAGGGTTATGAAAAAAACGCATTGCTAAATTACAATCCAAAATTAAAAGGGACAAATATTGGTACTTTTTATCTCAATTATAAAACCAATAAATTAGACGTTACAGCGGGTCATATTTATGAGCAGTTTGGAAGCGGAATGATTTTGAGAACTTGGGAGGATAGGGCTTTAGGAATAAACAACGCCATTAGAGGAGCACGAATAATTTACACTCCTTCGGACAACATAAGATTAACAGCATTAGCTGGTCAACAAAGAAGCGGATTTGATGTTTCTAAGGGTAAAATAATTGCTTTTAACTCTAATTTTAATCTTTCTAAGGTTTTAAAATTAGAATTTTCTGATGTCTCTATTGGGTTTAGCTATGTTGGCAGACAAGATGAAATTAAAATAGAGCAACCTGAATTTGACGCTTTAACAAATGCATTTTCAAGCAGATTGGATTACAGCTATAAATCTTTTTACGCATCATTTGAACACAGTACAAAATCAAAAGATGCTACAATTTTGTTTAATGAATTAGAAAACAATTTTGTAAAAAAAGGGAATGCCTTTCAATTAAATACAGGTTATTCACAAAAAGGATTAGGAGTTGATCTGACTTTAAGAAGAATAGAAAACATGAGTTTTTATTCTGAAAGGGAACCCGATGTTTATCCAGAAAACGGAGGCTCGACTAGTATTAACTATAATGATAAGATATTAAATTTTGTTCCAGCTTTAACCAAGCAACATCATTATAACCTGGCTAATATTTATGTTCATCAAGCTCAAAACAGAATTGATTATATTGATCCAACAATAATGAAAGCTGGAGAAACCGGAGGTCAAATAGATGTGTTTTATACTTTTGAAAAAGGCAGCAAAATTGGAGGTAAATATGGCACAAAAGTAGCAGTTAATTATTCGAGTTGGTATAATTTACCAGGAGAGTATAAATACAATCCAAAATATTACAGTACTAATTTCTTTGGAGTTAGTCAAAAATACTTTTCAGATTTTAACATCGAAGTTACTAAAAAACTAAACAAGAGTCTTCACGGTAACATTATGTATGTCAATCAATATTATGACCAACGCTTATTAGTTGGCGGTGAATTAGTTAAAACTAATGTTATAGCAGGAGATGTTTCATATAAGTTTAACACATCAAAATCTATTCGGATTCAAGCAGAGCACTTATGGGCTGATGCAGATTTAAAAAATTGGGCTGGAGCAACAGTTGAATTTAATTTCAATTCCAAACTGTCTTTTTATATCTACGACATGTACAACTATGGTAATAAATTAAAAGAGAAACAAATTCATTACTATAACCTAGGAGGAAGTTTTAGAAAAGGCTCCTCAAGAGTTGCCTTAAACTATGGCAGACAAAGAGGTGGTTTAGTTTGTGTTGGTGGTGTTTGTAGGTTTGTTCCAGAAAGCAAAGGCATTTCGGTTTCGTTAAGCACTTCGTTTTAAATAAATAATTTTCGCATTAAAAAAGGATAGTTTTAAAACTATCCTTTTTATTTGTCATTTTGCATCAGTTACAATGATTTTTTACATATACACCCAAGTAAAATCTTAAAAAAAACCTAAGAAATTTAACTTTAGCAAGAATCGGAAGCTTACTATCGTTTAAAAGAGCAGTTAGCGATAGTCATTCTTTAAAACGCCAGTATTTCGCAAGGCTATATTCTTTTGATTTCATGATCAAAGTGTCATTTTTCAGAAAAATTTTCGCACGATAAGTATAATCTGAATATTTTATTTCAATTGTATCGTTATTTAATTCATAGCGATAATCCTTAAAGTTGTCAACGTAATAAATGGAATTAGATTTAATTTCAAAAGTTGCATTTCTGCTTTCCCCAGTTGTCCAAATACCCATAATCTTATCATTAGTAATTTCAGAATTTATGGCATAAACTTTTTTGTTTATTTCAGCATCCCTATAAGACATGTTTTTTGTTTCAAATTTTACTATACTAGCAGTCTCTTCTTTTTTACATCCAACAAAAACAAAAACAAAAATAAAAATAAAAAAAACAAAAAATTGTATTTTCATACTATAATATTTTTGGGTTTTTCGTTAACGTATTAAAGCAAAATGCGATTTAAATTCTTGCCTTATTTCATTTTGAGTGTATTGAACTTTAAACCAATAATCAGACGACAATACAGGTTTGCCATTAAAAGTTCCATCCCAACCTATAGAATTAGATTTAATTTCTTTTATTAATTTACCATATCGATCAAATATATAGATATTTGCTTCATACGAATCAAGTAAACCATAAATATTCCAAAAGTCATGATAACCATCCCCATTTGGAGTAAAAAAAGCAGGATAGGTAACCGTTAGTATTGCCTGTGATTCTACTATTCCACACTGATTATCAATGTCTCTAACCAATACTGTATACGTACCATTTAACAATCCATTAAAAACGGAACTAGGTTGCCAGCTTAATCCACTATCTATGCTATATTCATAAACACCATAACCTCCTACAGGCAAGGCTTCAATGGACGCTAACCCTGGTGAGAAAAAAGGAGTAGTTAATATGGCACTTACACTTTCTGGCTCCGAAGATAAAGAAGCACTAACGCTATCTGTTTCAGTACAATTTGTATCTGTGTTTTTAACAACCACACTATATGTGCCAGATTGCGTAACAGTATAAACGGCAGATTGGTTTCCAAAAGAATTTATTGTAGGGTTTGTGGGCGTCCAGGTATAGCTATAATTTCCTGGACTAATTGGAGTAGCATTAATAGTTTGAAAGCCACTACCCGTATAAGGATTTAAGCAAATATTAAAGTCAGAGCCCAAGTTAATTGCCGGAAGCGGATTTACAATCAAATTAACGTATTGATCTAAACCAAAGCATTCGTTGTTGACACTGCTGTCTACCCTTACCCATAATAATTGGTTATTTGCAATGCTATTTCTATAAGGAATAGATGTGTTTATTTCGTTTTGTCCGGCAGAAGCATCGGACACATTTTCATAAAAAGAAACTTGTAGGCTTTGACCCACAGGAAATTGAGACAGTATTTGAGAAGAAGCGCCAGTTAAATCAAAATAATCAAATCCATCATTATTTGGGTCATTAGCGTCAATAAAAACATCGCATTCTTCTAAAACAATATTGGTTACAGGAACAGTAGTTGAAACCAATAAATTTACCTGTATAATTCTACTTTTACAACCGTTTGTATTTACGGCAATGGCCCATACAACGCTATTATTTGCAGCGGTATACGTTTGTGTATTAAGTATTGGGCTAGTCCCATTTTGTGCCTCTAACAAAGTTGTATAAAACGAATAAACAAGACTTGTATCCAACGAAATTAAAAGCTGAGCAAAATTTAAATTAAAATCGGCTATTGCATCTACATCGGTATCACATTGTTTTAAATTAACAGCTTGGCTTACAAAAGGAATTGGGTTTACTATTAAATTAAATGAAGTAATGTTAAAACAATTTGTACTTGTATTGGTTAAACGAACATAAACCGATTGCGAATTTGAGTAGTAGTTGTTCAATGGGTTAATATTTGCGTTTGCATCCAATTGATTGATGTGATAGGTTATAGCAACACCGCTTTGTCCGTTTAAAATTTCGGTGGTTTTAGATGATAAATTAAAAGTTGCAAAACCATTTGTATCGTCTCCATCTATGTCGTCATCACAAGCTTCCAAATTGGTAATTGCAGCAATAGTTGGTATAGGATTATTAAGGACTGTAATTGTAGCTATAATTTCATCACAGACATCATTGGCCGCAATAGTATACGTATAATTTCCTGAAACATCAACAGCAGGATCATATAAACTTGTTTCACTTGTCAAAGTGGGAGACCAAATACCTCCATTTGTTACACCCGCGCCTAGTAAGAGAAATAAATCAACAGGAGTATCCGTTCTACAAACAGTTAAATTTGTATCATTTCCGGCAAAAGGAGCTTGTTCAACAGAAACGGTAATATCAACATCAATAATAGAGCAATCGCCAATATACGAGTAATTATAAATGCCCGGCAAATCATTATTTGGATCAAAAAAATCAGTTCCAGAAAATAGTGGCGGAGTCCAAGTTCCACCTGAAGCAGGATTACCTTCAATTTCATCTAATAAATTTGTTGTACCACTTGAACAAAGAATAGTTTCAGTATCTTTTGGCTCACTTCCAAAACCGGAATAATATCCCGAAAACCCAGCGGCCCCAGAAGCTCCAAAAACACCAACGGCTAATGGTCCGGTAGATTCTACAACCACATTTCCAGAAAAACCAGGAATTCTATATGTAGCCCATTGCGCAGATCCTTGAACAGATTGGGAAACAGATGACGTAGGGGTTCCGTTAATAGAAACTATGGCATTTGCATACGTTAAAGCAATAATATCGGCAGAATAATTAGTGTTCCCAATAGTGTTTATACTAGGTATTAAGTCTACACTTTTTTGAAAAAAACAACTCAACGGAGGAATAAAGTTAAGGCCGTTTGTAGCATCACTTTGTGAACCGGCTAATATTTGATACATATAAATGGGGCTGCTAGATGTAACATATATATTTTGATTGTTATTCGATCCTTGGTAATTTGAAGATGGGATTAAAAAATAATCACCTGCATTTAAATTAGTAATAGGTGTAACACTTCCGTTTACAAACACATCTGTATTATCTTGTGTTGCTATAACTAGAGGCAATTCAGAATTATCACTTCCATTTCCTTTAACAATTATATATTCTACCCCAACCTCTTCGACAGACACTATTTGGTCTAAATTAAAATCTTGCCCATCGTTTTGGCTTAACATTCCCGCAAGGGCATTTCCTGTAACAACTGCTATAGGTTTATCTGAAGCTAATAAAGCTCCAACAAATCCAGTTAAATTTGGACTGTTATCAGAATAGCCAGATAAAACAACAGATTGGCCTTTATTTAAACTAAAAGTTTGAGAATCTAAATTAATATCACCACTACCTGAGGCAAAAACAACACCGTTATTATAATCAGAAACCGTTACGGTTGTGTTGTCTTGGGTTGCCATAAAACTAGAAACAAAATTTCTTGAAAAACCTGTATTATTTTGTGGCAAACTACCCAATCTAAAGCTAGTACCAATTCCCGGAATTCCTTTTGACACTAATATTTCAGCATGGTTTTGAGACCGAACCTTAAAAGTTGCATAAAAATCCTCTGTTCCTGTAAGTACTAAACCACCAGAATCTGTTGGTATATTTACATCTTGTATGTCCATAAACATTGCAGAAGGTTGGCCAGAACCAATTTGAATTGTTTGTGGGTTTCCTTGTGATATTGTAAAAGGAGATCCTTGAATAGCTGTTCCGTTACCATAGGTAATATTAACTAGGAAAGGAATTGGGTTTGGCGTAGAAAGGTAAAGGTAATGATCAGACACAACAGAGGCGTCTCTTGCGTGTATTGGTGGAATCCAGTGCTTGTTGCTAAGTTGTGCAAAAATAAAATGTGAAAAAAAAAGGGAAATAAATAAAAGAATGCGCATTGTTTGTTTTATTTTAAAACGTAAAAGTAATGAAAATATATAAAACTAATTTATTTTTATATCTTGCGGAATATTTTAAATTCACATTTGGGGATGTAGCTCAGTTGGTTAGAGTGTTTGCCTGGCAGGCAAGAAGTCGTGGGTTCGAATCCCATCTTCTCCACAGTAATACTAAAAGTAAGCTCTTAACTGCACACTTCCTGTATGAATAGCTTTAGAGGTTTCACTTTTTCTACCCAAGTAGTTAAAATTAATGTCTAAATAAGTTGTTATTTTTTTTTGCAACAATAACCGCCAAGTTTGATTTTTTCCAACTTGAAGCCCTTCTAGCATTTGAAAACCGACTGCCGATAAGGAATTACCATCAAATAAATTGTTGTAATGCGAAAATTCGCCATTGAAACTAAATCCTTTATCACTATTGATTGTAAATGATGTTCCAAAACGGCTTTGTGTTAACCGTTCAAGCACACCTATTTTATTTTTTTTATTTTGAAATTCATAAAAAATATCCCAACTGGCATTTTTTGAGTACAAATAAGAAACTTTTGGAAACACCTGTACACCATTGATTTTAAAATTTTTATTACCATAGTTCTCAGATATGGACTCACTAAGTATAGTTTTACCAGACAAAGAAAAAAGCCATAATTTTTTTATTAAATGCTGATATTGAAATTGATGGGATTTAGCTTTGTTTTCAACAGAACCAACAGAGAGTAAATTTTTGGCATCATTTATTAAA
Organism: uncultured Flavobacterium sp.; assembly: GCF_963925415.1. GTDB lineage: Bacteria > Bacteroidota > Bacteroidia > Flavobacteriales > Flavobacteriaceae > Flavobacterium. Next base: position 90,114 of record NZ_CAWUTS010000003.1, on the reverse strand, counting down.
AAATTATAAGTAAACGAGTGGTTTTGTTTACCTCTATTAAAAAACAAACTGTTTCTAAAGCTACTTTCTAATCCTATTACATTTTCATCGTACTTAGAAAATGGATTTAAATCAAAATTGTTTGCGTTTCTAATGATTTTTCTGTCGACGAGCAATGAGCTTTGATTGTAAAACCGGGATATAAACTTTAAAAACCCTGTTTTGTTTTGCCATTGGTTTAAATTAAAAGTCAATGCTTGAGAAAATTTATTTTGATGTGTTCGAATAAATACTTGATTAGGTAAATATACGCGCACATATTTTGCCAAATCTACAAAAGGAGCAATCTCAAATTCTTGTAATTCTTGAATCCCGTTATTGTTATAGTCGTTCCACGTGTAAACTCCTTGTCCGGGTTCCACCTCTAAATACGTAAACTCTTGTTGTGCAATTGTTCCAGAAGAATTTTCATAAATTGTAGATAATTGAATTAATTGATCAAAAAACCTGTCGTTATATACAATTCTAGAGTTTAAAGAAGGCTCTTCTTTTTTACTTAAATCATTATAACTTAAGGTTCGATATTTTACATAAATTTCTAAATTTCTTTGGTCTGTTTTTATTACTTGTGAATTCAAATAATAAGAATCTGAACGATTTACACGTTGAACATTTCCGTTTTGTAAACTGTCATTTTTTCGCTGCAAATACCCTAATTCTACAAAAACTTGGGTTGTGTCTCCACGACCAATAAAAGCACCATATTCAATAAATTTTTGACTTAAAGATGAATAAGTATTAGTTTCAATTATTTTTTCAGAATTATCTTCCAAATTAATCTTGCTGCCAACCCAGTTTTTCCTAAATTGATATTTTGCTGTGGTTTGGTGTCTTATGAATTCAGAATTAGAAAAATCTCCATCACTTTTCATTGAACTACTCATGTTTGAAATCGTTAAATTTTTGTATTTATAATTTCCCAAGAAGCTATGTTTTGTTCCAGAAAAATTTTTAGAAAAAGCCAAGTTTTCAAATTGATATTTTACAAAACCATTTGTGTTGAATTTTAAATGAAATCCAGATGTTAATAAACGTTGATTTCCCATAGGCGTAGTTAAATTCCAATCTCTATTAAACTCTATAGTAAACAAGCGTTCTATGGTTTTAAAATCATTTTGGATAAACTGAAAATTTCCAAAAGCATCAAGGGTCGTTTTTTTAGACAGTAGTCTTTGTTTAAAACTTGCCTTACCAGCAATGCCATTGTTGTCATCGTCATTTAGAACAGAATATAAATTGAGATCATTAGCACTCACTCCAAACTCAAAATCAAAACTTGTTTTTTCAGATGGGTTATAGGCGCCTAAAATTGTGGCTATTTGAATTTTTGTTGGCGCAACTAATTGAATAATTGGTTCATAGTTTCCTTGAAGAATATCGTTAACCGGTTCAATATATTCATATATTTTTCCAATAGCTTGAGTATTAGCTAAAATATAATTCCCTTGATTTACTCCTATTAAACTAAAACGCACGCTGTACAATTCATCATCAGGATTGTTTGAATATTCAAAAATTTCAGAACCGTTAACGATTCCTTTTTTATACAAAACTTTATTTTCAGAATAACTGTCTAAATATGCAGATTGGGCATTCATCAACGATAAATTGTCTCCTGCATTTTGCAAAACAGTAATTTGTTCTTGTGATAAATTTTGTTGCAAAGGTTGGTTTTTTACATCATTTTCGGAATATAAAAAACCGCCAATTGACCATTTTTTAGTTTCATGTGTTACACCTGTATACGTTATAAAACGTGTGTAGTTTCTTTCTGAATATTGATACTCTATATTGATACGCATTTCTGAAGTTATCGAGAATAACGAAGTAAAAACAACCTCTCCAGCATTATAATCAATTGTGTAGTCTTTGTTTTCTCCACGAGTTAATAAAACGCCGTTTACAAAAACACGCTCAGATCCAGAAATGACCAACACATATAATTCACCGTTATTGCCTGTTAATTTATAAGGGCCTTGATTACCTTCTTGACCTGTAAAAGAACTCCTAGCATATTGTCCTCTTACCAAAGCTATCGAAGCAAAAGCATCTGTTTTGTTATCTTCTGACCCAAATGTAAAGTGAGAATTTATACCCTGAACTTTTTTGTTAAAATTTAAGAAAGAATTTTGGCGGTTTTCTAAAAATAAATCTCCTGCTCGTATGTTCCATTTGTCTGAAAACAATTCAATAAAAACTTGGTCAAACTCATCTAATTTTTGTGAATATCCACCATCTTGCAAAGGAATATTACTGTCTTGAATAGAAGCTCGTAAGCCAACTTTGTCTGATAATTTTCCAGAAATTTGAAGGTCTAGGTTTGATTTTACAGTAGCATTTTGATTGTTACCCATTGTTAGGCCTCTTGTAATGCTTCCGTTGGTATTTAAACCATCAAAAGGTTTAAACTCATTTTTGTTTGTGTTTTTTATTGCAAATAGTTGCCCAGCTTTGTTCGAAACCACCTTTTCTTCATTGTATATGGAATAGGTTTTAGTTAAAAAAGATGGAAAAACGAGATATTTAGCTTCTAATGTGTCTTTGGACTTAAAAGATTCTTTAAAAAACAGTTTCCCTGTTTTATAATTTATATAGTAAAAAGCAGAATCAATAGGGGATCCTTTTTTATTTAATATTTCAAAAAATCTTTTGTTGAGACTTGCTTTTTCTAGAATAATAGAATCTTTTGAAATTAAAATTTCTTTTGATTTAAAAAGGGATTGTGTTTCTTGAGCAAAAATGCCCGAAACCACAAAAAAACAAAACACTATAAACCATTTGTTACCCATAAATACTATAACTCACAATAATCAAAAGTAGTATAATTTTTGGGTTTTAGAAATATTGTTTTGTATGCAAGGCAATAAGGCATTCAGTCTTTTTTTCTTGTCGTTTTAAGACATTTATCTTCAAAAACTTTTGAAAAAAATATTACTCTTTAGTTACAACTTGTAATGTGCCATGAGAAATTTGTTTCAATAAAATAGTTTTATTTTTTTCAACAATTTCCTTAGCTTCCTCATTAAAATGTCTAACAGTATATAGCGATACATTTTCATTAAAACTAATCACAAATTTTTTAGCCAAATGGGGCTTTAAAACATCAAAATTGCCGTATTTATCTTCAATACAAACCGAAAAACTAATCGCAGAATTCTGAATTAAGTTTACTTTGATTTTATATTTGGCAAATAAAGCAAAAATTTCACTCATGTGATCTTCCATCATAAAAGAAAAATCTATTGACGATAATGAGAGTAATAATTGATTTTTTTTAATAATAAAACAAGGAATCTCAGGATCTAAATCAGCTCCTTTTGATACTTGAGTACCCTCTAAGAGGGGATTAATAAATGATTTCACAAAAAGCGGAATTTCTTTTCTTTGAAGCGGCTGTAATGTTTTAGGGTGAATGACACTTGCACCATAAAAAGCTAATTCAATAGCCTCGCGATATGAAATTTGATTTAATAAAAGGGCATTTTCAAAAAACCGCGGATCTGCATTCATTACGCCTGGCACATCTTTCCAAATAGTTACACTTTCCGCATTTAAACAATAAGCAAAGATAGCAGCAGTATAATCAGAACCTTCTCTTCCTAAAGTTGTTGTAAAATTGTTTTCATCTGAGCCTAAAAAACCTTGTGTAATATTTAAACTTTTCTTTTCAATACCTTTAGTAATCAACTTTTGGGTTTGATCCCAATCAACGTTTCCTTCTCTGTAATTAGCATCTGTTTTAATAAAGTCTCTTACGTCTATCCATTTATTTTTTAAGCCTTGTTCGTTAAAATAATGGCTTACTATAGTGGTCGATATGATTTCTCCATAGCCTATAATTTGACCATAAACAAAATTATAGTTTGGTGATTTATTGCTTCTCAAAAAATATTCTAGATCAGACAAATGACTATTTACATCATAAAAAACCTCATGATTTTCATCTTCATATAAATCCATCAATATTTGATTGTGATATTTTTTTACTTCTTGTAGTGCAGCATTAAATTCACTAGATTTTTCAAAATATGTTTGATTTACAAGTTCTAAAGCATTTGTCATTTTCCCCATGGCAGAAATAACAACCAAAACATTTTCATGACCAACTTGTTTTAACACAGATAAAACGTTTTTTACCCCTTCAGCATCTTTTACAGATGCACCACCAAATTTGAATATTTTCATTCTTGAATACGTTTTAAAATTTTATAAAATTATCGATTCCAACTTCATCCATTTGAACCACATACCAATCTTTAAGCACCTTTGCTCCAGATTTTTCATAAAAAGCTATAGCATTTTCATTCCAATCTAAAACATTCCATTCAACTCTTCTTACCTTATCAATTTTGGCTTGTTTTATAATTTCACGATAAAGTGCAAAACCGGCTCCTGTTCCACGGCTCCTTTCTTTAACAACTAGATCCTCGAGATGTAAGGTTTTTCCTTTCCATGTTGAGTATCGATAATAATAGAGCGCAATGCCGATAACACCTTCTTCATTTTCTGCAACAAAAGTATAAAACAAAGGAGTAGAAGAAAACCCGTCTCGTATTAAATCTTCTTTAGTAACGATTACTGCATTGGGGCTTTTTTCAAATACAGCTAGCTCAACAATTAATTCAAGTACGGCTTGCATATCATTTGGCGTTCCTTTTCTTATTTTCATAAAACAAAATTAAAGAATTGTTTTCATAAAAATCAAATTTTAAACAGATTCACAAATTTTAAATTTTTGTTATAAAAAATTTGTTGCTTTTTTAGTTGAAACCTAACCCTTATTAAGAAAAGGGTGCTTAAAAAACAATCAGACTTATCTAATATAAAATAAATAAATATTGCCTCAAATTGATATGTCTTGGAAATTTTTTTTAACCATTTAATCTTTTTTTGTGCAAAATTTTTTAACCATTTTTGTCTTTTAACAAGAAAAATCAAAAAAAAAACATTTTTGTATAAAAAAAGGCATTATTTTGATATATTTAAACCAGTAACGTTCAAGTCTTTCAAATTATGTTGTTTCTCAATAGTACATGGGTTTTCCTTAGTAAAAAAAATATATAATAATCAAATAATCATGCATTTATTTAGTTTTTTTTGTCAAAAAAACATTAAATGTATTTTTTTTAGGACAAAGTGTTTATTGTAGCGTAAAAAACGCGATATTTGTGAAAATAAAATAACCAACATAGATGAAAGGTCAAAATCAGACATTAGGAGAATTTATTATTGAAAATCAAACATCTTTTCAATATTCAACAGGAGAGTTATCAAGGATAATAAATTCAATTCGATTAGCGGCCAAAGTAGTTAATTATAAAGTAAATAAGGCAGGGCTAGTTGACATTGTAGGAGCAGTAGGTGAACAGAATGTACAAGGTGAAGACCAACAAAAATTAGACGTATTTGCAAATGAAACTTTTATTCAGACCTTAATAAATAGAAATATTGTTTGTGGTATTGCTTCAGAAGAAGAAGAAGAGTTTATTTCAATTAACAGTTTAGATGAAAATAATCAAAATAAATATGTAGTATTAATGGATCCTTTAGACGGTTCTTCAAATATTGACGTAAACGTTTCTGTAGGAACAATTTTTTCTGTTTTTAGGAGAGTTACTCCTGTTGGAACTCCTGTAACAAGTGCAGATTTTCTTCAAAAAGGGGTAAACCAAGTTGCGGCAGGCTATGTTATTTATGGTACCTCAACAATGCTAGTATATACAACAGGCCACGGTGTTCACGGCTTTACTTTAAATCCAGCAATTGGAACATTTTACCTATCACATCCTAACATGCAATTTTCTAAAGACGGAAACATCTATTCAATTAATGAGGGTAATTATATACAATTTCCACAAGGAGTAAAAGATTATTTAAAATACTGCCAAGCTGAGGAAGGTGATAGACCTTATACGTCGAGATATATAGGAAGTTTAGTTTCTGACTTTCATAGAAATATGATAAAAGGAGGTATATATATTTATCCTACAAGTTCTAAAGCACCAAAAGGGAAACTTCGTTTGTTATATGAATGTAATCCAATGGCTTTTTTAGCAGAACAAGCTGGTGGAAAAGCTTCTGACGGTCATACTAGAATTATGGAAATTGAACCTACAGAGCTGCATCAAAGAGTTCCGTTTTTCTGCGGGAGTTATAATATGGTATGTAAAGCAGAAGAGTTCATGAAATAAATTCATCTATTTCATTGTTTAATATTTTGATAATATTGATAACAAAAACAAGTTTGAAACACCAATAAAAACCTATCCAAATATGACTAATAAAATAAACAATCAAATAAATATTGATACAGCAAGCAAAAATGAATCTGCTCAACGGTTAGAAACAATAAAGAATTTAATTTTTGGAGAACAGATTCAACAGATTGATTCTGAATTTGATACTATTAAAAAGCATATTGAAAAAAGAAAAGAAGAAATACAGGCTTTGATTGAAAATACCCATTTAGAACTTTCAACAACCATTGATAATTTATCAACCGATTTAAACATAAGAATTACAGAATTAGATGATAAATTAAATGAAAAAGCAGAAGAATTAAATCACAATAAAGTAAACAAAAAGGAATTAGGCTCTTTATTAGTTTCTATGGGAGAAAAAATATTGAACTATTAATGTTTTAAAATGAATGATTCAGAAAAATTAATAAGGCTAAAAGATATACTTCTAAGCGAGGACAGAAAATTAGCGTTTGATATTTTTGAAAAAATCGAAGTGTTAGAAAAAAACACAAATGATCAAGAGTTGCTTTCTAAAAAACTGGAACCAATTATAAATAAAAAAATTGAAACTTATATAGCAGAAATTCCTTTAAAACAGAGCCCCATAATAACAGAGGCATTAAAAACACAAATAAGAGAATCTCAAGATCAAGTGGTTGATGTGTTGTTTCCTATTATTGGTAAAATGATTAAAAAATACATTCAACAAGAAATTAAAAAATTAACAGATAGTATTAATAATCAAGCTAAAAACAGATTTTCCTTTAAAAAAATGGCACGAAAAATAAAAGTGCTTTTAACAGGGGTTCCAGAAAAAAAAAGAATACTTTCTGAACTGGGCAAAACTAAAGTTGAACAAGTTTTTATTATTGAAAAAGGTTCTGGTTTGTTAATTGCAAATGTTTCAAAAGTTAAAGAAAATATTGACAAAGACATGATAGCCGGAATGCTAACAGCAATTAAAAGCTTTGTTGAAGACGCTTTTACAAAAGAAGCACAAAGTTTAGAACTTATTCAATATGAGTTTTATAACATATACATTCAAAATATATCGTCTTATTATGTTGCTGCAGTAATTTCAGGCCCTTTTAATTCAGAAATTAAAGATAAATTAGAAGATAAAATTTTAAATTTTGCTTCCAAAAACAAAAAAGAAGAAATAATAGGAAAAACTAATAGGACTAATAAATTTATAGAAACCTTATTCAATGATTAATTCTAAAAAAATAGTGTTAATAGGCCATTTTGGTGTTGGAAAATCATCTTTGATTAGAAGGCTTGTAAGCGATGTTTTTTCTGAAGACTACAAAGTAACCATTGGTGCTCATGTATTCAAAAAAGAAATAAAAATAAACAACTCAATATTGAGCTTTGTTATATGGGATTTAGAAGGAAAAGATTCTATTAAAAAAATTAGAAAATCATACTTAATAGGTACTGCGGGGTTTATCTATGTTATTGATCCTACAAGAAGCTCTACATATATGAATATAGATAGCGAAATAAATTATTTAAAAACAAATTACCCAAAAGCGCAGTTGCTTACCATTGCAAACAAGTTAGACTTAATTGATAAAGATGAATTTTTAACAGAATTTCACGATCCTATAGATTTTTTTACAAGTGCTAAAACAAGGGATAATGTTGACGCTATTTTTAATCAAATGGGAATAAATATATTACATAGTTTATGATTTCAAAAACAATAGAAGCATATTTAAATAAGGCTGTTCAAACCATAGAATTTGACCATGACGGAACTATAATTGCCTCAAATGATATTTTGTTTCCGGTTAAAAATGCAAAAACAATATTTGAAATACATCCTTTTTTTGAGTTTTTCGCAGAAATTATTTCACAAAATCCTACTCAAAAAACGTTCAAAACAATAGTATTAGAAATAAACAAAATAAATTTAATTGTTGATATCATTATTAATACAGGCTCTAGTAATCAAAAGCCATTTATGCTTATTTTTGATAAATCAGACTATTACAATGAAATTGAAGAGGTAACCCAAGATAAAAACACATTGTTCATTACGGATTTTTATACCAACCAAAAAAATAAAAAGTTAATCCAAGAAAAAACATTTAAAAACAAATTTATAGCAAATATAAGTCATGATTTAAAAACGCCAATAGCAGGGGTAATCGGATTGTTAGAATTGTTTAGAAAAGAAAACCTTTCTAACGAACAAAAAGAATTAATTGTTACAATCCGAGAATCTATGTCTCACATGAACAGGCTTGTAAGCGACGTTTTTGATTTGTCTAGAATAGAATATGGTCAATTAAATATAGAAAACAATTCATTTGACATAGATGTATTGATAAAAAATGTTGAGCGTGTATATTTGGAAAAATTCATTTTAAAAAACATTCATTTTGAAATTAAAAAATCAAACAATGTTCCTAAATTTTTAATAGGTGATTTTAATAGAATTTTACAAATAATACAAAACCTTCTTGACAATGCATACAAATATACTGATAGTGGCAAAGTAGTTTTTGAAATAAATTTGGATTACCGAAGGGCAAAGAGGGTAAGATTAAAATTTATTGTAAAAGACACGGGAATTGGTTTTAAGAAAGGTAGTAACGATAAATTTGAAAGTTTTGAAAAGCTGCATGATCAAGATATTCAGGGTTCTGGTTTAGGGATGTCTATAGTTGTAAACCTTATAAAACTAATGAAAGGAACCTTTTCTTTTAATTCAAAAGTAAACGAAGGTTCTACTTTCGAAATAACTCTCCCTTTTGAGATTAGTATTAATATGCGAAACTCAACCAAGATTCAACCTAAGTTTGTAAAAATAGATTTACAAAAGAAATTTAACGTTTTAATAGCAGATGATAATGAGGTTTATCAGTTAATTTTAATGAAGCTATTAATCAATCACGGAGGTTTTTATATGGATGTCGCATCAAATGGTCAGCAAGCTGTTGAAATGGCCAAAAAAGAGCACTATGACTTAATTTTAATGGATTTACACATGCCAATAATGAGCGGTTTTGACGCTATTAAATTTATAGGTAATGATATGCATTTAAAAAAGACAAAAATAATTGCCTTAAGCGTTTATGATATAGATAAAGATAAAGAGTTAAGCAGTTCATTAAACGTAGCGGACTATTTGGTTAAACCAATTTCATTTGAAAGTTTATTTACTTCAATTAATAAAGTGTTAAAAATAAAAAGAGGACAATAATTAAACTGTCCTCTTTTTATTTTTAACATATAATATTAAACCGTTTTATTTATTCATATGTGTCATTTCATATAAAAATGTATCTAAGTCTACATTTAAGTCTAACAATGACAATGCTTTATCAACAATATAAGACACATTACTTGGTGTAAACCCTAACGCTAAAGCAAAACGAGTTAAAAGCGCTTTCTCTTTTGTGCCTAAAACGTGATCTGCCAAAACCATTCGCGATAAATCATATAGTCGGTCTAACCTTTGTGTATGTAAAACAGGAGGATTAATAGGATATTTTGTAGGCTTTTCTAATATTTCTTCATATTCTGCCTGAGAAATTTCTAACCTAACGGCTAATTTGTCTAAAAATTTTTTTTCTTCAATAGTAATTTGACCATCAGACAACGCAACTCTTACAATTGCAGAAAAATGACCTTTGTTTCTATTCTTAAATTCGTTATCAAATAAATCTGAAAATGACATAATGTTTAGTTTTAAAATGCAAATATACTTTTATTTGGAATTTAATTAAAATTATTTACAACCTTTTAGTTTTCTTTAAAAAATTCTAAAATATATATTGTAATTTTGATATCACAAAAAAAATAAAAATGTCAGAATTTTGGATTTATTTTAAAGTCGGATTAGACCACGTTCTCGATTTTAATGCATACGACCATGTATTGTTTTTAATAGCATTAATGATTCCATACACTTTTAATGATTGGAAAAAAGTTTTACTTTTGGTATCCCTTTTTACTATTGGGCATACATTTACATTAATTTTAGCTGTTTATAATTTAATCCAAGTAAACTCAATTTTTATTGAATTTCTTATTCCTGTAACAATTTTTGTTACAGCATTTTACCATTTAATAACAGCCGGTAAAACCTTAAAAAATAAAAATACAATATCATTTATAGGCGTTATAACCTTACTCTTTGGGATCATTCACGGATTAGGGTTTTCAAATTATTTTAAGGCCATTTTGCCAGGAAATGCATCCGACAAATTAGTGCCTTCTTTAGAATTTGCACTTGGCATAGAAGCGGCTCAACTTATTATTGTATTAGCTGTTTTAATTATAGCATATGTCACACAAATTTTCTTTAGATTTTCAAAAAAAGATTGGGCTTTGGTTATGTCAGCATTTGTAATTGGCGTAGTTTTACCTACGATAATTAAAAATCAAATTTGGAACAGATAATAATATGTTAAATAAACAAATAAAATACGATAAGGCCTACTTAAGAATTGCAAAAGAATGGGGGCAATTGTCGTATTGCAAACGCAAACAAGTTGGAGCAATTATAGTTAGAGATAGAATGATTATTTCTGACGGTTATAATGGAACACCATCAGGGTTTGAAAATTGCTGTGAAGACGATGACAATAATACACAATGGTATGTTCTTCATGCCGAAGCGAATGCCATACTAAAAGTAGCACGTTCAACACAATCATGTGAAGGAGCAACACTATACATCACTTTGTCTCCATGTAGAGATTGTAGTAAATTAATTCACCAATCAGGAATAAAAAGAGTAGTTTATAGCCAAGAATATAAAGACTCTACAGGGTTAGATTTTTTAAGAAAAGCCGGGGTAGAAGTAGAATTAATGGAGGACTTAAAATAATGAAAATCAATAAAATTTTTATTCCTATAATTATAGGCCTAGCAATTGCTATTGGGCTAATATTGGGAAATTTTATTACAAATTTTTTGCCAAAGGCACAGTTTTCCAAAAACACAAAAACGCAAAAAATAAATAAATTATTAAATTTTATTGAAAATGAATACGTAGACAATGTGAATACCGACTCAATTGTTGATGTAACAGTTAACCGTATTTTAGAAAGCCTAGATCCACACTCCGTTTACATATCAAAAAGAGATTTTGAGCAAGTAAATCAAGATATGAAAGGAGACTTCGTAGGCATAGGAATTAATTTTTATATGTACAAAGACTCTCTTGTAGTAATAAAACCTGTTTACAAAGGGCCATCATACAAAGCCGGTATAAAAGCCGGAGATAGAATTTTATTTGTTGATGATTTTCAGCTGTTTAACAAAAAACATTCTACAGAAACATTAATTTCCAAACTAAAAGGGGATAAAGGGTCAAAAATTCAATTGACAGTTTATCGTAAATCTTCAAACAAAAAATTTAAAGTCAATATAGTAAGGGATATTATCCCTATAAAAAGTGTTGATATAGCCAAATTAATTAACGCTCAAATAGGTTATATAAAAGTGAACAGATTTGCCGAAACCACTTTTGACGAATTTCATAAAGCCATTTTAAATTTAAAAAATAAGGGTGCACAAGAATTGATTATTGATTTGCGCGACAACGGCGGGGGTTATCTCGAGATAGCCTCAGAAATGATAGATGAATTTTTGCCCAATAACGAATTAATTGTAAAAACCATCAACAAGCAAGGAAATACAGAATACACCTATGCCACAAGTAAAGGCGCTTTTGAAACAGGGAAAGTCACCATTTTAATTAATGAAAATAGCGCTTCAGCAAGTGAGGTTTTAGCAGGAGCCATACAAGATAATGATAGAGGTACAATTGTAGGAAGACGCTCTTTTGGCAAAGGGTTAGTACAACGTGAAATGCCTCTTGGTGATGGCTCTATGATTCGTTTAACAGTTGCTCGTTACTACACGCCATCAGGAAGGTCTATTCAAAAAGCATACGACGATAAAGCAGAAGGCTACTTCAATGAATTTGAAAAACGCTTCAAAAGCGGTGAATTATACGAAGCAGACAGTATAAAGATAGCAGACAGTTTAAAATTTAAAACTAAAAAAGGAAGAATTGTTTTTGGCGGCGGCGGCATAACACCCGATGTTTTTGTACCCTTTGAAGCTAAGCAAGGAGACGAAGCTACATTTTTAATAATGCAATCAGGTTTGATAAGTTATTTTGTCTTTGAACAATTAGATCAAAAACGCAATTTTTTTGGCGGTTTAACCAAAGAAAAATTAAAAAATGAAATAATGTCCAAAGACAAATACTTAAATACGTTTTCCGATTATATTTCTTTAAAAGGCTTTTCTGTTAATTTTACAAATCAGAAACAAAAAGCAAAAAACTATTTGTATGCCGAATTTATTCGTCAATTATTTGATGAAGATTCGTACTATCAAATCATCCTTTCAAATGATGCAATGGTTCAAAAAGCATTATCTACAAAATAAAATAAGATATTCACTCAATTAATTTACAAGAAAATAAAGCGAAACGAGTTTAATTATGTATATTTCTATAAAAACTATAATTAAACACTATTTTTTACTTAAAACATAGAGATTATTGACAATCTGTTTCTTAAACGCCAGCCAGAGATCTAAAGCAATCTAACCTTGTTATAGCTTTAGAGTGTCTTCAATTAAAAGGCTAGGCATGTAGTGATTCATAAAACCCAAACACCTATAAAAGTTTATTCAATTGCTTTTCTCGTGTTTTACTTATTTTTTATTTTCTCTTCAACCTTTTTAGACAATAAAAAAATAAGCATTAAAAAAATCGCACAAAAACCACAAACAATTCCAATTAATGCAACGGAACTTTCCCCATTAAACAGATTGTCAAAATCTACTTTTGTAAAATTAAACACAATTAAAATTAATGCCAACACAATTACAACACTACTAAATATTTTCATTTTTCATTTTTTTTATAAAAACAACCCTTTTACATTAGACGCAAAAAGTTTTACGGCTATAGCTAACAAAATAACCCCAAATACTTTTCTAATAATCCCTAATCCATTTGCACCGAGTATACGCTCTATTTTACCAGACGATTTTAATACGCCATAAACCACTATAATATTGATAACTATAGCAATTATAATGTTTATTTTATCATAAGCGGCTCTCAATGAAAGTAATGTAGTCATGGTTCCAGCACCAGCAATTAATGGAAAAGCTATAGGTACTATTGATGCGGTAGTAGGATTGTCTTCCTTGTATAATCGAATTCCTAAAATCATTTCTAAAGCTAAAAAAAACAGCACAAAAGAACCAGCAACCGCAAAGGAATTTACATCAACACCTATTAAAGTTAAAATTTCTTCACCCACAAATAAAAACAAAATCATAATAAACCCTGCCACAACTGATGCTTTTTCTGATTGGATATGGCCTATCTTGCTTTTTAAATCAACTATAATAGGAATACTACCAATAATATCTATTACTGCAAAAAGAATCATGCTAATCGTAAATATTTCTTTCCAATGTATCATTTGTTCTAATTTTTACGCAAAGATATGAATATAGTTTCACGTTGCATTTTATTTTAACGATACCTTTGTAAAAATCAAAATCAAAATAAGGACTAAGCAAACATAAATCATTTCCTATCTTTGCGCAATAAAACTATATAATGTTTCAACTAAATAAAACCATCGTTTCTGAAGATATTTTAGAAAAAGAATTTGTTTGTAATCTTTCTGCCTGTAAAGGGGCTTGCTGTGTAGATGGAGATGCAGGAGCACCACTAGAGGCTTTAGAAGTAAAAAAATTAGAATCTATTTATCCAAAAATAAAATCACTGCTTAGGCCAGAGGGTAGAAAAGCTATTGAAAAACTAGGCACTTCTGTAATAGGTGTAGACGGTGAACCCGAAACCACTTTAATTGAGGGCAAAGATTGTGCCTATGTAATATTTGATAAAAAAACGGCTCTTTGTGGTATTGAACAAGCCTATAATCAAGGAATTATTGATTGGAAAAAACCTGTTTCATGTCACCTATATCCCATTCGTGTAAAAGAATATGCCGATTTTTCTGCCGTAAATTATCACAAATGGCATATTTGTGACGATGCTTGCTCTTTAGGAAAAGAATTAGATGTTCCTGTTTATAAATTTCTAAAAGAATCACTTATTAGAAAATTTGGACAAGACTGGTATAATGATTTAGAAAAAGTGGCTCAAGAAATGAAAAAATAAAATTGCGAATAAAAAAACAATAAACATTATTTTTTTATTGTTTATAACGCTCTCACCAATTGATTTCATTGATGGTATAGGTAAATATAACAAATAATTTAATTTTCATAAAAAGCTTAAAATCAACACTTTAAAACTTTATAGCATAAATTTCATTTTTCATTTTTGTTAAAAACTTTCCTTGATTGTGAATAAGTTTGACTTTCATTTTTAACATAAAAATGCAAACTTTGTAAACATCAAATTTATTAATAATACCTTTATCTTTTGCCCTATGTCATTTATAGAACCAATTCTTCAGCCAAACAAAGACCGATTTGTAATTTTTCCAATAAAACACCAGGATATTTGGGAATGGTATAAAAAACAAGAAGCATGTATATGGACTGCCGAAGAAATAGATTTACATACTGATTTACATGATTGGAATAATAAATTAAATGAAGATGAAAAATATTTCATCAAACATATTTTAGCTTTTTTTGCAGCTTCTGACGGAATAGTAAACGAAAATTTAGCCGAAAACTTTGTAAATGAAGTGCAATACCCAGAAGCTAAATTTTTCTATGGTTTTCAAATCATGATGGAAAACATTCATAGCGAAACATATTCACTATTGATTGATACCTATGTAAAAGACGAAGCCGAAAAGAGTAAATTGTTTAACGCCATAGAAACCTTTCCTGCCATTAAAGAAAAAGCAGAATGGGCTCTTAAATGGATAGACTCAGACTCTTTTGCCGAAAGATTAATCGCTTTTGCAGCAGTTGAAGGAATCTTTTTTTCAGGGTCGTTTTGCTCTATTTATTGGTTAAAAAAACGAGGTTTAATGCCAGGCTTAACTTTTTCAAACGAATTAATATCTCGTGACGAAGGGATGCATTGCGATTTTGCAGTTCATTTACACAACCACCATTTGATAAATAAAGTTTCAAAAGAAAGAATAAAAGAAATTATAGTTGATGCATTAGATATTGAACGTCAGTTTGTGACGGAATCACTTCCTGTAAGTTTAATAGGAATGAATGCCAACTTAATGACTCAATATTTAGAATTTGTAACCGATAGATTATTAGTAGAATTAGGTTGCGATAGAGTTTATAACGCATCAAACCCATTTGACTTTATGGACATGATTTCACTTCAAGGAAAAACAAATTTCTTTGAAAAACGCGTTGCAGAATATCAAAAGGCAGGAGTAATGAATACTGATAGCGAAGCACAAAAAATTAGTTTCGACGCTGATTTTTAATATTTTATTTTAAACAAAACCCCAACCTCTTTAGGCGACCATTTTTTGGCGTTGGAGGCATCCTTTTTAGTATTCTTTGTCAAACAAGTATACCTTAAAAGAATTTATATTTTTATCAGCGCTACGCAGCAATGCTAGCACAAAAAAACTTAACAAATAAACCAACAATAGAAAAGGGATTTTTTATTGTTAAAAACAAAAACATTATGTACGTAGTAAAAAGAGACGGTCACAAAGAACCCGTAAGTTTTGACAAAATCACAGACCGAATTAAAAAACTGTGTTATGGTTTAAATGATTTAGTAGATGCAGTAAAAGTTGCCATGCGAGTAATTGAAGGACTGTATGATGGAGTTACCACGTCAGAACTAGACAATCTTGCCGCAGAAACTGCCGCCTCTATGACTATATCTCACCCAGATTATGCACAACTTGCAGCTCGTATAGCAGTCTCTAATTTACACAAAAACACAACGAAGTCATTTTCTGAAACAGCAACAGAAATGATTAATTATGTAAACCCAAGAACGGGTAAAGACGCACCTCTTTTATCTCAAGAAGTATATGAAGTAATTCAAGAAAACGCTGCCGTTCTAGATTCCTATATTATTTATAACAGAGACTTTAATTACGATTACTTTGGTTTTAAAACATTAGAACGTTCTTATTTGTTAAAAATAAACGGAAAAATTGTTGAAAGACCCCAACATATGTTAATGCGCGTTTCGGTTGGCATACACTTAAACGATATTGAAGCCGTTTTAGAAACATATGACTTAATGTCTAAAAAGTTTTTTACACACGCAACACCAACGCTATTTAACGCAGGAACGCCCAAGCCTCAAATGTCATCTTGTTTTTTATTAACGATGAAAGACGATAGTATTGACGGTATTTATGACACATTAAAACAAACCGCTAAAATTTCACAATCAGCGGGCGGAATAGGACTTTCTATTCATAATGTGCGAGCCACAGGTTCTTATATTCGAGGAACAAACGGAACTTCAAACGGCATTGTGCCTATGCTTCGTGTATTTAACGATACAGCTCGATATGTAGATCAAGGTGGTGGAAAGCGTAAAGGAAGTTTTGCTATTTATCTTGAAACGTGGCACGCCGATATTTTTGAATTTCTAGATTTAAAAAAGAACACAGGCAAGGAAGAAATGCGTGCAAGAGATCTGTTTTTTGCGATGTGGACTTCAGATTTATTTATGAAACGCGTGCAAGAAAACGCTGATTGGACCTTAATGTGTCCAAACGAATGCCCTGAACTATGTGACGTTTATGGCGATGAATTTGAAGCACTATATACGTCATACGAAAAAGCAGGAAAAGGAAGAAAAACAATCAAAGCACATGAGCTTTGGGAAAAAATACTCGAATCGCAAATAGAAACAGGAACACCATACATGTTGTATAAAGATGCAGCAAACCGCAAATCAAATCAAAAAAATTTAGGAACCATTCGTTCTTCAAATCTTTGTACTGAGATTATGGAATATACTGCTCCAGATGAAATAGCGGTTTGTAATTTAGCTTCTATTTCGTTACCTATGTTTGTTGAAAACGGAAAGTTTGATCATGACTTATTGTTTAAAGTAACCAAAAGAGTTACACGCAATTTAAACAAGGTTATCGACAGAAATTATTATCCAGTTCCTGAAGCTGAAAACTCAAATATTCGTCATCGACCAGTTGGATTAGGTGTTCAAGGATTAGCGGATGCTTTTATTTTACTTCGTTTGCCATTTACAAGCGATGAAGCAAAAAAATTAAATCAAGAAATTTTTGAAACTTTATACTTTGCAGCCGTAACAGCTTCTATGGAACTGGCAATTGAAGAAGGGCCTTATTCTACATTTGAAGGATCTCCTATATCTCAAGGAGAGTTTCAACACAATCTTTGGAATATCAAAGATGAAGAATTATCAGGCAGATGGGATTGGGGAAGTTTAAGAAAAGAAGTCATGAAAAATGGCGTTAGAAACTCGCTTTTAGTAGCGCCAATGCCAACCGCTTCAACATCACAAATTCTTGGAAACAATGAAGCATTTGAGCCCTACACATCTAACATTTATACTAGAAGAGTATTATCGGGCGAATTTATAGTAGTAAACAAACATTTATTACACGATTTAGTAGATTTAGGCTTGTGGAACGAAACCTTAAAACAAGATTTAATGCGTAACAACGGTTCTGTTCAAGACCTCAATATTCCTCAAGATTTAAAAGAACTTTACAAAACCGTTTGGGAACTTTCAATGAAAGACATTATTGATATGTCTCGACAAAGAGGTTATTTTGTAGACCAATCGCAATCGTTGAACTTGTTTATGCAAGATGCCAACTATTCTAAGTTAACTTCAATGCATTTTTATGCTTGGAAAAGCGGCTTAAAAACAGGGATGTATTACTTGCGAACAAAATCTGCTGTTGACGCAATTAAGTTTACCCTAAATAACGATAAAAAAACAGAACCTACAGCAGTTGTAGAAAAACCAATGATTAAACCCGAATTGGAATCTATAGCGGTTGTTAACGAACCTGTAGAAATGACAGCAGATGAATACAAAGCAATGATTGAATTAGCAAAAAATGCTGATATAGATGATTGTGAAATGTGTGGTTCTTAAGGTAATAGAGAAAAAAATAAAGTGAAAAACAGCCTTCATTAATTTGAGGGCTGTTTTGTTATATTAGAATTACAATTTGTACATTTGAAAAAATAAAAATACAACAATCATGTCAAAAGAAAAAAAAGGCGTTCATACAGGAATAATTGAGCAAGATACAGACGGAAACTTTTTCTGTGGCCCTTATTTATTAGATTATAAATACACTGTTGCATCATTTAAAATAGGAGATGAGGTAAACATCAAAACTATTATTGAAAACCCTAGCGATATAAGTTATGATAAGTATCCAAAAAAATCACGAAATTTCTTTTTAGCTAATCTTAAAGAATAAAAGAGAAAGGGTTACTTTTAATTACATTCCAAATTAGGGCTAATAAGTTGGTATTACATCCATCATTGTATGAAAAACTTTGATATAAATAAAACATATTTTTATGATGAACTGGGAACAATTATTATCCTTAAAAAGGCAAGGCGATACAAGTAAGAGACTTCGAAAAGAAGAAGACGAAACACGTCTTGGTTTTGAGGTAGATTACGACAGAATCATTTTTTCTTCGGCTTTTAGAAGTTTGCAAGACAAAACCCAAGTTATCCCCTTGTCAAAAACAGATTTTGTTCATAACAGATTGACTCATAGCTTAGAAGTGTCTGTTGTAGGACGTTCTTTAGGGAGATTAGTCGGAAAAAAAATCCTCGAAAAACACCCTCATTTATCAGAAATTCACGGCTTTCAAATGAATGATTTTGGAGCTATTGTAGCAGCAGCTTCACTAGCACACGACATAGGAAACCCACCCTTTGGTCACTCAGGAGAAAAAGTTATTGGAGAATATTTTAAAACAGGAAACGGCAAACAATTTAAAGACAAAGTTACCAATAAAGAGTGGCAAGACTTAATAGATTTTGAAGGCAATGCAAACGGATTTTCAGTTTTAACAACATCTCGTGAAGGAATTGAAGGATCTATTAGAATAACATATGCTACCCTTGGTGCTTTTATGAAATACCCAAAGGAAAGCTTGCCTAAAAAACCAACACCTAAAATATGCGATAAAAAATATGGTTTTTTTCAACAAGACAAATTGTTTTTTTGTGATGTTGCAAATGAATTAGGCCTTATGCCCAACAAATCAAATGGCGACATCGGGTTTGAAAGGCATCCATTAGCCTATTTAGTTGAAGCCGCAGATGATATTTGTTATACCATAATAGATTTTGAAGACGGCATAAACCTAGGCTTAATTCAAGAAGAATTTGCTTTAGAATATTTAATTAAATTAGTCAAAAACGGCATTGATACCAAAAAATACAACGCCCTTACTACAAAAGAAGATAGGATTAGTTATTTAAGAGCTTTAGCCATTGGAAGTTTAATACAAGATGCAGTAAAAATATTTGTTAAAAATGAAGAAGCTATTTTAAATGGAAAGTTTCCACATGCCCTGATGGATAAAAGTCAGTATGCTGCACAAATGAACGACATCATTCAAATCAGCATTAAAAACGTTTATCAAAGCAGAGAAGTTCTTGAAAAAGAATTGGTTGGTTACAAAGTTATCAATACTCTTTTAGATAAATTTTGTACAGCATACAACAATAATATAAACGGTAACGCAACCAGTTATGATAAATTAATTTTAAAGGTATTACCTGAAAGGTATCATTTTCAAAAAGAAAATTTATACGAAAGATTATTGCATATTTGTCACTTTGTTTCAATGCTTACTGACGGAAAAGCATTACAATTATACAACACAATTGAATCTAATAACTGTTAATTTTTTTTAAAACATTAACACTGTTTTTTTTTATAAATTCAATTTACTTTCTAAATAAATAAAAACACCAACTAAATCTTTTTAATTATTTATCCTTCTCATATTTTTAATTGTTTAAATAAATAATTATTTAAAAAGCAATTGTTTAAATTTTTAAAACCAAGTAAGTAAAATTTGGCATCAAAATAAGAAATTCATAAAAGGAGGTTAATTTTCATCCAGTTTTTTAAATAATAAACTTTATTATTACAAATAAATGTATATTTGTCAACAATTACGAAAACGTTTTCTAAAACTATAATTACACCAATTATGAATGCAAATATTTCATCATTTATTGATGCGGTTGCTAAAAGAAACCCAAACGAGCCAGAGTTTATGCAGGCTGTTAAAGAGGTAGCTGAAACAGTTATCCCTTTTATTGAACAAAACGATAAATACCAAAACAAAATGCTCTTGGAGCGTATGGTAGAATCAGAAAGAGTTATCATGTTTAGAGTAGTCTGGACAGATGATGATGGAAAAACACAAGTAAACCGAGGTTATAGAATTCAAATGAATTCTGCAATTGGACCTTATAAGGGAGGTATTCGTTTTCACCCTTCGGTAAATTTAAGCATTTTAAAATTTCTTGCTTTTGAACAAACCTTTAAAAACAGTTTAACTACATTGCCAATGGGTGGTGGAAAAGGTGGAGCCGATTTTGATCCAAAAGGAAAATCAGAAAATGAAATCATGCGTTTTTGTCAATCATTTATGACTGAGTTGTCTCGTCATATAGGTGGAAACACAGATGTGCCTGCTGGTGATATAGGTGTAGGAGGAAGAGAAGTAGGATTTATGTTTGGACAATATAAAAGATTAAGAAATGAATTTTCTGGTGTTTTAACTGGAAAAGGAATTTCATTCGGGGGATCATTAATACGTCCTGAAGCTACAGGTTATGGAGATGTATATTTTGCTCAAAGCATGCTAGCAACAAAAGGAGAAAGTTTCAACGGCAAAACAGTTGTAGTTTCTGGTTCAGGAAATGTAGCACAATACGCAATTGAAAAAGCAACAGAATTAGGCGCAAAAGTTGTTACGGCTTCAGATTCATCAGGATATATTTACGATGAAAACGGAATTGATGCGGAACGTCTTGCGCATATTATGCAAATAAAAAATGTTGATTTCTCAAGAATTTCAGAATATGTAAAAAAATATCCTAATGCAAAATTTGTGGCAGGAAAACGCCCTTGGGGAGTTGCATGTGATGTAGCTTTACCTTGTGCGACTCAAAATGAATTAAACGAAGACGAAGCAAAAACTTTGGTATCAAACGGATGTATCTGTGTTGCCGAAGGGGCCAACATGCCAACGACTCCAGAGGCCATTGAAGTATTTCATAAAGCAAAAATATTGTTTGCGCCAGGAAAAGCATCTAATGCGGGTGGTGTAGCAACATCAGGCTTAGAAATGTCTCAAAATTCAATACGTTTAAGCTGGTCAAGCGAAGAAGTAGATGAAAAACTCAAAAGCATCATGGCAAATATTCATGAAGCTTGTGTCAAATATGGTAAAGATTCTGATGGCTATGTAGACTATGTTAAAGGCGCTAATATTGCCGGTTTTGTAAAAGTTGCTGATGCTATGCTTGCTCAAGGAGTGGTTTAAACACGCTTTTTAATATATTTTAAAAAAAGTCCTTCAATTGAAGGACTTTTTTTATCATAAAAATATAATACAAACGTTTGTATTATATTTGCTTCAAATAATTCAAATGAAAAAGACGTTTTTATTCTTATTTTTTTCTGTTTTATCTTTTTCACAAAGCAATCAACTTTGGAAAGGATATTTTTCTTATAATGAAATTATTGACATTTCTTATGGAGATACTAAAGTAATAGCTGCAACAGAAAATGCGTTGTTTTCAAAAAACATTACATCTGGCGATATAAACATTAGAAACTCAATTGATGGATTTAAACCTCAAACAATTACGGCGGTTTATTACAGTCAAAATTATAATTTAACCCTAACAGGAAATGATAATGGCTTGCTAATTATTGCAAACAATGACGGAACAATAATTAATAAAGTTGATATTATTAATCAAGTGCCCGTTCCTCCAAATGCCAAAAAAATAAATCACTTTTATGAACATGATGGTAAAGTTTTTATTTCAACAAATTATGGAATAAGTGTTCTTAAACTCTCAAATTTAGAGTTTGAAGACACGTATTATATAGGGTCTGGTGGTGAAAACGTACCGGTGTTACAAACCGTCGTTTATAACGGTTCAATATATGCAGTTACCAGTAATCAAGGAATTAAAACAGCTTTAATAGCAAATCCTAATTTAATAGATTATAGTCAATGGCAAACTTTTGACAATGGGCTTTGGCAAGGAATTACAAATTTTAACAATCAATTAGTAGTGTTAAACGCTAATAATATAATTTACAAACACAACGGAACAACTTTTCAACAAGTATTTTCTCTTCCGCAACAAGCAATAAAGTTTATTTCAACAAGCGATAATTTAGTAATTACCTGCAGTAATCATGTGTTTGTTTTAGACATTTTGTTTTCAACCATTGCTCATATTACACAAATTCTAGAAAATATTAATCAATTTTCGTGTGCCGTTAGTATCAACGATAATTTATTTATAGGAACAAAAAAAGAGGGCCTGTATCAAACCCAATTATCAAACCCCACAAACTTTGAATTGTTATCTCCTGACGGCCCTGTTCAAAATTATATTTTTAGGATAAAAAAAACGACGGAGTCACTATGGGCAGTCTACGGAGGCTATGATATAACATATCACCCTAACCTTCTAGAAGCAGGTATAAGTAAGTTTTCCAATGAAGGCGGTTGGAACATTATCCCTTATAATCAATTATTAGGCGCAACAACTTTGAGCAATATAACCGCAAACCCAAATGATGAATCTGAAATATATATAGCGTCACATCATAATGGATTACTGCGAATTAAAGACGGAGATATTTCAATTTTTAACGAAACAAACACAGGTCCAGACGGGCTAGAAAATCAACAATTAGTAATTCCAACATATATTTCTGTACGAATAAATGGGCCTGCATATGACAACGACGGCAATTTATGGATGACAAATGCTCTTGTAAATAAGGGATTAAAAGTTCTAAGATCAAATGGTCAGTGGCAATCTATAGATTTGTCTAACGAATTAGTTGATGCTACATCAGAACTATATGCCCCATTAGTTGTGGATAAAAATAATACAAAATGGATTCCATCTTATCGAGCAAACGGCCTAATTGGGTTTAATGAAAATTACAACAATAAATTTATTTTTTTAAAAGCTGAAGATGCAGGTAACTTGCCTAGTTTAGGCGTTAGATGTTTGGCCATAGACAACAGCAATCAATTATGGATAGGAACGTATAGAGGGTTGCGCGTTTTAACCTCTGTTGATCAATTTATTAATGAAACAGAGTTAACCGCTAAAGCCATAATTATTGAAGAAGACGGATTAGCTCAAGAATTATTTTACCAGCAATCCATTATAGATATTGCCGTAGATGGTGCTAACAATAAATGGGTTTCAATTGCTGGTGCTGGAGTTTTTTTAGTTTCGCCTAATGGACAAGAAACACGTTATCATTTTACAAATGAAAACTCTCCCTTACCTAGTAATAACATATTAGATATTGAAATTGACGGTGCCTCTGGGGAAGTTTTTTTTGCCACAGAAAAAGGATTAATATCTTTTTTAGGTACAAATACAAAACCAAGTGATGATTTAGCCAATGTGTTTGTTTATCCAAACCCCGTTCGCCCTGATTTTTTGGGCACTGTAAAAGTAAGTGGTTTAATAAATGATGCGAATGTTAAAATTACAGATATTGAAGGTAATTTGGTATACGAAACAACATCCGAAGGAGGAACTATTGAATGGGACACCAGTGCTTTTGGAAAATATAAAGTTGCATCGGGGGTTTATATGATTTTTATTTCATCAGATGACGGTCTTGAAACTAAAGTAAAAAAAGTAATGATTATACGGTAACCTTAAAATGCAAGTAAAAACAAAAGCCATTGTAATTTCCACATTAAAATTTCAAGAAAAAAGCCTTATTGTCAAATGTTTTACACAGTCTGACGGGCTTAAATCTTACTTTGTTAGAAATGCCTTTTCTTCTCAAAAGACCTTACAATCGTCATCCAACAAAATGGCTTATTTTCAGCTTTTAAACATTCTTGAAATTGAAGCCCACCACAAAAACAAAGGTACATTAGAACATTTTAAAGAAGTTAAACTATCTTTTCCGTATCAATCAATTAATACAAATATCTTTAAAAGTACAATTGTAATTTTTCTTTCAGAAGTGTTGCACCACAGCATCAAAGAAGAAGAAAAAAACGAAAATCTTTTTTTATATCTCGAAACAGCATTACAATGGCTAGACACCAACGATGAGGTTTCTAATTTCCATTTAATTTTACTTTTAGAAATAACAAAATATTTAGGCTTTTATCCTGACATTTCGCAAAGAGACTTAGCTTATTTTGAAACAATTGAAGGGGTGTTTTCTCCATTACAAGGCACAAGTTGTTTGTCGCAACATCAAACAAGTTTGTTTAACAGATTGATTGATGTTAAATTTGAAGATAACCAAAAAAACTTTGCTGCTGCAGAAAGACAAATTCTTTTAAAAATACTTCTCGATTATTATGCTGCGCATTTAGACGGGTTTAAAAAACCCAAATCTTTGGAGGTTTTAAAGGAGGTTTTTACTTAGGGAAGAGTTTTTTGGGTAAAGTTTTATAAAAAAAGTCTCAAAATATTTGTAAGACAAATAAGACATAATAAGTGTTAAAGCTACTACAAATATATTATAAAAAAGAATAATCAAAAAACTGTTTATTTCCATTTTCAAAAATAATTTGAGATACAGCAATCCAGTAAATTGAACCACAATAGGATGAAACATATAAATTCCATAAGATATTTTACCAAGATATGTAATTAAATGATTATTTAATAAAAAATATGAATTGCAACTTAATGAGCCAATTACAATAGAAAAAAGAAGCATACTTACAAGATTATAATTTGCATTTGATAAAAAATCAACAAAAATAGTAGTTGAAAAATAAATAATAAAAAGAGAAATTAAAATAAAACGAATTACGGTACTATTTAATAAAATCTTTTTTTCTAATAACAAAACTGAAATTATTCCACTTGAAGTAAAATAGAAAAATAGCATACCAAACTTGGACAACAAACTTTCTTCAACATAAAAATATAAACCAAAAAATATAAATGTAAAAAACAATAAAAAAAGCACATGTTTTTTTAAAGGAATCAAAAATAACATAGGGGCAATAAATAAATAAAACTGCTCTTCAACACCTAATGACCATAATATCTCAATTATTCCACCAGGACTGTGTATACTAGCAAATACATTTGGCATAAAAAAAACCGAAAGGAGTATTCCTTCAATTAAATTATAATTGTTATTGAAGTCACCTTCAAAACCAAATTTTGGAAGAATAAAATTATAATGTAAGAAGCCATAAGATAAAATTAAAAAATAAAGTGGAAAAATTCTCAACGACCGTCTTAAATAAAACTTCTTAAGTGAAATAGTATCAGATGATTTTTTTTCGACATAGAGCTGTCTTATAATTAAAAAACCACTTAATGAAAAAAACATACAAACGGCCTCATATCCTTTATTAAATATTGGTAAATTATTATAAAATGGAATATTGTGTTTACTGCAAAATTCTGACGTATGAAAAATCAAAACACAAACAGCTAAAAAAAACCTTAATCCTGTAATATTAGGAATTTTTTTCATTTAAAATTTTAGTTTAGAATGGTTTCCAAATTTATTTTTTAAATATTAATATTCCTAATGATTTATTTTTTATTATAAAGGGCAACTATATCTCTTAATGTTTTAAAGAAATTTTTTCATAATTTTTAGCATTGCCTTTATAAATCTATAATTATCATAAAAAAATGATGAATTTTAACTAAATAGCTGTTCTTTTTTTCAAAATTCCTTACTTTCGCAAATTGATTTAAGAAAACAACAAAATGAGCACAAAATTTACTGAATATAAGGGACTTGACTTACCAACTGTAGCAACAGAAACCCTTAAATTTTGGAAAGAAAATAAGATATTTGAACAATCTGTTACTTCTCGCGAAGGAAACCAAGCTTTTGTGTTTTTTGAAGGGCCTCCTTCAGCTAATGGTTTACCGGGCATTCACCATGTAATGGCTCGAGCAATTAAAGATATTTTTTGTCGCTATAAAACCCAAAAAGGGTATCAAGTAAAACGAAAAGCAGGCTGGGACACACATGGTTTACCGGTAGAACTTGGTACAGAAAAAGAATTAGGTATTACAAAAGAAGACATTGGGAAAACTATTTCGGTTTCTGAATATAATGAAGCTTGTAAGAAAACGGTTATGCGCTATACAGACGTATGGAATGATCTTACTGAAAAAATGGGCTATTGGGTAGATATGGAAGACCCTTATGTTACCTATAAATCCAAATACATGGAAACGGTTTGGTGGTTGCTTAAAGAAATTTATAACAAAGATTTAATTTATAAAGGGTATACCATACAGCCCTATTCACCAAAAGCAGGAACAGGTTTGTCTTCGCACGAAGTAAATCAACCAGGAAGCTATAGAGATGTTACTGACACTACGGTTGTGGCTCAATTTAAAGTAATAAACAAATCATTGCCAAGTTTTTTAACGGAATTTGGAGATGTTCATATTTTAGCATGGACCACAACTCCTTGGACTTTGCCTTCAAATACCGCCTTAACAGTTGGTCCAAAAATTGATTATGTTTTAGTACAAACGTTTAATCAATATACGTTTTGTCCTTCAAAAGTAATTTTGGCTAAAAATTTAGTAGGGAAACAATTTAGTAAAGGATTTTTTGAATCGAATAAAGCTTCAGATTATGAAAATTTTAAAGAAGGCGATAAAAAAATTCCATACCAAATTTTAGCCCAATTTAAAGGGTCTGATTTAGTGGGCATTCGCTACGAACAATTGATGAAATTAGCAGTCCCAAATGACAATCCAGAAAATGCATTTAGAGTTATTGCAGGAGATTTTGTAACTGTAGAAGACGGAACAGGAATTGTGCACACTGCACCAACATTTGGAGCAGACGATGCTAAAGTAGCAAAAGAAGCTATTCCAGAAATTCCTCCAATGTTAGTTAAGGATGAAAATGATAATTTAGTGCCTTTAGTAGATTTACAAGGAAAATTTATTCAAGGTTTAGCAACATTTTCGGGTAAATATGTTAAAAACGAATATTACAATGAAAATGAAGCCCCAGAACGATCTGTTGATGTTGAAATAGCCATTCAGTTAAAAGAAGAAAACAAAGCCTTTAAAGTAGAAAAATACGTGCACAGTTATCCACATTGTTGGAGAACGGACAAGCCTATTTTATATTATCCTTTAGATTCGTGGTTTATAAAAGTTACCGAAGTTAAAGATCGCATGTTTAATCTCAACGAAACCATTAATTGGAAGCCAAAAGCAACCGGAGAAGGACGTTTTGGTAATTGGTTAAAAAACGCAAACGATTGGAATTTATCACGTTCTAGATATTGGGGAATTCCACTACCTATATGGAGAAATGAAGAAGGAACAGAAGAAATATTAGTTGGCTCAATTGAAGAATTATATAACGAAATTGAAAAATCAGTAGCAGCGGGTTTTCAATCCAAAAATCCTTTTAAAGGGTTTGAAGCTGGAAATATGAGTGACTCAAATTACGATTTAGTTGATTTGCATAAAAATGTAGTAGATGAAATTGTACTGGTTTCTGCATCTGGAAAACCAATGAAACGAGAAAGCGACTTAATTGATGTTTGGTTTGACTCAGGGGCGATGCCTTATGCACAATGGCATTATCCATTTGAAAACAAAGAAAAAATTGACAACAATCAAGATTTTCCAGCAGATTTTATAGCCGAAGGTGTAGATCAAACACGCGGTTGGTTTTATACATTACATGCAATAGGCACTTTAGTTTTTGATAAAATTGCATATAAAAATGTAGTTTCAAACGGATTAGTTTTAGATAAAAATGGACAAAAAATGTCAAAGCGATTAGGAAACGCTGTTGATCCATTTACTACTTTAACCGAATATGGGCCAGATGCTACGCGTTGGTATATGATTTCAAATGCAAATCCATGGGACAATTTAAAATTTGATCTTGAAGGAATTGCAGAAGTACGCCGTAAATTTTTTGGAACCTTATACAACACATATTCTTTTTTTAGTTTATATGCAAACATTGATAACTTTACCTATACTGAAGCCGAAATTCCTTTAAACGAAAGACCCGAAATTGACCGCTGGGTTTTATCTGAATTAAATACTTTAGTAAAAAATGTAGATGTTTATTATGCCGATTATGAACCTACAAAAGCGGCTAGAGCAATATCTAATTTTGTTCAAGAAAACTTAAGCAACTGGTACGTTCGTTTATGCAGAAGACGTTTCTGGAAAGGGGAATATGGAACCGATAAAATTGCAGCCTATCAAACTTTATACACCTGTTTGCTAACCGTTTCTAAGTTAAGTGCGCCTATTGCACCTTTCTTTATGGATAAACTTTACAGAGATTTAACGCAAGCTACACAGTCTGAAAATTTTGATAGTGTACATTTGTCTAAATTTCCTGAATATGTTGACAAATATGTTGATAAATCTTTGGAAAGTAAAATGTTAAAAGCACAAACGGTTTCATCATTGGTATTATCGTTGCGTAAAAAGGAAATGATTAAAGTACGACAACCCTTACAAAAAGTAATGATTCCAATACTTGACGCGCAACAAAGGGCCGAAATTGAAGCAGTTTCAGACTTAATAAAAGCCGAAGTTAATGTTAAAGAAATCATCCTTTTAGACGATGATTCGGGTGTATTAGTTAAGCACATTAAGCCAAA
Source organism: uncultured Flavobacterium sp. (assembly GCF_963925415.1). Taxonomy (GTDB): domain Bacteria; phylum Bacteroidota; class Bacteroidia; order Flavobacteriales; family Flavobacteriaceae; genus Flavobacterium. The sequence goes on along the minus strand of NZ_CAWUTS010000003.1, from coordinate 60,991 downwards.
TTTTAAAGCGCTTGGACCCCGTTTCGGAAAAGATATAGGTTTGATTACCAAAGAGATACAGTCTTTTTCAAAAGAACAAATAAGTGAGATAGACGCTAAAGGAAGTTTAATTATAAATATTCAAGGAAAAAGCATAAATTTAACCATTGAAGATGTAGAGATTACATCCCAAGATATTCCTGGATGGATGGTTGCCAGCTCTAATGGAATTACAGTAGCCTTAGATATAACCATCAGTCAGGAATTAAAAAATGAAGGAATAGCTAGAGAGTTAGTGAACAGAATTCAAAACATTAGAAAAGATAGTGGTTTTGAAGTAACGGATAAAATAAAAGTAGAATTGCAAAAAAACGGTATTTTAGAAGAAGCAATTAAAAGTAATGAAGCTTATATAAAATCAGAAACCCTAACCGATAGTTTAATTTTTGTAGATTTAATAAATAATGGAACAGAAATAGAATTTGACGATATAAAAACAAATATATTAATCTCCAAATAATATAAAATGACATCAGAACAAAACATGAGATTTTCAGACGCAGATTTGGCTGAATTTAAAGAATTGATTTTAAATAAAATTGCAAAAGCGCAATATGATTTAGATTTAATAAAAAGTGCTTATATGAATGACCTAAACAATGGTACAGACGACACATCACCAACGTTTAAGGCATTTGAAGAAGGTAGCGAAACAATGTCTAAAGAAGCAAATTCTCAATTAGCCATTAGACAAGAAAAGTTTATTCGTGATTTAAAAAACGCCCTGTTTCGTGTTGAAAACAAAACCTACGGTATTTGTAAAGTAACCGGGCAACTTATTAACAAAGAGCGCTTAAAAATTGTTCCTCATGCTACAATGAGCATTGAAGCTAAAAACATGCAGCGATAAATTTTGCTTTAAATAAAAACCCTTCTCAACTTTATTGTTTAGAAGGGTTTTTCTTTGTTCTATTTCCTACAAATCAAATTTAATTCCTTGTGCTAAAGGCAATTCGTCTGAGTAGTTTATGGTATTTGTTTGGCGTCTCATATATACTTTCCAAGCATCAGAACCCGACTCACGACCACCTCCAGTTTCTTTTTCACCTCCAAATGCACCCCCAATTTCAGCACCAGAAGTTCCAATATTTACATTGGCAATTCCACAATCTGAACCTGAAAACGATAAGAATTTTTCTGCTTCTTTTAATTCGTTAGTCATAATTGCAGATGATAACCCCTGAACTACACCATTTTGTATATCAATTGCGTTTTCAACTTCGCCAGAATACTTCATCAAATATAAAACGGGTGCAAACGTTTCGTGTTGCACAATTTTAAAGGAGTTTTCTGCCTCAATAATAGCTGGTTTTACATAACAACCAGATTCGTATCCTTTACCCGAAAGCACACCACCATCAACCAATACTTTTCCACCTTCAGCTTTAGCTGATTCAATTGCTGCTAAATATGTGTTTACAGAATCTTTGTCGATAAGTGGTCCGATGTGATTTTTTTGATCTAATGGATTTCCGATAGTCAATTGACCATAAGCACCCACAATAGCATCTCTTACTTTTTCGTATACTGATTCGTGAATGATTAATCTTCTGGTAGAAGTACAACGTTGTCCAGCAGTTCCAACAGCACCAAATACAGCACCAGGAACAACTACTTTTAAGTCTGCAGTTGGAGTAATTATAATTGCATTATTTCCACCTAATTCTAATAAAGATTTACCGAAACGTTCGGCTACTTTAGCTCCAACAATTCTTCCCATTCGAGTCGAACCTGTTGCAGAAATTAACGGAATTCGGGCATCCGTAGTCATCATTTCACCAACTTTATAATTACCATTAATGATGCACGAAATACCTTCTGGTAAGTTGTTTTCTTTTAAAACTTCAGCTATAATGTTTTGACAAGCTATTGTACATAAAGGAGCTTTTTCAGAACCTTTCCAAACACAAACATCGCCACAAATCCAAGCCAAAGCGGTATTCCAAGCCCAAACCGCTACGGGAAAGTTGAATGCAGAAATAATCCCTACAACTCCTATAGAATGCCACTGTTCACGCATTACGTGCCCAGGTCGTTCTGAAGGTATTGTTTGCCCATTTAACTGACGAGATAAACCAACAGCAAAATCGCATATATCAATCATCTCTTGTACCTCACCATAACCTTCTTGTAGTGATTTTCCCATTTCATAAGAGACTAACTTGCCTAAGGGCTCTTTTAATTCTCTTAATTTGTTTCCAAACTGACGCACAATTTCACCTCTTTGTGGTGCAGGCATTGTTCTAAAAGTTTTAAAAGCAGCAGTTGCTGATTGCATTACTTTTTCGTAATCTGCAGCAGTTGTTGTTTTTACTTTTCCTATTAATTGACCATCAACTGGCGAATAACTTTCAATGATTTCTCCGTTTGAAAACCAATTGTTTCCTGTTGAGGTTCCTTCGTTTATGGCTTTTACACCTAGTTTTTCTAGTGCTTCAATCATTCCGAATTGTTGGGCTATTGTTGACATTATAACTTTATTTAATGATTTTGTTTAATATGAAACAAAAATAAGGGTTTTTTTTGACATATTCATAATTAACCCAGAGAGTAATTCCCGTATTAATATTAATTTTTTAAATACATTAACAAGGCTCGTGGCATTAAGGATTTAAAAATTTTAAAAAAAGTTCTATTTTATAAACCTTAAATCGGTTTCCATTTCTGTGCTGCAGTTTTTACAGGTTCTCAATTTTTTTGAAGTATAAAAATGGTGGAAGTGATTAAAGAAATCAATTTCAATGTTTTTTAATTCAAAATACACCTCATGCAACTTGTGGTTACAATTATCACAGTACCATACTAGACCATCATTTAAATTTAAATGAGCCCGTTTTTTTTCAATTACTAATCCAATTGAATTGGCCGATCGAATAGGAGAATGAGGCACTTTTGCAGGCAAAAGAAACATGTCTCCAGGGCCTAATTCCATTGTTTTTTTTACACCATCTTCTTGAATAAAGATTGTAATAGTACCTTCTAATTGATAAAATAATTCTTCGGTTTCATTATAATGGTAATCTTTTCTTGCATTTGGTCCGGCTACAATCATTACAATATAATCACCAGAATCGACATATAGATTTTTATTTCCAACAGGAGGTTTTAGTAAAGCTCTGTTTTCTTTGATCCATTTATTTAGGTTGAATGGTTTTTGTGTAGGCATAGCAATTTATTTTTGAAACACAAAGTTACTAAAAATAAAAAAGGTTAGCCTAAACTAACCTTTAATAAACAAATTAAATTGTACTTTTTATTTTGTAATTATCAGTGTGCTTTCTTTATAATTTACTTCTATTTCACCTAATTGCTTTAATGTTTTTTCTCCAATTTGTAGTGCCGAATTGATACTGTTTGAAACAACCGCAGTAACATTTTTTAACACAAACCCATCAAACGTTATTGTATCTATTAATAATGTTGATCCTTGAGATATTCTTCCTTCTGAAAGAGAGTATGGTTGCTCGCCTGAGTAATTTATAGGCTTAATTTTATTGGTTTTTAATAAAAACAAAGCCTCTTTTCCTGATATCAGTACGCCTTCTAAATCAGCATCATAAACAAAGCTTAAAGAAGTGTTGTTAACAAAACAAGGGATTTCAATTTGGCCTTCATTGGTTTTGGAAAATTTTATTTTATTATTTTTTGAAATAGTTTTTGATATTATGTTTTTATTTCTCCCTTGCTCTCTAATCAAATAAACATATACAGGGAAGTGATCACTAAAACCGGCAACACCATTAGAATTTCTTAAGGGGTAGCCTTTATATTGTCCTTCTTTTTGAATTAAAAAATCTTTGTTATATACGCCAGCTTTCCAATAGACCCAAGATGAATAATCCTTTTTAATAAACGGTTCAGTTAATATTATTTGATCAAACAAATCCCAAGAATCTCTATATGCTAAAGATCCTATTCCGTTATTAGACATTTCTTCCATAGGGTTGTATGTGCCAAATTTTTGTAAATCTTCTTTATGCGCAACTGCTCCTAATTCTTTTTTAACACTTTTGTTATAAGGGCCATCATTTAAATCACCCATTGTAATAATTTTTGCGTTAGGATTTATTTTAAATAAAGAATCTATTATTTTTCTGTTTAAGGCCCCAGCAGCTTCTCTATACGGACTGCTTCTTTTTTCACCACCTGAGCGAGATGGCCAGTGATTTACTATAAAGCTTATTTCCTCGCCGTCTAAAAGACCCGTTACCAATAATTGATCTCTTGTATAAACTCTTTTTGATTTGGAGTCTATAGACTCTCCATCATCAGTAAACTCTTCTTTTTCTTTTTTGGTTTTTTTATTTTCTCCTTTATAAATATACAAAGGAATATTTGCAAAACTAATGGGATTAAAATGCTTAGGATCATATAAAAAACCGGTATCAATACCTCTAAAGTCGGGAGAATCAAAATGAACAATTTTATAGTTTTTATCTAACAAAAGAGGTTGTTTAACAAGGTCTTCTAAAACTCTTCTGTTTTCAATTTCACAAACACCAATAATGGTTGGGCTGCTTTTTTGTTGGTCATTAGTGCCAATTTGAGATAAAACGACGCTTAAATTAGTTAATTTTTTTTTATAATTTTTACTTGTCCATCCTTTTATAGGTAAATATTCTTCATCATTTATACTAGGATCATTTATGGTGTCAAATAAATTTTCTAAATTATAGAATGCAATGGTGTGAACTTCATATTTTTTTTCTTGTGAAAACCCTTGATTTATAAGAGATAAAAGAAATAAAATTACTAATGAATGTTTTATAGTCATTTTCTTTATGTTATTTTTTTGTGAAATATTTTCACAATTGGATTCAAAGGTATATAATATTATTAAATATTGTACATTTACATGCTTTTTAGCAAAACCCTTAACTCAACATTAATATTCGAAATTAATTTAATTTTTTATGAAAAAACTAATATTAAGTATTTTATTAGTAGTACAAACACTAGTGACTTTCAGTCAAGAGTCTAGTTTAACAGGAAAAGTTATAGATTCAAAAACTTTAAAACCACTTCAAAACGTTGTATTGACTATTGAAAGTACAAATCAAGCAAAAGTGACAAAACCAAACGGCGTTTTTATATTTGAACAAGCGCCAACAGGGAGTAACTCATTAATAGTAACGTATTCAGGATATGTTTCTCAGGTTTTTCAATTAGAACTTACACCAGGTGAATTATTAGACATTGGAACGCTTTTTCTGGAAGAAGATATTACTTCAGAAAAGCAACTAAGTTTGGTAACCCTTACAGAAAATGACTTAGGCGACGACAATAGTGGATCAGAAAGCACATCTGGATTACTGCAGGCCAGTAGAGATATTTTTCAGCAAGCGGCCGCTTTTAATTGGGGTCAAGCTAGATTTAGATTAAGAGGTTTAGATAATGAATATGGTGTTACAATGATCAATGGTTTATCAATGAATAAATTATATGACGGTAGACCACAATGGGGCAATTGGGGTGGATTAAATGACGCTACAAGAAACCAAGAATTTTCTATGGGTACTGCTCCATCAGACTATACTTTTGGAAACATTCTAGGAACACAAGAAATAAATACAAGAGCTTCTTTTTATCGACCAGGTTCAAGAATTACGTATTCAAGTACAAACACAAACTACAGTTCGAGAGCTATGGCAACCTATGCTTCAGGATTTAACAAAGATGGATGGGCTTATACTTTATCTGCATCGAGAAGATGGGCTCAAGAAGGATATTTTGAAGGAACAGATTACAGTGCCAACTCATTTTTTGCGAGTGTAGAAAAAAAAATTAATGAGAATCATAGCATCAACTTAACTTCAATAATTGCTCAAAATAGTAGAGGAAAAAGCTCTCCTAACTCTCAAGAAGTAACCGATTTAATGGGCGTTAAATATAATTCATATTGGGGCTACCAAGACGGTAAAAAAAGAAACTCTAGAGATAAAGACATTCAAGAGCCCATGTTGATCTTATCACATTATTGGAAAATTAATGAAAATAATAGATTAAATACAAACGTTTCATATCAAACAGGTTCTATAGCTAATTCTAGAATTGATTTTACAAACGGAAACAACCCAGACCCATCGTATTACAGAAATTTACCTAGTTATTTTTTAAACAGCTTTGACAACAATGGTGATTGGGCTCCTAATTTAGATGGAGCAGCAAATGCAAAAACCTTCTTTTTAAATAACAGTCAGGTCAATTGGAATGCAATGTACGTAGCAAATCAAAACAGTTCTTTTCAAGGCAGAAGTATTTATGCCTTATATGAAGATAGAACGGATGATGATCAATTTAGTGCGAACTCTATTTTAAACTCAAGTTTATCAGATCATATTAGTTTAAACGCAGGGGTTTCATTCAAAAAATTAAAATCGCATAACTTTCAAAGTTTAACAGATTTAATGGGCGGAAGTTACTACTTAGACGTTGATTCTTTTTATGCTGGAGACGCTTCTCAATCAGACGTGAATAATCCAAACAGACAAATAGAAGTAGGTGATGAATATGGATATAACTATAATTTAAACGCTGTAGTTGCAGATGCTTTTACACAATTTAAGTTTACCTATAATAAGGTAGATTTTTATTTAGCTCAATCTTTTGTAAGAACTCAATATCAAAGAGAAGGACTTTATAAAAACGGCATTTATGCAACCAACTCTTATGGGGATAGTGAAAAAATAAATTTTGAAAATTTTGGTTTTAAAGGAGGTTTGACTTATAAATTAACGGGCCGCCATTTACTAAGCTTTAATGCAGGGTATTTAACAAAAGCTCCAAATTTAAGAAACACATTTTCTAACAGCAGACTAAACAATAACCTTACACCAGATTTACAAAGCGAAAACATTTCAAGCATGGACGCTAGTTATATCATTAGGTCTCCAAAATTAAAAGCAAGAGTTACGGGTTTTATGACAAAAATAAAAAACACCAGAGAAATATCTTTCTATTATGCTGAAAATATATCTGATGTGGTAGGTGATGAAGATGCTTTTATAAGTGAGATTGTAACAGGTATTAATAAACGTAATATTGGTTTAGAAATAGGTTTAGAGTATCAAATTACGTCTACAATAAAAACAACAGGGGCAGCATCATACGGACAATATATTTATGAAAATAATCCAAATTTATACATTAACGATGATGCACAAGCAAGCGCAACAAATCCTAATCCAGTAACTTCTTTTGGACAGTCATTTTTAAAAAATTATAAGCAGGCAGGAATGCCACAGCAAGCTTATTCTTTTGGCTTAGAATACAGAGACCCAAAGTTTTGGTGGATAAGTGCTAACATAAATTATTTAGCAGACAGCTATATAGATGTATCTAATGTATTAAGAACAGATAATTTTACAATAGACGGATCAACAGGAATATCTTTTGATGGAGCAAATGAAACATCAGTAAGAAACCTTTTGAAACAAGAAAAATTTGATCCCACAACTTTAATTAATATTATAGGGGGTAAGTCTTGGAGAATTAGCAGCAAAAACAGAAACACCTTTGGAGTTTTTGCAGTAATTAATAATGTGTTTGACATTACATACAAAACAGGCGGATTTGAGCAATCACGAAAAGCTACGTTCCCAGATTTACAAAATGATTTAGTAAGTATTACAAATGATCCATCAACAGGATCACGTACTTTTGGACCAAAATACTTCTACGGATACGGAAGAACTTACTTTGTAAACGTGTACTTTAATTTCTAAAAAAAGAACTATGAAAAATATATGTATAAAAACAATAGTCTTAATGACACTTATTTTGACCCTTTTTACAAGTTGTGTAAATGAGGACGATTTTGATATTCCAACCCTAAAACCAGTTGTGTTTTCAGAAAATTTTGAAGATATAACGCCAGGTAGTGGGGCAAATGAAATTGCCATTAACCTTGATGGATGGATCAATACAAATACCTCAGGGACTAGAGTGTGGTCTGGAAAAACATTTGGCGGAAATAAATTTGCTGAATTTTCTTCTTATTATTCTGCTTCTGGATCAAGTGATGATGCATGGTTAATTTCAAGTGCCATAGATTTATCTTCTTCAAATAACGAAGTATTGTCTTTTAATTCGGTTAACCGTTTCTTTAACGGAAATGTTTTAACCGTTTATATCTCTGAAAATTATGACGGAACAATTCCAGGGATTGCAACTGCAAGTTGGACCGAATTAAACCCAATATTGCCAAATAATAGTTCTCAAAATGATTTAACAATACCAAGTGAACCAATGGACATTAGTAGTTATAACAGCACTAATGTAAGAATTGCTTTTAGATATCAAGGAAGTAAAACATCTAATCCAACCACAACGTTTCAATTGGACGAAATAAAAATTTACGAAAATTAAGCTATGAAAAAATTTAAAATTTTAACAGCAATCACTCTTGTTGCCGCTTTTACAAGTTGTGTAAATAGTGATGATTATAATGCCCCAGATTTAAGTTTGGAATGCATTAACTTAACAGCAACAAAACAAGTTTCTGAAATTACTTCGATTGCTACATCAATCGCAACCATTTATCCAGAGACCGATTTTATTGAAGCCTATGTAACATCAAGCGATGAAGGAGGAAATTTTTATAAATCTATTTCTTTTCAGTCTGTTGATGGGTCAAAAGGATTTAGTGTTCCAGTTGACAATTATAATTTATTTAATCAATATGAACCAGGAAGGTTAGTATACATAAACATGAAAGATCGTTATGTTTCTACTTATCAAAGCTCTACAATTATAGGAAACTTATACGATGGCAATGTTGGAAGAATAAGCGGAGTAGAATATAAAGACATTATAAAACGCTCATGTACTGATGTAAATGAAAATGACATTTTGAAAGCTTTAACCGTTTCAAATGCCAAAAACAATCAATATTTAAATATGTTGATTGAGTTTAATAACGTTCAATTTACTGACGCTTCTTTAGGAAAAACATTTTACGACCCTTCTGTAAATAGCTTTGGAGGAGCTACAAACCATTTAATAACAGACGAATTTGGTCAAACAATAATCGTAAGAATTAGTGAGTTTGCAAACTTTGCTTCAAACGCAATTCCAAGTGGAAGTGGAAAAATAAGAGGTGTTTTAACAAAATATAATAGCGACTACCAGTTTATGGTTAGAACGATTAATGATGTTAATTTAATTAATGACCGTTTAGATTTGGATTTTTATCCTCCAATAGTTGGCACTAGTATTGTTTATAATTCAACCTTAAACGAACCGTTTACATCTTACACAACTACAAATCAACAAAATTTTCCAAAATATGTTAATGATGCTGCTCAAGGCAGTAGATATTGGCAAAGAAAAACTTTTGGAGGAAATACATATGTACAAGTTACTTCTTATGGAGGCGGAAATACAGAAACAAACCAATCGTTATTTATTGTTCCAGTAGACATGACAGCAGCTAATACGCTTTCATTTAAAACAAATGACGGATACAATAATGGCACCTGTTTTAAAGTGTTTTATACTACAAACTACACCCCTGGTGAACAAATTACAACAGCAACTTTAGTAGATATTACATCAAACTTTACTATTTCATCCGGAAACACAAATGGTTATGGATCTTCTTTTACGAGCAGTGGATCTTATAATATCCCTTCATCTATTACTGGAAACGGCTTTTTTGTCTTCCAATATTTAGGCAATGGGGTTAGTGGTCCAACCACTACAATGCAATTAGATGATATTGTTATCAATTAATAGCATTAAATAAAATTTAAAAAAACGCTCTTCCTTAAAAAGAGCGTTTTTTTTTATACAATAAATCATTACTTTTGCACATTAACACATTAAAAAATGACTTTAAAGAAAGCCTATCTCTATATTTTCATCGTTCTTTTAATAGATCAAATTTCTAAAGTATATATAAAAACAAATTTTTTTCTTAATGAATCTATTAACGTGCTAAATTTAGATTGGTTTAGAATACATTTTATTGAAAACGAAGGAATGGCTTGGGGTATCGAAATACCCGGCAATTATGGTAAAATAGTACTAACCTTATTTAGAATTTTTGCAGTTTTTGCAATTGCGTGGTGGCTGAAAGACTCTCTGAATAAAAAAAGTTCTAATTTTTTAATTACAGCCATAATATTAATTTTTGCAGGAGCATTAGGTAATATTATTGATTCTGTTTTTTATGGTGTTTTGTTTGACCATAGCGTTCATCAAGTAGCAACCCTTTTTTCTGACCAGCCATATGAAACTTGGTTTCATGGCAAAGTAGTGGATATGTTCTATTTTCCTTTTATCCAAGATTACCCAATGCCCGATTGGGTTCCTTTTATTGGAGGGAAGCCCTTTACATTCTTTAATGCAATTTTTAACGTGGCAGATTTTGCTATTTCTGTTGGAGTTGGAATATTGATTGTATTTAATAAAAAAGCTTTTGACGAAAGCATCTCTTCTGATTAATGTATTTAAAATTTTAAAATTTCAGTAGGATTTACACAAAAATTTAATGTTACATCATCCTCAAAAACATCTTCAATTAATTCTTCTGGTTCAAAGAATGAAAGGCCTATTTTTATAACGTCATCGTTGCATTGCGATAGAAACACATCGTAAAAACCCTTTCCGTAGCCTACCCGATTGCCCTGGATGTCATAGGCCAAAAGAGGCACAAAAACCACCTCAATCATTTTTGTTGGAACGGGTAAGCCATTAACGGGTTCAGGAATGTTATAGCTGTTTTTTTTAATTTTTGTATTGTCAGTTAATAAATAATGTGTCATAGAAATAGATTCAAAATCAGATTTAGATATCACAACTTCTTTGTCTTTACCTTGTAAAATTTGCAAAATATATTCGGTATTTACTTCTTTTTGTTCTTCAATAGGTAAAAAAAGATGAAAATATGTATGATCCCAAATGTCTAGTTTCAACAATTGATTAGCAATTGCTAAACTCTTGTTTTCAATTTCATCAAATGAAAGTTTTTGTCTTTCATCTTTCATTTTTGTTCTTAAGTCTCTTTTATTCATTTTCTAATTGAATTGAAATATGATAAACGGCATCACCTTGATACACTATAGATGCGTCATTTACATTAATCACATAACCATCATTTGGTGCTTTTAACTTGTGTTCTATTTTTCCAAAAGGGTCAGAAATCATAGCGAGAATATCGCCTCTTTTTACAAAACTTCCAATAGTTATAGAACCATGAAACAGACCTGAATAATTTGCCCTTACCCAAATAGACTTTTTTATAAAAACAGCATTTTCACTTCCTTTTGAAACCTCTTTTTTGGGATTTAACATTTCCAAATGGTTTAAAATGCGTTTTGCTCCTTCAACACCCTCGCGTGTAATGCTTTCATTTAAATCTAATGATTTTCCACCTTCAAACAATAAGATCTTAACTCCAGATTTAGTACAAGCATTTCTAAAAGAGCCTTGAATATTTTTAGCATATAAAGTAAAAGGGGCATTAAATACTTGAGCCAAATTTTTTAAATCAACAACATCAGGTACAATTCTTATTTGTGCAGCATTAAATCGACTAGCACCACCCGCATGAAAATCAACAGCATAATCAATTTTTGGAATAATTTCAGTAACTAAAAAATGGGCAAACCTACTGGCCAATGAGCCGCTTTTGTTGCCAGGAAACATTCTATTTAAATCACGTTTGTCTGGAAATTCACGGGTTTGATTTACAAAACCAAAAACATTAATTATGGGAATACAAATAACAGTCCCTTTTTTAGGTTTATTGATTTTGCCCCGAATAAGTTGGCGCACAATTTCAGTTCCATTTATTTCATCTCCATGCAGACCAGCACAAAACAAAACTGTAGGACCATTAATTTTTGAACGCTCAATTATAACAGGAATTTTAAGTTTTGACATGGTATGCATTTTTGCAATTTCCACTTCAATAGTTTTGCTTTCTCCGGGCAAAATAGATTCTCCTAAAAAAAACATTTCTGTTTTGTTTTTCATAAAATGCTAATAAAATATAAATGTATAAAATTCAACAATAGAAAATAGCACAACTATAAAAATCTATGTAAATTTGTTTAGATTGAAATTTTGAAACTAAAAATCGTTAATAGACAATCTTAATGACCATTCCTTCTCTTGAACTGCAAATACAATCACTTCCCGACAATCCCGGAGTTTATCAATATTATGATGCAGCCGACAAAATTTTGTATGTTGGCAAAGCCAAAAATCTTAAAAAAAGAGTTTCAAGCTATTTCAATAAAGTTCAAGACAATTACAAAACCAGTGTTTTAGTAAAAAAAATAGCCTCCATAAAGCACATTGTGGTTGCAACAGAATCTGATGCTTTATTATTAGAAAACAATCTGATTAAAAAACTACAACCCCGATATAATATTCTCCTAAAAGACGACAAAACGTATCCTTGGATTTGCATTAAAAACGAGCCTTTTTCGCGTATATTTCCAACGCGAAGAGTTACCAAAGACGGATCTGAATATTATGGGCCTTACACCAACTTTAAAATTGTAAATACAATTTTAGAAGTCATCAAAGAATTATACCCTTTGCGAACGTGTAATTACGATTTGTCGCAATCTAATATAATATCGAATAAATATAAAGTTTGTTTGGAGTACCATATCGGCAATTGCAAAGGACCGTGTGAAGGTTTTGAGTCTATAGAAAATTACCAAAAACAAATAGAAGCGATTCGGCAAATTTTGAAAGGAAATTTTAAAGACAGTTTAAAAGATTTTAAAAAAGAAATGGCACATCTTGCAAATGATATGCATTTTGAAGCAGCGCAAAAAATAAAAGAAAAAATTGATTCTTTAAAAAATTATCAATCAAAGTCAACGGTGTTAAACCCAAAATTATCAGATATTGATGTTTTTTCTATAGTTTCAGATGAAACAATGGCTTACGTTAATTTTCTGCAAATTTCACATGGAGCAATTGTTTGTTCCTATACATTGGAAATGAAAAAAAAACTCGAAGAATCTGACCAAGATTTACTTGAATTAGCTGTTGTAGAGCTTCGAGAACGTTTTAAATTAAAGTCAAGAGAACTTATTTTGCCATTTCCATTATCCTTGGGTGAAAATCTAAAAATAACAGTCCCACAATTAGGCGATAAAAGACAAATTTTAGACCTGTCGATTCGAAATGCTAAATATTATCGAATGGATCAATTAAAACAAATAAAAATTGTTGATCCAGAAAGACATACCAACAGAATTATGATACAAATGAAGAAAGATTTACGCCTTTCATTTGAACCAAGACACATTGAGTGTTTTGACAATTCTAACATACAAGGAACGCATCCCGTTGCCGCTTGTGTAGTTTTTAAAGACGGTAAGCCTAGTAAAAAAGAATATCGCCATTTTAACATTAAAACTGTTGAGGGACCTGATGATTTTGCATCAATGGAGGAGGTGGTTTACAGAAGATATAAACGACTGTTAGACGAAAAACTACCCTTGCCTCAACTTATCATTATAGACGGAGGTAAAGGGCAATTGTCTTCGGCATTAAAAAGCATAGACGCCTTAGGATTAAGAGGTAAAATTGCTATTGTAGGCATTGCAAAACGATTAGAAGAATTGTTTTATCCAGGAGATTCTGCACCTTTATATCTGGATAAAAAATCAGAAACCTTAAAAATCATTCAGTTTTTGAGAAATGAAGCACACCGTTTTGGAATTACACATCATCGTGACAAAAGGAGTAAATCTGCTTTGACAAATTCTTTGGAATCCATTCCAGGAATTGGAGAAAAAACAATGATACTATTATTAAAACAATTTAAAAGTGTTAAAAGATTGCACATAGCATCCGAAAAAGAAATATCTGATGTCGTTGGGCTTTCAAAAGCCAAAAAAATTACCCAATTTTACAAAGAAAAAGAAAACTAATATTTTGATTGCTAAAAACAAAGAAAAAAAGGAACAACAAAAAGAGAATAAACACTTCACACAAGTGTATGTCTTTTTATTTGCTTTTTTTTGCTGCTTGTTACTTTTCCCTTTTTCAATTTGGGCGCAAGAAAACCCAAAAAGACCAAAGATAGGATTAGTACTTTCAGGTGGTGGTGCTAAGGGGCTTGCACATATAGGTGTTTTAAAAGTAATAGATTCTCTAAACATAAAAATAGATTATATTTCAGGCACCAGTATTGGAGCAATCATTGGAGGGTTATATGCCTCTGGATATTCGGGAAAAGAATTAGAATACTTATTTACTCAAATGGATGTTGATAAATTAATTCAAGACTATCTGCCTAGAAGCTCCAAAGGATTTAATCAAAAAAGAAATGATGAACTTTATTTTTTATCCTTACCGGTTAAAAATTTAAAAATTTCGTCACCAACAGGATTGTCAAAAGGGATGTATAACTTCAATACCTTTTCTAAACTTTTACACCACGTTAGAGCCGTTACAGATTTTAGTAAACTTCCAATTCCTTTTTTATGTGTGGCTACAGATATTGAAACAGGAGAAGAGGTGTTTTTAAAAAAAGGAGTGCTTGCTCAAGCAATTATTGCAAGTGGGGCGATACCCACAATTTTTAATCCTATTGAGTTAGACGGCAAGTTACTGGTTGATGGCGGTGTAAAAAACAACTATCCAATTGAAGAATTAAAAAAACTAGGAATAGATATAGTTATAGGTGTTGATGTTCAAGACGATTTAAAAAAACAAAAAGATCTTCAGAGTATTACGAATGTGCTTTTGCAAATTTCAAATTTCAATACAATTGATGATATGAAAGAAAAAACACTATTAACTGATTTTTATATAAGGCCAGATGTAAAAGAGTTTGCTATTTTATCATTTGATAAAGGCATTCAAATAATTAAAAAAGGAGAAGAAGCTTCAGTAAAAAGCTTAGAATCTTTTAAATTTACAAAATCAAAAGACAGCTTAGAAAAATTAAAAATTAACAGTATTGATTCTCTGGATATAAAAAATATTGAATTAAATGAATTAAAAAATTACACAAGAGCATATGTTTTAGGAAAATTAAATTTAAAACAAAACCAAAAAATTCCTTTTTCAAATTTTGAAAAAGGAATTAACAGTTTAAATGCAACGGATAATTTTAGTTCTATTTTATATGGTTTTGATGAAGAAAACAACATAAAATTTACTATAAAAGAAAACAACCAAAACACATTTATTAAGTTTGCAGCTCATTTTGATGAGTTATATAAAACAGGGTTATTGATTAATATAACACATAAAAAATTATTTTCAAAAAATGATTTTGCATCAATAGACGTTATTCTTGGCGATAATTTTAGATATAATTTAGATTATTATATAGACAATGGTTTTTATTGGAGTTTTGGTTTTAATTCAAGATTAAACGCATTTAATAAAAACTTAAAAAACGATTTTAACAACGGATTATCAATGTCTAATTTTAATTTAAACACTATAAATATTGACTATTCCGATTTTTCAAACCAAATTTTTTTTCAAACTATTTACAGTAAGTTGTTTATAATTGGAACAGGAGTTGAATTAAAAACATTAAAAATAAAATCACCTACATTACAAAATGTAACCCCTGTGTTTGACAACAGCACCTATTTTTCGTTTTTCGGGAATATAAAATACGATTCCTTAGACAAAAAATATTTTCCAAAATCAGGCTGGTATTTAAATGGGGAGTTTAAATCATTTTTACATTCATCAGATTTTAATAACAACTTCCAAAATTTTTCAACTGTTAAAGCCGACATAGGTAAGGTGAAAACTTTTTATAATAAATTGACCGTAAAACTCCAATCGGAAGTTGGATTGACTATTGGAAAAACAGAAACGCCTTATTTTGATTATTTTTTGGGCGGATATGGATTTAATAAAATTAATAATTTTCAGCCATTCTTTGGATATGATTTTTTAAGTTTATCTGGAGAAAGCTATATAAAAGTGTCTGCAACCCTAGAAGTAGAGCTCTTTAAAAAAAATTATTTAAATTTAACAGCAAATTACGCCAATATAGGAACTAATATTTTTGAATCAAGTAAGTGGATGTCTGCGCCTAAACATTCAGGATATGCAATAGGCTATAGTGTCGACTCAATTATTGGACCTATAGAAATTAAACAATCGTGGTCGCCCGAAGAAAAAAATAATTATACGTGGTTTAGTATAGGGTACTGGTTTTAAATTATTAAATAAATTTTCACGACCTTTGTATTAATGAAAACATGGGATAACTTATTAGCACACTTAAAATTCCTCATCAAGAGAAATCCTGAATGAGTTTCTATTCTTTTTTATTATATCAAAAGTTTATTTCAATTTAACTTTATAATTAACTTAAAACTAAAAAAGAGATGCCTATATATCATTCTTTAGGAAAAACACCACCTAAACGACATACACAATTCCGCAAACCAAATGGCGATTTATATTATGAACAATTATTTGGCACAGTAGGTTTTGATGGAATGTCAACAAATTCGTATCACGAGCAAAGACCTACACAAGTAAAAGAAATTAAAAAACAATACAGCGTAGCTCCTGTTATTGCTAAAGAGAACAATATACAATCGTATAAATTAAAAGGGTTTCAAGTAAAACCTGAAAAAGACTTTTTAGAAAGCAGAAAAATTGTATTAACAAATTCAGATTGCCATATTGTGCTTTCGGCACCTATAAATAAAACTACCGATTATTTTTACAAAAACACCGACTCTGATGAACTGATTTTTATTCATAAAGGGAGCGGAAAATTAAGAACTATTTTTGGAAATATCGATTTTAAATACGGTGATTATTTAATAATTCCAAGAGGTATAATCTATAAAATGGATTTTGACACAGAAGATAACCGTCATTTTATTGTAGAATCACATCGCCCTATTTATACGCCAAAACGCTATCGAAATTGGTTCGGGCAACTTTTAGAACACGCTCCTTATTGCGAAAGAGACATTCGTCGTCCTTATGAATTAGAAACAAATAACGAATCGGGGGAGTTTGTAATAAAAGTAAAAAAGAGAGACGAAATTATTGAAATGGTTTATGCTTCTCATCCTTTTGATGTTATAGGCTATGACGGCTACAACTATCCGTATGCATTTTCAATTCATGATTTTGAACCCATAACAGGGCGTATTCATCAGCCACCACCAGTGCATCAAACCTTTGAAACCGATGCATTTGTAATTTGCTCATTTGTACCGCGTTTATACGATTATCACCCCTTATCTATTCCTGCGCCCTATAACCACAGCAATATAGATTCAGACGAAGTGTTGTATTATGTAGATGGCGATTTTATGAGCAGGAATGATGTGGAGCCGGGCAATATTTCACTTCATCCAGCCGGAATACCTCATGGGCCTCACCCAGGAGCCGTAGAACGAAGTATAGGTAAAACAGAAACTAAAGAATTAGCCGTAATGGTAGACACTTTTAAACCCTTGAAAGTTACCCAAGAAGCTATGAAAATTGCAGATGAAACCTATTACCAATCTTGGTTGTAAAAAATAAATATATGCACTATAGTAAATTATCGGCAGACCCAACAGCGTTAATCCTTGGAATACTTTCTTTAATTATTGGTTTTGGCGGATGTTGTTGCTATGGGTTTTTTGCAATTATTCCTTTATCGCTAAGTATTATAGGAATAGTAATGGCAAATAAAAGTTTAAAAGAATTTGACCAAAATCCCAATATATTTTCACAACAAAGCAGAAGCAATGTTTACATAGGCAAAATACTTAATATTATTGCTTTAGTTTATAATAGTATTGTTTTTATACTGGTATTAATAGCGCTAGTTTTTTTTGGAGTAGTGTCGTCTTCAGAAATATTTGATAAAATTAAAAACGACACAATATTTGAAGACTATCAAATAACAAGTGATAGTATTTATCAAAATTATGAATATATAGAAAAGGTTGACACCACATATATAGACTCAACCTTAATTAATAACAATTAAAACATTAAAAAAAATGTCAAAAGAAGTAAAATCAGTAAACTACGGTTTAGAAAAAATATTTGAAGGAGCTCAAGATTTCCTTCCCCTTTTAGGTACAGATTATGTTGAATTTTATGTGGGTAACGCCAAGCAAGCAGCACATTTTTATAAAACAGCTTTTGGATTTCAATCCCTTGCTTATAAAGGTTTAGAAACAGGCTCTAGAGATTCTGTTAGTTACGTACTCGTTCAAGACAAAATCAGATTGGTATTAACCACACCACTAACAAGCAAATCTTCAATAAACGAGCATATTGTAAAACATGGAGATGGTGTAAAAGTTATTGCACTTTGGGTAGAAGATGCTCGCTCTGCTTATGAAGAAACCACAAAACGCGGTGCCAAATCATATATGGAACCAACAGTTGAAACTGATGCTTTTGGTGAAGTAGTTCGTTCAGGAATATATACATACGGAGAAACTGTACATATGTTTGTGGAACGAAAAAACTATAAAGGAGCTTTTATGCCTGGTTTTAAAGAATGGAAATCAGACTATAACCCAGAACCAACAGGATTAAAATATATTGACCATATGGTTGGTAATGTAGGCTGGGGACAAATGAATACATGGGTAAAATGGTACGAAGAAGTTATGGGGTTTGAAAACTTTCTTTCTTTTGACGACAAACAAATACACACAGAGTATTCTGCATTAATGAGTAAAGTGATGAGTAATGGTAACGGACGAGTAAAATTTCCTATAAACGAACCTGCAAAAGGGAATAAACGTTCTCAAATAGAAGAATATTTAGATTTCTATGAAGATTCAGGAGTACAACATATAGCCGTTGCTACAGACGACATTATTAAAACAGTTTCAGCATTAAAAGCCAGAGGAATTGAATTTTTACCACCACCACCACAAGCTTATTATGACGACATCCACAACAGGCTAGGGGTTCATAAAGACATGATGAAAGAAGACGTTAAAGAATTACAAAAACTTTCCATTATGGTTGATGCGGATGAAGATGGATATTTGTTGCAAATTTTTACTAAACCATTAGAAGATAGACCAACTTTGTTTTTTGAAATCATTCAGCGTATGGGTGCGCGTGGTTTTGGCGCAGGAAACTTTAAAGCTCTTTTTGAATCCATTGAACGTGAACAAGCTTTGCGAGGAACGCTATAAAAAAGCAAATTTTTTTAACTCTATTGAATTATCAATAGTTTTTTTAATCAAAAATTAAATAAATATGTTAAAGTATAAACTTTAGCTATTTATTCAATAAATCTAAATTAGTTTTGCCAATGATTTTAAAGGGTGGTTCCATTAAAATCATATAAATTTTCATAATTTATATTTTTTTGGTTAATATCTTAAAAACGCATTCTATTTAATTGGAATGCGTTTTTTGTTTTGTATTTTTGGTATAGAAATTGCTTTTTCTTAATAAAAATAAACATGAAAAGAATAATTTTAGGAGCATTACTATTCATTTTTACAAATTCTTTTATCCAAAAAGAAGATCCATTTACTACGGGTGAATATTTTAAAATGAGAATTCACTACGGATTAATTACCGCAGGGTACGCTTCTTTAGAAATAAAAGAAGCAACAAAAAACAATAAAAAAGTCCATCATGTTGTTGGCATAGGCTATACTACAGGAATCGTAAAAGCATTATTTAAAGTAGAAGATGATTATCAAACTTATATTGACAAAGAAACCTCTAGGCCGTATCAATTTATAAGAAAAATAGATGAAGGCGGGTATACAAAGCACCAAGAAGGATTTTTTAATCAGGATGAAAATACAGTTTTTGTAAAAGATCACAAAAAAAACACCGAAAAAACATTTAAAGTTTCAGAAAATATTCAGGATATAGTTTCATCATTCTACTATTTAAGAAACCACCCTAATGTAGATAAATTAAAAGAGGGAGAGTCTATAGCAATAGACATGTTTTTTGATGATGAGACCACAAATTTTAAGTTAAAATATCTTGGAAAAGAAAATTTAAATACTAAATTTGGAAAAGTTTCTTGTAAGGTATTTAGGCCAATTGTTCAAGCAGGTAGGGTTTTTAAAGAAGAAGAAAGTTTAACTGTCTGGATATCAGACGATAACAATAAAATTCCTATTCGAGTAAAGGCAAGTTTAGCTGTGGGTTCATTAAAAGCAGATTTAGATTCATACAAAGGGCTAAAACACACGTTTAAAGTCAAAAAATAAAGCAAATGCAAATCTCATCAGAAATTGAAATTCAAATTCAAAAATTAGACGAGAAGTTTAAAGAAATAGATCAAAAAACAACAACACATCTAGAAGGGCTTCTATGGTCAAAACCAATAACCTATTGGGATTACATTCAAACAGATGCTTTGCTAAATCTTCAAACACAAAGAACAACTTTACCCGATGAAATGATATTCATTATGTATCATCAAGTAAATGAGTTGTTGTTTAAAATGATACTTTGGGAAATAAACCAAGTTTGTCATTGCGAAAAACTTGAAACTCAATTTTTCACCGAAAGATTAATGCGAATTTCACGTTATTTTGATATGCTTACAACCTCTTTCGACATAATGGGCGATGGAATGGAAGTTGAACAATACATGAAGTTTAGAAACACATTAACTCCGGCGAGTGGTTTTCAAAGTGCTCAATACAGATTGATTGAATTTGCTTCTACTGATTTAATTAACCTTATAGACCACCGTTTTAGAGTAACAATTGATAGAAAAACACCTTATGATCATGCTTTTGAACATTTATATTGGCAAGCAGCAGGTAAAGACCATAAAACAGGAAAAAAATCATATCTTATTTTAGAGTTTGAGCGAAAATATAAAGCCGAATTTCTTCGACACATGGAAGAATACAATACTATAAATATATGGCAAAAGTTTAAGCAACTACCCAAAGCAGATCAGGTCAATCCTGATCTTATAGCTGCCATGCGTCATTTTGACAAAACAGTAAACATTACCTGGGTAATGGGTCATTTAAATGCCGCCAAAAAATATATTGACAGCGGTAAAGGAAATGGCGAAGCTACAGGCGGAAGCGATTGGAAAAAATACATGCACCCTAAATATCAGCGAAGAATATTTTTCCCAGAATTATGGACAAAAGATGAATTAGCAACTTGGGGAGAATAATAATAAAAAACATACATTTTGAAACACCTACTATATCTGCTATTAGTAATTACTTTATTTTCATGTAAAAAAGATAAGCAAGTAATTTTAATAGAGAAAAAAGAACCTCTAATTAAAGATTTTGGAATTACTTTTAATGATTTTATTACAAAATTAGACACCCTAAAATCAGGAGACAATTTCAGTACAATATTAGAAAATTATCAATTAAATAATTATTCCGTTTTTCAAGTAACCGATAAAATTAAAGATTCTTTTAATCTTCGATCTATAAAAGCAGGAAAACCCTATTACCTTTTTTTAAATAAAACAAACAAACAAAAATTAGAATATTTTGTTTATGTAAAAGACAGAACAAGTTATTTGGTTGTTGATTTAAGAGACTCAATTGTAGTTCAAGAAAAAATGAGGCCCTCTACAATAAAAAGAAGAACTATTGCAGCAGCAATAAACGGGTCTTTATCTGAAACATTAGACAATGAAGGCGTTAATGCTGGAGTGGCATCTAAATTAGCTAAAATATTTGAATATTCAATTGACTTTTTTAAAATCAAAAAAGGAGATAAATTTGCAATTACAATTCAAGAACGATACATTCAAGACTCTATTTATGATGGTGTAGTTGCAATAGAAAGTTCTTATTTTGAATATAAAGGAAAAAAAATCTATGCCTTTCCATATAAAACATCAAAAGATCAAAAAACGCCAAGTTATTATGATGAAGAAGGTAAAGGACTAAAAACAATGTTTTTAAAAGCGCCATTAGACTATTTTAGAATTTCTTCAAAATTCTCAGGCAGACGTTTTCACCCCGTGCAACAACGGTGGAAAGCTCATAACGGCACCGACTATGCCGCCGCTCAAGGAACACCAATAAAAACAACCGCTGCAGGTATTGTAGAACGAAAAGGTTATACAGCTGGAAATGGTAATTATGTAAAAGTAAAACACAATGCTACATATTCGACTCAATATTTACACATGTCAAAAATTTTAGTTAAAAACGGTCAAAGGGTATCACAAGGGCAGGTCATTGGCAAGGTAGGAAGCACAGGCTTAGCAACAGGGCCTCATGTATGTTATCGTTTTTGGAAAAACGGCGTTCAAGTAGACCCCTTGAAATTAGTATTGCCTAAATCTGAACCGATGAATAAAAAAGAAAAAACTACATATATGGCCGCTATAGCTCCATTAAAAAAAGAATTAGACAACATTACTGCAATTAAATTTAAATAATAATATAAAATGCCTCTACAAAATATAAATCCCACTGAAACGAATGCTTGGCAAAAACTTAGTACTCATTTTAATGATATGCAAAACAATTCTATTAAAGAAATGTTTGCAAATGACTTGAAAAGAGCTGAGAAATTTACCATAAATTGGGAAGATTTTTTAGTAGATTATTCAAAGAACAACATCAATCAAACAACGATTGATTTATTATTAGAATTAGCCCAAGAATTAGGTTTAAAAGAAGCTATTCAAGCTAATTTTTCAGGGGAGAACATCAATCAAACAGAAGATAGAGCCGTTCTGCATAGTGCATTAAGAGCAAAAGAAGACGATAAAGTGTTTGTGGATGGAGTAAACGTTATTCCAGAAATTTATGCTGTAAAAGAAAACATAAAAGCTTTTACAAATAAAATTGTTTCAGGAAATAAAAAAGGCTTTACCCATAAAGCATTTACAGATGTTGTCAATATTGGAATTGGAGGCTCAGATCTAGGTCCAGCAATGGTTGTAGAAGCGCTTCAGTTTTACAGCAATCACTTAAACGTGCATTTTGTTTCAAATGTAGATGGAGATCACGTTATGGAAACACTTAAAAAGCTAAACCCCGAAACCACTTTGTTTGTAATCGTTTCCAAAACATTTACAACACAAGAAACATTATCTAATGCTGAAACGATTAGACACTGGTTCTTGAAATCAGCAAAACAAGAGGATGTAGCCAAACATTTTGTTGCTGTTTCGACAAATATTGAAAAAGTAACTGCTTTTGGAATTCATCCCGAGAACATTTTTCCTATGTGGGACTGGGTAGGAGGACGATTTTCCCTTTGGTCTGCAGTTGGTTTATCTATTAGTTTAGCTGTAGGATTTGAAAATTTTAACAACTTGTTAAAAGGAGCACAAAATATGGATGTTCATTTCAAAGAAACCCCTTTTGAAAAAAACATTCCTGTTGTGTTAGCTTTAATTAGCATTTGGCACAACAACTTTTTTGGCACAGAAACAGAAGCTTTAATTCCGTACACACAATATCTTCAAAAACTTGCTCCATATTTGCAACAAGGAATCATGGAAAGTAATGGAAAGAGTGTTGGAAGAGATGGTAAGCCAGTTAATTATCAAACGGGAACAATTATTTGGGGAGAACCCGGAACAAATTCTCAACACGCATTTTTTCAATTGATTCACCAAGGCACAAAACTTATACCAACAGATTTTATTGGATATAAAGAATCTCTTTATGGCAATAAAGATCACCACGACAAATTAATGTCAAACTTTTTTGCTCAAACAGAAGCCTTATTAATGGGAAAAACTAGCGAACAAGTTTTAGAAGAATTTGATGCTAATAAGTTTTCAGAAGAAAAATCTGCCTTTTTACTCCCTTTTAAAATTTTTAAAGGAAACAATCCAACTAATACTTTGTTAATAAACAAGTTAACGCCTGAGTCTTTAGGATCATTAATCGCTTTATATGAACATAAGATTTTTGTTCAAGGAATTGTTTGGAATATTTTTAGCTATGATCAGTGGGGAGTTGAATTAGGGAAACAATTAGCAAATGCGGTATTAAGTGAAATTAAATCAAAACAAATAGCAAATCACGACAGCTCTACTTCTTTTTTATTAGAATCTTACCTTAAATAATACATCCTTAAATTGTTAATAATTTGTTAACACATCCCTTCATTTAGTCTCGTATTTTATTTTAAATTTGCATCAAACATTTAAACAAATAATACAAATGAAAAAATTTACTAAAAATCTTTTAGTAGTATTGTTAACGCTAACAGCAACAACGATATTTGCTCAAGCTAAGATTACAGGAATTGTTACAGATGGAGATTCAAACCAACCATTATCAGGCGCAAGTGTTTTGGTTAAGGGAACTAAAGTTGGCTCTACTACAAATTTTGATGGAAAATTTGAAATTACTACAACTGAAAAATCAGGAACTTTATTAGTTTCTTTTTTAGGGTTTGAAACACAATCTATTGCATTTAACGCTACAACAGTAGATTTAGGAACAATTGAACTAAACGCAGACGCAAGTCAATTAACTGAGGTTGTATTAGTAGGAAGAGGAATTATTGATTTAGCTTCTGAAAGAAAAACACCAATTGCAGTTTCTACGATCAAAGCAGATGAAATTCAAGCAAAAATAGGAACTTCAGATGTAACACAATTGTTAGTAAACACTCCTTCGGTATATGTTGCTGGACAATCTGGTGGTTATGGAGATTCAAGAATCACGGTTCGTGGTTTTCAACAAGACAACACAGCGTTCTTATTAAACGGTCAGCCAATCAATGGAATGGAAGACGGAAAAATGTATTGGTCAAACTGGTCAGGTATGTCTGACATCGCCAATGTTATACAAATTCAAAGAGGTTTAGGATCTTCTAAATTAGCTATTTCTTCAGTAGGAGGAACGGTTAACTTTGTAACTAAAGCTACAGATAAAAAAGAAGGTGGTTTTACATCTGTTGGAATGGCTAATGACAGTTATTTTAAAACAACTGCAGCATACAATACAGGAATAATGGAAAATGGTTTTGGGGCTAGCGTATTATTATCACACTGGCAAGGAGACGGTTATAATGACGGAACTAAAGGTGAGGGTCAAAATTATTTCATCTCTTTTGGTTACAAAGCTAATGAAAGACATAGTTTTAACTTTTTGATTACGGGAGCACCTCAATATCATGATCAAAACTTTACAAAATCAATTGCAACTTATTTAGATAAAGGACGTAAGTACAACAACAACTGGGGTACTTTAGATGGTAGTTATTTAACTGAAAGAAGAAACTACTATCACAAACCAGTAACTAACTTAAACTGGGATTTTCAATTGACTGATAAGTCAAGTTTATCAACTGTACTTTATGCCTCATGGGGAAGAGGGGGAGGAACTGGAAATGTTGGTTCAAGACAAAGAACTGCAGATGGTTTAGTTGATTTTGACGGTATTTATGCAACAAACTTAACACAAACAGGTGGTAAGGCTAAATACGCTATTCGTGCATCAGCTAATAATCACGCTTGGTATGGAGTAGTTTCAAACTTTAAAACTGCTTTATCTGAAGACTGGTCTTTTAACACAGGTATTGATGTAAGAAGTTATAAAGGAACACATTTTAGACAAATTGTAGATTTATTAGGAGCAACTTATTTTGGAGATAATAACAATGTAAATTTCCCAAATAATCAAATTACAGCGACTTATAACGCAAATCCATGGTCAGCATTATCTAATTATGCTTCAGCTTCAGAAAGATACAGCTATGATTATTCTGAAAACATTAACTATGGAGGTCTATTCTCTCAACTTGAGTACTCTAAAGGAGATTTCTCAACATTTTTACAAGGGGCTATTTCTAATCAAACACACAAAAGAAATGACGTTTATGCTTATTTACCAGGTAGTCAAGATGCTGAAAAAGTAAGTAATTTTGGTTATAATTTTAAATGGGGATATAGTTATGTAATTTCTGGCAACAGTTCAATTTATGCAAATGCTGGTTATTATTCTCGTCAACCATACCATGATAATATTTACTTAAATTTTGGTAATGATGTTAACCCATTAACTGAAAATGAAAAAATTCTTGGACAAGAATTAGGATATAATTTCAAATCTAATTTTATAAGCGGAAGTATAAATGCTTACAGAACTTCTTGGAAAGACCGTGTTACTACTACTTCAAATGAAGTAGCTGGAATACTTCAATTTACAACAAATCAAGGAGTAGAACAAGTGCATTCAGGTCTTGAGCTAGACTTTGTAGCTCGTCCTACTAAAAAATTAGACATAAAAGGATTTGCTTCTGTTGGAAGCTGGGAGTATAATGGAGATGTTGTTAAAACAGTAAGAGATGAAGACAGAAATATTATTTCTGAAAACAGAGAAGATGTTGATGGTGGTAAAGTTGGTGATGCAGCTCAAACAACTTTAGGCTTAGGATTTAAATATAAATTTACCAAACATTTATCTTTAGATTCTGACTGGAGAAATTACTCTGACCTATATGCTAACGTATCTCCAACTAAAAATAATTTAAAATTACCTAATTATGATTTAGTAGATGCTGGTATATCTTACAAAATGTTAATAGGACAAAACAAAAGTAAATCTGTAGACTTTAGATTAAACATAAACAATGTGTTTGATGAGGTTTATCTTTCTGAATTAACATCAAACAATGCCGCTTTTGTAAACGGTGTTGAAACATACAAAGGAATTAATACGAACAATAACGGTTTCTTCGGTTTAGGAAGAACTTGGAGTTTTTCTATGAAATATAATTTCTAATACATTAAATTTTAATATCTACTTAAACCCTTTTAGCATTTTTGTTAAAAGGGTTTATTTTTTTTACTATATTTGTTTTAACCAAAAATATAAATTAATTATGTATCAAACGCTTCAATCATTACATTCTTCTTTAGCTTACATAGCCTTAGCAGTTTTATTACTAGCAGTGATTAATGCAATTTATGGTTTATCAAACAAAAAGTTATTTGCTCCAAAAGACTTAAGGTTATCCCTTTTTGCCTTAATATTTTGCCACATCCAATTGTTGATTGGATTGATTCTTTACTTTGTTTCTGAAAAAGGTTTTAAAGCTTTTGCAATTGAAGGTGCAATGAAAAGCCCCGAATTAAGATTGACCATGCTAGAGCATCCATTAATTAATATTGTTGCAATAGCCTTAATTACAGTAGGTTGGTCAAAACATAAAAAACAAGAAACTCAAAACGGTAAATTTAAAAAAATAGCTCTTTTTTATACCTTAGGACTGTTGTTAATTTTATCAAAATTACCATGGTCTAGTTGGATGGCATAATTTTAAAATGAGAGCCAATATTTTAACATTTTTTTTGTTTACAGCCTTGATAGTTTATACAAAAACGAACTATCACCAAAACAATCGTACATACAAAGCAATAAATTTTTCTTGTACTAATGTTTTAGACACTATAAAAGCACAAGACTCTTTGATTGATAAAACTCTAATTAGCACTGAAGAGCCATACTACAAAAAGGCTAAAGCGTCTTATTATAGTGATAAACTTACAGGAAAAAAAACGGCAAGCGGATCCATTTTTAATAACTCTGCCTTAACCTGCGCTCATAAAACATTGAAATTTGGTACAAAATTAAAAATAACAGGACACGAGACCGGCAAAATAGTTTATGTAACCGTTACAGACAGAGGGCCATTTGTAAAAGGGAGAGATTTAGATTTATCTAAAAAAGCATTTATGCTAATAGCTCCTAAGAGTTATGGCAGTTTCATATTTATTGATATTGAAATTATAAAAGACAAAATCAAATAAATTTACCATTCCATGTATGGGGTTTTGCTTAAATACGAATTATAATAGCGAACATCACCTGTTACTTCTTCTCCTAGCCAATTGGGTTTTTCAAAATATTCGGTTTCTGAATCTAATTCAACTTCAGCAATTGTAAGGCCTTTGTTATTGCCTTCAAAAACATCAACTTCAAAAACGTGATTTCCATATGCTATTTCATAACGCGTTTTAGCTATAACGCCTTTTTCACATAGTAGCAACAATTGTTTGGCTTCATGCAAATCTATTTCCTTTTCCCATTCCATTCTGCTTAAGCCACTTTCGTTCCCAATCCCTTTAACAGTTATATAGCCTTTACCTGCCCTTATGCGCACGCGTACGGTTCGTTCTGCAACAGAAGATAAATAGCCCTGAATAATTTCGTTCTGTCGCTTAGATTGATTTAAAAAGGCATCGCTATTTACTAAAAATTTACGTTCTATTTCTATCATGATTTTTTTAATACATTCATTTTGTTTGATAAAGGATTATTTTAATTGTCTTCAAAAATAACATAAATTTGTAGTATGTCATTACCACAACGAAAAATAATTCATGTAGACATGGATGCTTTTTATGCTTCTGTAGAACAAATGGATTTTCCTGAACTAAAAGGGAAGCCTCTAGCCGTGGGCGGTAGTAACACAAGAGGTGTTGTAAGTGCGGCGAGTTATGAAGCACGAAAATTTGGAGTTCGAAGTGCTATGAGCGGTATTCAAGCCAAAAAAAATTGCCCTGAATTAATATTCGTGAGCCCTCGTTTTGATAGATATAAGGAGATTTCAAAGAAAATAAGACGCATATTTTTTGATTATACCGATTTAGTAGAACCATTGTCTCTAGATGAGGCTTATTTAGATGTTACGGTAAATAAAAAAAACAATCCAAGCGCTTCAATGCTCGCACAAGAAATAAGGCAGCGCATTTTTGACGAAGTTGGTTTAACGGCTTCTGCTGGGATTTCTATAAATAAATTTGTAGCAAAAATAGCTTCAGATTTTAACAAACCAAACGGCCAAAAAACGGTAACCCCAGAGGAGGTTGAACCTTTTTTAGATCTCTTAGATATAAAAAAATTTTATGGTATAGGAAAAGTAACTACCAAAAAATTTTATCAATTAGGAATATTTACAGGTTTTGATTTGAAACAAAAATCGCTTGAATATCTCGAAAAGCATTTTAAAAATAGTGCTCAATATTATTTTAACATTTCTAGAGGAATTCATAACAGTTCCGTAAAAACCAACAAGGTCGTTAAATCTTTTGGCGCAGAACACACGTTTAATGAAAATTTATCTTCCGAAATTTATATGGAAGAACGTTTGTTGCAAATAGCTATTGAACTCGAAAAAAGAATGCAAAAAAGTAAAGTTTCGGGAAAAACAATCACCTTAAAAATTAAATATTCCGATTTTTCTATACAAACACGTAGCAAAACGTTGCATTATTACATTAGTGATAAGCATTTGTTATTTGATGTAGCCAAAGAGCTTTTGTATCAAGAACGGTTAAAAAACTCGGTAAGATTGTTAGGTATTTCGGTTAACAATTTAAATAACGAAAAACCAAAAACTAAAGAAATTCCTAAGAGTGTTTCGGTACAATTGCAGTTTAACTTTAAAGAATAAAAAAGACGTTATTTTATTTGGTATCGCAATGGTATAAAGTAAAAAAAACCATCAGAATTAACCAATGGTTTTTAATATAAATAGTTTTTGTTTATTAATCTCTGCTTGAAATTTTTGACAATAATCTTAAAAACTCAACATACAGCCAAACTAAGGTGATCATTAATCCCATAGCAGCAAACCATTCCATAAATTTTGGAGCGGCGCTTTTTGCTCCTTTTTCAATCATGTCAAAATCTAAAAATAAGTTTAGAGCTGCAATGATGATAACAAAAACGCTTATTCCAATACTCATTAACGAATTACCGTGATGAATGGGTTGATAATCTATAAAAAGTGAAGTTACCCAAGAAATTAAATAAAAGGCAAAAATTGCCATTGTTGCACCCACTACAACTGACTTAAATGTTTCAGTAACCTTTACAATTTTGTATTTATACAAAGCAAAACACACCAAAAAAGTAACAAATGTTGCACTTACTGCCTGAATGACTAAACCAGGATACATAGCCTCAAAAACAGCCGATATTCCGCCAATAAACAAGCCTTCAAACAAAGCGTAAGCAGGAGCTGTGTATGGCGCCGTGGTTGGCTTAAATGAAGCCACTAGAACCAAAACAAAACCAATAATTCCACCGCCAAGTGTAAAAACCATTGGATTATAACCATTATTTATTAACCACCAACTTAGTACGGCTGTTGATAATAACATCAAGAGCATCGTAAAACTTTTGTTGATAGTTCCGCTAACGGTCATTGTTTCGTGATCAGCAGTTATTACATGCTCATTAGTTCTGCTGGTGTTTTCAAATTTTTTAGTTTTCAAAAACGGATTACTAGATTTAAATTCCATATTAATTGTGTTTTATGACATCAAATATAAAAAAAATTATTCAATTTCAGTAATACGCAAAGTATTTACCATTCCTTTATTAGCAATTGGCATCGAAGCTAATGTGATTGCCATATCCCCTTTTTTTACATGTCCTTTATCAAAGGCAATTTTATTAATATCTTCTACAGTATCATCAGTACTAGATAGTTTGTCGTAAAAGTAAGCTTGTACCCCCCATAGCAAGCTTAATTGAGTTAAAATACGTTCATTAGAAGTAAACACTAAAATATCTGCTGTTGGTCTCCAAGCCGAAATTTGAAATGCCGTATAACCACTATTTGTTAGTGTTGATATTACTTTTGCATCAACATCACTAGCCATTGAAGCAGCATGATAACATATAGATTTTGTTATAAATCGATTGGTTCTTATATGAGGCGCTTTTAAAGGCACTTGAATTAAGGGTGAGTTTTCAACAGCTTTAATAATGCTGCTCATTGTTTGAATAACTTCTACAGGATAACTTCCTACAGAAGTTTCTCCTGAAAGCATTACAGCATCAGCTCCGTCCATAACCGAGTTAGCTACATCATTAACTTCTGCACGTGTTGGTGTTAAACTTGTGATCATGGTTTCCATCATTTGAGTTGCCACAATTACAGGAATTCGAGCTAATTTTGCTCTAAGAATTAATTTCTTTTGTACTAAAGGAACTTCGTGTGCAGGAATTTCGACGCCTAAATCTCCACGGGCGACCATTAAACCATCGCAATAAGAAACGATTTTATCTATATTTTCTACAGCTTCTGGTTTTTCAATTTTAGCTATAATTGGAATTTTATGATCGGAATGTTTTGCAATTAAATCTTGTAACAACATTAAATCTTCGGGTGTTCTTACAAAAGATAACGCAATCCAATCTACCTTGTTTTCAATAGCAAAAATAGCGTCTTTTATATCTTTTTTTGTTAAAGCAGGTAATGATACCTTAGTGTTAGGTAAATTTACTCCTTTTTTAGATTTTAAGGGACCACCTTGTACTACAACGGCTTCAACTTCTGTTTTTTTATCTGTCTTAACAACTTCAAAAATTAGTTTTCCATCATCTAATAATATTCTTTCTCCTGGATTTACATCTTTAGGAAACTCTTTATAGTTCATATATACTCTAGAGGCAGTACCTAAAATATCTTCGGCAGTTGTAAACGTAATTTTATCACCTTTTGAAACCACTACATCTTCATTCATTACGCCAACTCTAAGCTTAGGCCCTTGTAAATCTCCCAAAATTGAAGTTGTGTATCCATATTCTTTATTTAATTCTCTAATCATTGCTATACGCTCGATAACATCAGAGTAGTCTGCATGAGAAAAATTTATTCTAAATACATTCACACCTGCTTCAATCATGTCTTTCAGTACTTCTTTAGTGCTTGTAGCAGGGCCTAATGTAGCAACTATTTTAGTTTTTTTGTTTATGGGCATTTGTTAAAAAATTAAATTACTTATCGTTTTTATTTTGGTTTTGTCAATTTTATAGGAAAGTGTAATTGTTTTTATTTTTGAAATTTTTTGAAGGATTTCATTAATGTCAAAAAAGCCATCTTCTGTTTCAATTTTTAATATATAATCGGCCTTATTAAATTCAGGTATCAAATGCATGATTTGTCCAAACTGATTTAAAAAAACATCGTCAAAACCACCTCCATTTATTATGGATTTATTTTGCAGTAAGTTCCAACAAATTTCGTTTTCTTCATCATCAAAAAAATATCGTTCAAAAGATCCTTTTCTTTTCTTTTCTTTTTTTTCAATCGCATCAAAATAATGAAACCGAGAATGTAATTTTTTATTTAATAAAAAGGCAAGTTTGGTAACTTCTATGGTAGTATGAATTGCAATTAATTCAAATTTTGTGGTGTTAAAATCTTCTAATTGTAGCTTAAATACTCCCATTTTCCTTAAATTGTGCTGTAAATATAGCATTTAAGTTAAGGAATAAGTAATTTAAATAATTAAGTATTTGTTATTTTTTAACGAAAACGATGTAGTTTATTGAAGAATTCATTTATTTAGTCATGATTTTCTCTTGAAATGCAAAATATGCTCTTTGCGAAGCTTTTTCTTCAGCTTTTTTCTTAGATGTTGCTCTAGCTCTTGATATTACTTTATTGTCAATACATAATTTTACACTAAAAAATTTTTGCCCTTCAAGACCATTATCTTCAATAAAATCAAAATGGAACATTTTTTTTTCTTTTTGGCACCATTCTATCAATAAACTTTTATAACTTGTAATTTTGCCTTTTAGAACATCTAAATCTACGTAAGGTTTAACTATTTTTTTTTCAATAAAAATTTCACAAAATTTAAACCCTTTATCTAAATAAATAGCTCCTATAAAAGCTTCAAACAAATTACCATGTATATTTTCACCAAAATGATTTGGCGAAACTTTACTTTCAACAAACTGAATTAAATTAAAATCTCTTCCCAATTCATTTAAGTGCTCTCTGCTAACTATTTTTGAACGTGTTTTTGTTAAGTATCCTTCATCTCCTGTTGGGGCAGATTTATATAAAAAAGCAGATATTACACTACCCAAAACAGCATCACCAAGAAATTCTAAACGCTCATAATTAAAAGGGTTCCCATTTTCATCTAAAAGATTTGCTGATCGATGTGTAAATGCTTTTTTATAAAAGCTTAAGTTTATGGGTTTAAAACCTAATAATTTAGAAATTTTATCAAAAAAAATCCCGTCTTCAAGAGAACGGGATTTCAATGCTATTTTTTTAAGAAAATTCATATAGAATTAGTCTTTTAATTTTTTAAACAAAACACAAGCATTATGACCGCCAAAACCAAACGTATTACTCATAGCAACATTGATTTCTCTTTTTTGCGCTGTGTTTAAGGTTAAGTTTAATTCAGGATCAATTCTCTCGTCTACAACCTTATGATTAATTGTAGGAGGAACAATTCCATATTTCATTGCTAAAATAGAGGCAATAGCTTCAATTGCACCTGCAGCACCTAACAAGTGTCCTGTCATTGATTTTGTAGAATTAATATTAATTTTTTTTGCATGTGCACCAAAAACAGCAGTTATAGCTTTTAATTCGGCAACATCCCCAAGCGGAGTTGAGGTGCCATGTGTATTAATATGATCTACTTGTTCGGGCTTCATGCCAGCGTCTCGCAGTGTATTTTCCATTACTGCAATAACACCAATTCCTTCAGGGTGAGGAGCAGTTAAATGATAGGCGTCAGAAGACATTCCACCGCCACCTACTTCACAATATATTTTAGCACCACGTGCTTTTGCGTGTTCATATTCTTCTAAAACTAAAGCTCCAGCTCCTTCTCCAAGAACAAAGCCATCCCTTGTTGCATCAAAAGGTCTTGAGGCTGTTTCCGGACTTTCGTTTCTTGTTGAAAGGGCTTGCATGGAATTAAACCCACCCATTCCTGCAATAGTTACTGCTGCTTCAGAACCACCCGTAATTATAACATCACACATGCCTAAACGAATATAGTTAAAAGCATCTATCATAGCATTTGCAGAAGATGCACAAGCAGAAACAGTTGTATAATTTGGTCCCATAAACCCATTTCGCATAGAAATATGTGCAGGAGCAATATCAGCAATCATTTTTGGAATAAAAAAAGGATTAAAACGAGGGGTACCGTCTCCAGAGGCATAACTTAACACTTCCTCTTGAAAAGTTTCTAAACCACCAATTCCTGCTCCCCATATAACACCAACTCTGTGTTTGTTTACATTCTCGGAAGTAATGCCAGCGTCGCTAATAGCTTCTTCACTCGCTGCAACAGCATATTGAGCAAACTTGTCCATTCTTCGAGCCTCTTTGCGATCCATAAAATCTTCTATGTTAAAGTTTTTTATTTCACAGGCAAATTTGGTTTTGTGTTTCTCGGTTGCGTAATATGTAATTGGTGCAGCACCACTTTTACCATTTATTAAAGCATTCCAATACTCTTGAATGTTATTTCCTATTGGAGTTA
Organism: uncultured Flavobacterium sp.; assembly: GCF_963925415.1. GTDB lineage: Bacteria > Bacteroidota > Bacteroidia > Flavobacteriales > Flavobacteriaceae > Flavobacterium. The sequence goes on along the minus strand of NZ_CAWUTS010000003.1, from coordinate 26,763 downwards.
AAGCCCCAAGTCCCGTTACTACTACACGCTTTAATTGCATATAAATATTTTTTGGTTTATATAAAAAAACCCAGAGAGCTTTTAATAATTACTAAAAGAAACAATGGGTATTACATAGCTTTATTGTAATGATTGTAATACAATCAATGTTTTTTAAACTGATAATTAACTTTAAAAGTAAAAATAATAACATCCACAAAGTAAGCCTTGTGGATGCTTTTTTATTATTATTTTTTAGCTTCTTCGATGTAAGAAACTGCTTGACCTACAGTAGCAATGTTTTCTGCTTGGTCGTCCGGAATTTGAATGTCAAATTCTTTTTCGAATTCCATAATTAGCTCAACAGTGTCTAATGAGTCTGCTCCTAAATCATTTGTGAAGCTTGCTTCTGTTACAACTTCGTTTTCGTCAACTCCTAATTTGTCTACGATAATCGCTTTTACTCTTGATGCAATGTCTGACATAATCTTTAAATTTTAATTTAATTTGTTGGCAAAAATAAAAAACTTTATCTTAAAACAACATTTTTATTTGGTTATTTGTTCAACGAATTTAAAAAAAAATATTAACAAAGGTCCCTTTTTACCATTTTTTATGCTTTTTTTTGTGCTAGAAATTAATATGCAATGAAAAAAATTGTGCTTTTCGCTTCTGGAAACGGAACAAATGCCGAGCAAATTATAAGATTTTTTAAAAAAGATAGGTTGCAAACTGTGGTTGCCGTTTTATCAAATAATTCTGAGGCAAAAGTTATTCAAAAAGCTAAAAAACAAGGTGTTAAAACACAGCTGTTTACCAAAATTCAACTAAATGATGGTTTTGTTTTGGAAGAATTAAATAAAATGAAACCCGATTTAATTGTTCTTGCGGGTTTTTTATTAAAATTTCCCGAACAGATAATAAATGCTTATCCAAATAAAATAATAAACATTCATCCTGCATTATTACCTGATTATGGAGGGAAAGGCATGTATGGTATGAACGTTCATAAAGCTGTTTTTGAAAATAAAGCTGCTCAAACTGGTATAACAATTCATTATGTAACACCAAATTACGACGAAGGAGCCATTATTTTTCAAAAGAATGTGTCAATTTCTGATTGTAAATCACCTCAAGAGATAGCTGAAAAAGTACATCAACTGGAACATAACCATTTTTCTGAAGTAATAAAAAAACTATTAAATGAAAATTAAAATATTATTTATTGTCTTAGTATTTGTAAATACTGTTTATAGTCAGGAAAAATTTGAAGTTGAAAAAATGAATTTTTCAATTGAAAAACCAGAGAATTGGTTAATTTTTGAAAATGAAGAAGTGTTAAAAAATTTAGAAGAATTTGATTTTTCTAAAGAGAATTTAGATGATTTAATTAAATCAAGTGCTAATGGAATTGATCTAGTCACTTTTTTAAAATATGACCCCAATATTTATGTTGGAATAATTCCTACAATAAAGATAAGAAGTTACAAAACAACATCAAAAATATTAGATTCTTTATCTGTTGAAGTGAATAAATTTTTACAGCAAGGTAAAATACCTTTAGATAATTTTAAAATAAAGGATTCATTAGAGGTCGTTAAAATTTTAAATTTTAATGTAATTAAATTCTCCGTTCTGTTTACATTAAAAAGAGGAGAAAAAAAGCATGAAATATTAAGTAAGAGTTATTATATACTAAAAGATGGATATTTCATTTCAATTAATTTTATTGAAGAAATTGATAAAGAAAATAACAATGTTTTTTTTGAGGCATTAATTAACTCTATAGCAATTACTAAATAATGACTTCACACCAAGTTCACATATATACCGATGGAGCGGCAAAAGGAAATCCAGGGCCATCTGGCTATGGCGTTGTAATGGAGTTAGTAGGTACGCCTCACAAAAAAGAATATTTTGAAGGTTTTAGACGTTCTACTAACAATAGAATGGAGCTTTTAGCTGTTATTGTAGGTTTAGAAAAACTAAAAACCCCTAACATGTTTGTTTTAGTGGTCTCAGACTCAAAATATGTCGTAGATGCTGTCGAAAAAAAATGGCTTATAGGTTGGGAAAAAAAAGGCTTTAAAGACCGAAAAAACCCTGATTTATGGATTCGTTTTTTAAAAGCATACCGTAAACACAAAGTTGATTTCAAATGGATAAAAGGGCACAGCAATCATATACAAAACGAGCGTTGTGATGCATTAGCAGTAATGGCATCTCAACAAGAAAAACTATCTGTTGATGTGTTTTATGAAAATGAAGACGGAAAGTTGTTGTAGTTTATAAGTTACCAGCAAACGTAGCACAATCTGTTAAAAATTCACGCATGAAGAAGTTAACTATTTTATTATTCTGTTTTTGCTTAACTACTTGTTATTTTGGACAAAATGAATCTTACGAAGAAATAGTAAAAAACTTTTATTTAGCAAAATGGGACGAAAACACTTGGATTTCATACACTAAAGATGACAATAATTTTTTTGATACTGAAAAGATTATTATTGGACATAATGTTTTTGCAGTTGGTTACAATAAAGACTTTATCGTTGGAAAGAAACATCCATGTGCAAACAAAGATGCACATTTCATGGATTATGATAGTTTAAAACCAAATAGAGCAATTACAAACTATTTTATCATAGACACCCGAAATGACAATTTTAAACGCCATATTTTCAACAATGAAAATGATTTTGACAACTGGAAAAATCGTCTTGGAATTTCGAAAAATTTGACTTATATAAAAATATAAAAAAGATTCAAGTCTCAATAAATTATTGATTATTTAAATTTATTATATATTGAATTTTAACCCTCAAGCTAATTAAACTTTGCATCTCTGAAAGTTAAAACTTATCTTTGCGTCTTATTTCAAAATCTAAATAATGAACAAATTATTAATTGTAGGAACAGTCGCTTTTGATGCTATAGAAACGCCTTTTGGAAAAACCGATAAAATCCTTGGTGGCGCAGCAACTTATATAGGTCTTTCTGCTTCGTTTTTTAATGTAAAATCGGCAATTGTTTCTGTTGTTGGAGAAGATTTTCCACAAGAATATTTAGATTTATTAAAGAATAAAAACATAGATATATCAGGAATTGAAGTAGTAAAAGGGGGTAAAACCTTTTTTTGGAGTGGAAAATACCATAACGACTTAAATACAAGAGACACGTTAGACACACAACTAAACGTATTGGCCGATTTTAATCCAGTTGTGCCAAATGATTTTAAAAATGCAGAAGTTGTAATGTTAGGAAATTTACACCCTATGGTACAATTAAGTGTTTTAGATCAAATGACAGCAAAGCCAAAATTAATTGCTTTAGACACCATGAACTTTTGGATGGATTGTGCTTTACCCGAATTAATGAATGTAATTAAAAGGGTTGATGTAATTACTATTAACGACGAAGAAGCACGTCAATTATCAGGAGAATATTCATTGGTAAAAGCGGCACAAAAAATACATACCATGGGTCCAAAATATGTAGTTATAAAAAAAGGAGAGCATGGGGCTTTGCTTTTTGAAGACAAAAATATTTTCTTTGCTCCGGCATTACCTTTAGAAGAAGTATTTGATCCAACAGGTGCAGGAGACACATTTGCAGGAGGCTTTTCAGGATATATTGCCCAAAGCGAAAACATTTCTTTTGACAACTTAAAAAATGCCATCATTTACGGATCCAATTTAGCGTCATTTTGTGTTGAAAAATTTGGAACAGAACGCATGCAAAATCTTGAAAAAGAAGAAGTTAAAACACGTTTGCACCAATTTAAAGAATTAACACAATTTGATATAGAATTAGCATAAATTTTTGCCTCGAATTTTCGAGGCATTTTATTATATAACAATACAACAACATACACCAACTATTATGAGCGATGCTATTAAACACGAATGTGGAATTGCTTTACTTCGATTACTTAAGCCATTAGATTTTTATAAAGAAAAATATGGTACAGCTTTTTATGGGATAGAAAAAATGTATCTTTTAATGGAAAAGCAACACAATCGTGGTCAAGATGGTGCTGGTTTTGCAAGTATTAAGTTAGACGTAAGCCCCGGAGAACGATACATCAGTCGAATCCGTTCCAATGACGCACAACCTATTCAAGATATTTTCAGCCAGATAAACAGCCGAATAAACGAAGAGCTTACAGAGCACCCTGAATACACAACAGCTCAACAACAAAAAGACAACATACCATATATAGGAGAATTGTTTTTAGGACACGTTAGGTATGGTACTTTTGGCAAAAACAGTATAGAGAGTGTACATCCTTTTTTACGTCAAAACAATTGGATGCACAGAAACCTTATAGTTGCAGGTAACTTTAACATGACTAATGTTAAAGAGTTGTTCGAAAGTTTAGTAGAGTTAGGACAGCATCCAAAAGAAATGGCAGATACGGTTACTGTAATGGAAAAAATTGGCCATTTTTTAGATAAAGAAGTTATGGCTATTTATCAAGAATGTAAAGATAAAGGTATTTCAAAAAGAGATGCTTCACAATATATTGCGGAACATTTAGATGTTGCTAAAATATTAGAACGAGCTTCAAAAAACTGGGATGGAGGTTATGCTATGGCCGGTTTAATTGGTCACGGTGATGCTTTTGTGTTTAGAGACCCTGCAGGAATTCGTCCGGCGTATTATTATGCCGATGATGAAATTGCTGTTGTAACTTCAGAAAGGCCAGTTATTCAAACGGTCTTTAATGTTCCATTTGAAAAAGTAAAAGAATTAGATCCTGGAAAAGCATTTATAGTAAAAAAAAACGGAACCGTTTCTGTACAAGAAATTATTCCAGCAACTGAAAAGAAATCGTGTTCGTTTGAACGCATCTATTTTTCTAGAGGTAGTGATGCAGAAATATATCAAGAACGAAAAGAGTTAGGTAGAGTAATTTTGCCAAAAGTATTAGAAGCTATTGAAAACGATACAGATAACACAGTATTCTCATTTATACCCAACACAGCCGAAACGTCTTTTTATGGATTAGTAGAAGCAGCTCAAGATTTTTTAAACCAACGAAAAAATCAATATATTTTAGATAATAGAAAAACATTAACTAAAGAAAAGTTAGAAGAAATACTATCTGTAAAAATTAGAACCGAAAAAATAGCCATAAAAGACGCAAAATTAAGAACATTTATTACAGAAGATAGTAATCGAGATGGATTAGTAGCACATATTTATGATGTTACTTATGGGGTTATCAAACCCACAGATAATTTGGTTATCATTGATGACAGTATAGTAAGAGGGACAACTTTAAAGAAAAGCATCATAAAAATGATGGATCGATTAAATCCAAAAAAGATAGTTGTAGTTTCTTCGGCGCCACAAATTCGTTATCCAGATTGTTACGGAATTGATATGGCTAAACTAGAGGGTTTAATTGCTTTTCAAGCAGCCTTAGCCTTATTAAAAGATCGAAATTTATATCATATTGTTGATGAAGTTTATGAGAAATCAAAAAAGCAAGAACTTTTTAAAGATATAGAAGTCGTTAATTATGTAAAGGAAATTTATGCTCCTTTTACCGACGAAGACCTTTCAGATAAAATTTCTGAAATGTTAACTTCGGCAGATGTAAAAGCAGATGTAAAAATTATTTTTCAAAATGTAGAGAGTTTGCATAAAGCTTGTCCAAAAAACCTTGGTGATTGGTATTTTACAGGTAATTACCCAACTTTTGGAGGAAACAGAGTAGTAAATAAAGCTTTTTTGAATTTTTATGAAGGTAATGATGCAAGAGCATATTAAATTTTAAAAGGCATAAATTTAATTCGTTAAAATTTATATTTAAACGTAAAAAAAGCAGTAATAAATTAAGAAAGTTTTAATTTATTACTGCTTTTAATTTTTAATAAGTAAACTATTTATTTTGCAGCATCATATTTTGTAGAAACTACAGCCCAATTAATTACACTAAAAAAAGCTTCAATATAATCAGGTCTTCTGTTTTGATAGTTTAAATAGTAAGCATGTTCCCAAACATCCATTCCTAAAATTGGCGTTCCACCACAACCCACACCAGGCATTAAGGTATTGTCTTGGTTAGGCGTTCCACAAACCTCTAGTTTGCCATTTTTTACACAAAGCCAAGCCCAACCTGAACCAAATTGTGTAGCGCCTGCTTTTGCAAAAGCGCCTTTAAAATTTTCAAAAGAGCCAAAGTCAGCCTCAATTGCAGCTGCTAAATCTCCTGAAGGTAAACCACCACCATTTGGCGACATTACTTCCCAAAACAAATTGTGATTAAAAAAGCCACCACCATTATTTCTAACTGCAGCATTACTTAGATCTAAATTTTTTAAAATTTCTTCAATAGATTTTCCTTCTAAATCTGATCCAGCTACAGCATTGTTTAAATTTGTAGTGTAAGCATTATGATGTTTAGAATGGTGTATTTCCATTGTTTTAGCATCAATATGTGGTTCTAATGCATCATATGCATAAGGTAAATTTGGTAATTCAAAAGCCATAATATAGTTTTTTAAAAAGATTAGTATTAATTTTATTCAAAATTACAAAATAACCTACTCAATTGAAAATAGAATTATCTTATTCTTCTATTGATAATAAAAATATAATAATGAGTCAAGCATCTTTTTCTATTTATAATGCCTCGGCAGGCTCTGGAAAAACATATACATTATCCAAAGAATATATAAAAATTTTATTAAAATCATCTTCAAACGAAGCTTATAGAAAAATTTTAGCCATTACGTTTACCAATAAAGCGGTAGAAGAAATGAAAACGCGAATCATTTTTTATTTGCTCGAGTTCTCCAAAGAAGATACTTCGCTTAAGGCATTTGATTTATTACAAGACATTTCAGACGAAACAAGTTTAAGTATTGGAACCATCAAAGAAAAATCAAAAGGTATTATTAAAAGTATTATTCATAATTATACTGCTTTTGATATTTCGACTATTGATAAATTTACCCTAAAGATTATAAGATCATTTTCACACGAATTAAATATTCCGTTGGATTTTGACATTTCTTTAGATACTGATTTGTTGATGCAAGAGGCCATTGAAAGCGTAATTTCAAAAGCAGGTGAAGATCAAGAATTGACCCAATTGTTATTGGATTTTTCAAGAAACAAAAACGATGATGATAAAGACTGGGACATTACTAATGATTTACTAATAGCAAGTTCGCTTTTAACTAATGAAGATAGTAAGCACGAATTAAAAGATTTTGAAAACAAAACAATTGCCGATTTTGTAGAAACTAAAAAAGCATTAATTTTTGAAATTGAAAAACTAAAAAGCAGTGCTTCAATCATTGCCAAAGAATGTTTGTCCATTATTAATAATAAGGGAATTGCATTTGAATCTTTTTCAAGAAAAAGCTTCCCAAATCATTTAGAAAAAATAGAAACCAGTAGCTTTACAGCAATTGATATGTTTAAGTTTTTAAAAATTGAAGATGTTCAAATTAATTTAAAAGCAAAAGATAAAGATTTAATTGAGCATAGTTTACCCCAAATTGTTTTAAAGCTACAAGTAGCTTATACATACTATCAAAAAATATTTTTATTTGAAGCTTTTAACAAGAACATTTATCCGTTATCGTTATTAAACTCTATCAATAAAGAATTTAGAAAAATTCAGGGCGATCAAAATATTTTATCTATATCAGAATTTAATCAAATTATAAACAACGAAATTCAAAACCAACCAGCACCTTTTATATATGAGAAAATGGGTGAAAGATATCGTCATTTTTTTATTGATGAATTTCAAGACACATCTGTTTTGCAATGGAAAAATTTAATTCCGTTAATTGACAATGCTATTTCTGGTGAAGATAACGGCATAAAAGGCACTCTTTTATTGGTAGGCGATCCTAAACAGGCTATTTACAGATGGCGAGGGGGTAAGGCAGAACAATTTATTGCATTAAGCAAAGATGAAAGCCCCTTTTTAAATATAAAAACAAACGCTAAAAGTTTAGACACAAATTACAGAAGTTACAGTCAAGTAGTTGACTTTAACAATAATTTTTTTAAACACATTTCGGGCAAATTAGAAAATGCTGACTATGTTGATTTATATCAAAATCATAGTTTTCAAAAAAAAACCAATAAAAAAGGAGGTTATGCACACATTTCATTTATTGATACATCTTCAAATGATGAGGTGTTTAGCGACGAAGAAGACGACGATAAAAATACAAAATATGTAAAGCAAACCCATGTAATTATTAATAAAGTACTTTCAAACGGATTTCAATATAAAGACATAGTGCTTTTGACTCGAAATAAAAAAGACGGTGTTTTGTTGGCCAATTATTTAACCGAAAATGAAATTCCGATCTTATCTTCCGAAACGTTATTAATTCAAAACGCTACCGAAGTTAAGTTGATTGTTAATGTATTGAAATACATCAATAATAAAAAAGACGCAGACGCAAAATTTAATCTTTTATATTATGTAGGAAAAAACCTACAAAAAAACCTACAAAATAAACAAGAAATACACGACATAATTAGTCAAAGCTTGCATGATACCGAAGAAAAATTAAAAAAAACATTAGAAAAATTTGACGTACTTATTGATTTTAATGCCTGTAGAAAAAAAGCACTTTATGAAGTAGTAGAAATTATAGTTTCTGCCTTCATCAAACAAAAAGCCAATAATTCATATGTTCAATATTTTTTAGATTTAGTTTTGGAACGACATATTAAGGCACAATCAAGTATAGCTGATTTTATTTATTATTGGGAGCAAACAGGATATAAAAAAAGCATTCCTTCGCCAGAGGGTAATAATGCTATAAAAATAATGACGATTCATAAATCAAAAGGACTTGAATTTCCGGTTGTGATTTATCCATTTGCTAATGACGATTATGCAAAAGCAAAAAAAAATAAACTATGGATTCCGTTAGAAGAATCAATTGGTAATTTCAACAAAGTTTTAATTAACAATACGAAAGAAGTGCCCCATTATAATGAAAGAGCAAATTCTATTTATAAAACAAAAACTCAAGAAGTTATACTAGACGACATCAATATTTTATATGTTGCATTTACACGGGCAGTTGAGCAATTATATATCATATCTGAAATAAAAATAAATAAAGATGGTAAATTGCCCAATACATTGTCCTCTTATTTAATAGAATATTTGCAATTAAACCATAATTTTAACATAGAACAATTTGAATATGATTTTGGAAATCCCATAAAAGTTTCAGAAACAGAATCGTTTATTTCAAATTTAGAAAAAATTAAAGTAGTTCAAAACAAAATAAAAACAAGCGCCATAAAAATTGCTCAAAAAGACGCCTTAATGTGGGGAACTGTTCAGGCAGATGCTATAGAGTTTGGCAATACGCTTCACGAAATTCTTTCTTATATAAAAACAGGCGATGATATAACACGGGCTATTAAAATTGCTTTAGAAAAAGGATTAATAAAAAAGGCACAAATTTCTATAATTGAAAAAGTTATACACAACATTGTGCATCATGTAGAGTTGCAAAAATATTTTTCAAAAGAAGCCAAAATTTATAACGAAACCCATATAATAGATGAAACTAAAAGCACTTTTATTCCAGATAGAATTGCAATAATTGACAACAAAGCCTATTTATTAGATTATAAAACAGGCAGCCCTAAAGAAAGCCATAAGCATCAAATAGAGAACTATCAAAATATAATAGAAAAAATGAATATTCATGTACAAGAAAAAGCTTTAGTTTACCTAGGCGAAACTTTAAAAATAATACATTTGTAAAAAAATAAATATGTACGGCAAAATACAAGAACACTTAAAAAACGAATTACAAAGTATCCAAGAAAACGGATTGTTTAAAAAAGAACGCATCATAACTTCACCACAAGGAGCCGAAATTACAATTTCAACAGGAGAAACAGTTTTAAATTTTTGTGCCAATAATTATTTAGGCCTTTCATCACATCCAGAAGTGGTTCAAGCGGCTAAAGACACCTTAGATTCCCATGGTTTTGGTATGTCATCCGTTAGATTTATTTGTGGAACTCAAGATATACACAAAACATTAGAAGAAAAAATAGCCACTTTTTACGGAACAGAAGACACCATTTTATATGCAGCAGCTTTTGATGCTAATGGAGGTGTTTTTGAACCTTTATTAGAAGCCGAAGATTGTATTATTTCAGATAGTTTAAATCATGCATCTATTATTGATGGGGTTAGATTGTGTAAAGCAGCTCGTTATAGATATGCGAACAGTGATATGCAAGATTTAGAAAATCAATTGATAAAATCTACAGAAGAAGGCAGAAGATTTAAACTTATAGTTACAGATGGGGTGTTTTCAATGGATGGACTTGTTGCACCATTAGATAAAATATGTGATTTAGCAGATAAATATGACGCCCTAGTAATGGTTGACGAATGTCATGCCGCCGGATTCATAGGGGCAAAAGGAATAGGCACCTTAGAAGCTAAAAATGTATTGGGAAGAGTAGATATTATAACAGGAACACTAGGTAAAGCACTAGGTGGAGCAATGGGGGGTTATACGACAGCAAAAAAAGAAATTATTGAAATTTTACGTCAACGTTCTCGCCCTTATTTATTTTCAAATTCATTAGCCCCCGCTATTGTAGGTGCATCCATTAAGGTATTTGAATTATTAGAAAAAGACACCTCATTAAGAGATACCCTAGAATGGAATACCAATTATTTCAAAAAAGGTATCAAAGAAGCAGGTTTTGATATTGTTGATGGAGATTCTGCAATTGTACCGGTTATGTTATATGATGCAAAACTTGCTCAAGAAATGGCAGAGATGCTACTAGAAAAAGGGATTTATGTAATTGGATTTTTCTTTCCAGTTGTGCCAAAAGACAAAGCTAGAATTCGGGTTCAGCTTTCAGCAGCACATACAAAAGAGCACATAGATAAAGCAATAAGTGCTTTTATTGAAGTAGGGAAGGCTCTAAAAATAGTTTAATTAGCCCTTTAATCGGCTATTTTGTATTATTTGTATAAATTAATTTGCAATTAAAAATAAAGGCATTAAATTTGTGCTTTATATTTTGATCAAAAATAATATTAATAAATAAAATTTTATGAAACATCTTAACAAATTTTTTGTTGTAGCCTTAATTTTTGTAGGCATGACTGCTTATTCACAAGACAACAACAACCCATGGGCAATATCTTTTGGGGCTAATGCTGTAGATACTAAAGTAGCTGCTGATCTTGAATTTTCTGAAAGAACTTCAGAATTATTTAATGTAAAAGACCATTGGAACATCCTTCCTTCAGTTTCGTATGTAACTGTGTCTAAAAATGTTGGAAACAATTTTTCTATTGGTTTAACAGGTTCTGTTAATAAAATAACAAAATTTGTAACTAAAGTAGAAGGTACTCAAAACACACATATGGTTACTAATCCTGGAGATTTAGGTTATTATGGTGCTGATTTAATTGTTAAGTACAGCTTTATGGAAATGCTTAAGTCTAAAACTTTAGACCCGTATTTACATTTAGGTGGTGGATATACTTGGATGGGAGACGCTTCTGCCGGTACAACAAACTTTGGTCCTGGTTTAAACATATGGTTTGCTGAAAACGTAGGTTTAACTTTGCAATCAACTTTTAAAAACTCCTATGAAGATAGTAGAGTTCCAAATGTAGATTTGGGAGATCATTTTCAACATTTTGTAGGTATTACTTTCAAATTTGGAGGTAAAGATACTGACAATGACGGTATCTATGACAAAGATGATTCATGCCCAGAAGTTGCCGGATTAAAAGAATTAAACGGATGTCCTGACACTGATGCAGATGGAATTACAGACGCAGATGATGCTTGTCCTGAAATTGCTGGATTAAAAGAATTAAACGGATGTCCTGATGCAGATGGTGATGGAATCACTGATGCAGATGATGCTTGTCCTGAAGTAAAAGGATCAAAAATGATGAAAGGTTGCCCTGATACTGACGGAGATGGAGTAGCTGATAATTTAGATAAATGTCCTACTGTAACAGGACCAAAAGCTAACAATGGCTGTCCTTGGACAGATACTGATGGCGATGGTATAGCAGACAAAGATGACAAATGTCCTAAAGTAAAAGGAACTGTTGCTAACAACGGATGTCCAGAAGAAGAAGTCTCTCAAGAAACTATGGAAAAATTAAACGAATATGCAAAAACTATTTTGTTTGATTCAGGAAGATCTTCTTTCCAACAAAAGACACACTCTGTATTATTATCAATTACTGGAATTTTAAAAGAATATCCAAACACAAATTTTTCTATTGAAGGTCATACCGATAGTGACGGTTCAGAAGCTTCAAACCAAACTTTGTCTGAAAATAGAGCTGCAGCGGTTAAAGACTATTTAGTTGAAAACGGGATTTCTGCAACTAGATTAACTTCAGCTGGTTTCGGAGAGTCTAATCCAAAAGACACTAACAAAACTAGAGCAGGTAAAGCAAATAACAGAAGAGTTGAGGTTAAATTAGTTAAATAATTTAATTCTAAAATATTTTAAGAAAACGCTCCGATTATCGGAGCGTTTTTTTTATTTTTATACCTGTATGAGTAATCCAACATTTTTAAGTAAACTTACTGACGAACTACTACTTCTCTATTCTGATAACTTATCAGATATAACCATTGTTCTTCCCAGTAAAAGAGCTCGTGTTTTCTTAATAGAAAACATTCAGGCGAAACTTTCTAGACCTATATTTTCTCCAAACATAATAAGTATAGAAGAGTTTATTAAAGACGTTTCGGGCTTGCGAAGTGTCGATTCTATGGAGATTTTATTTGAATTTTATCATGTATATACCTTATTAACAAAAAATACTGCGCTTCAAGATTTCGAAGAATTTTCAAAATGGGCAAAAACATTAATTCATGATTTTAATGAAATTGATTGTTACTTTATTGATCCAAATCATGTTTTTTCATATTTAAAAGATGTAGAAGCCTTAAAAAGATGGGATTTAGAATTGAATCAAACTACGAATCTAATAGATACAACGCTTGCTTTTTGGGACAAATTACCCCTTTATTACGCCACTTTTTATAAACATCTTTTAGAAAAAGGAATAGGCTATCAGGGCTTGTTATATAGGGAATCAGTAGCAAATTTAGACACGTTTTCAAATTCAATTTCATCTGAAAATAAAATTATTTTTGCCGGATTCAACGCATTAAACCAGGCAGAAGAACGCATATTTAAACATTTATTACTTCAAGAAAAAGCGCTAGTTTATTGGGATATTGATTATTCAATTTTACAAGATTCGCATCACGACGCAGGCTTATTCATTAGAAAATATAAAAAGGAATGGAATCAATTTGATAAACAATCTTTTAAATGGATAGAAAATCATTTTGAGCAAGAAAAAAACATCCAAATTATTGGGACACCTAAAACCGTTGGTCAAACAAAAATAGTAGGCAATTTGATCGAAGAAATTCAACTCACAAATATAAACCTACAAAATACAGCAGTCGTTTTAGGCGACGAAAATTTATTACTACCCGTACTATACAATTTACCCGAATCTGTAGAGAGTCTAAATATTACAATGGGCTATCCCAGCAAAAATAATCCAGCTCAATTATTGATTACCAAAATATTTAAACTGCACACTAATGCTAAAAAACGTAACGAAAAACAATATACTCTATATTACAAGGAAGTTTTAGAAATATTAAGTCACTCCTTAATTGAACCCTATATAGATGCAAAAAAAGTTGAAGAGGTTATAAAAACAAATAATTTTACGTTTTTTTCAAATGACAAATTATTTCAGTTGTATGAAGAATATAAAACAAATGATTCTAATGTTCTTTTTGAACTTATTTTTTCTAAATGGAATGACAATGCTTCAGATATAAGCAATCAGTTGTCAAAAATACTACTTTCTATAAAGGAATATTTAAGCCATGAGAATCAAGAAGATATTATAGCTAAAGCTTTTATACATTCTATTTATCTTGTTTTAAATCGTATTTCTACATTTATTGACACATATCAAAGCATAACATCACTTTCAAGCTTATTTGCCATTTACAAACAGGTTATTGATTTGGCTGAGGTTTCTTTTGAAGGAAAGCCCCTATCAGGCTTGCAAGTAATGGGTGTTTTGGAGAGTAGAGTTTTGGATTTTGAAAACGTGATAATTACATCGGTTAATGAAGGTAAATTTCCATCCGGAAAAAGCAGCAATTCGTTTATCCCGTATGATATAAAAAAAGAATTAGGACTCCCTACATTTAGGGAAAAAGACGCTATTTATAGTTATCACTTTTATCATTTATTACACCGTGCAAAAAACATTTACTTGCTTTATAATTCAGACAATTCAGACGGAATAGATGCTGGAGAAAAAAGTCGTTTTATAACCCAATTAGAAATTGATTTTCCACAGCATATTACAAAAAACACCATATATAATGCACATTTGCCAAGTATGGCATACGAACCTATAAAAATCAACAAAACAGCAGCTGTTTTAGATAGATTAAAAGTAATAGCAACCGAAAATGGATTTTCTCCATCATCATTAACAAATTACATTCGAAATCCAATACAATTTTATACACAAAGAATTTTACGTATAAGGGAGTCCGAAGAAGTTGAAGAAAATATTGCCGTTAACACTTTAGGAACTATAATTCACGAAACATTAAGGTACTTATACGAGCCCTATATAGATAAATTTTTGTCTGCAAATAATATAGATGCTATGAATAAATTGGTTGAATATGAAACCATAAAACAATTCAAGTTAATTTTTAAGGAAGGGGAAATTAAAAAAGGGAAAAACTTGTTAGCTTTTGAAGTAGCCAAACAACAGATAGAACAATTTTTAAAACAAGAACAAAAAGATATTGAAGCTGGAGCAGTTATTAAAGTTCTCCTTTTAGAAAAAAAGTTACAAGGCACAATTTCTGACAAATCGCTACCGTTCGACATAAAAATATCAGGAGCTGTAGACCGAATCGAATTGCGAGACAACAAAATAAGAATTATAGACTATAAAACAGGAAAAGTAGAAGCCAGAACCTTAAAAGTAGATAATTTTGTAGAATTAACATCAGAGATAAAAAATGAAAAAATTATTCAACTACTTTGTTATGCTTTAATGTTTGAAAATAATGCAGAATACAAAAACTATCCTGTTGAAGCCGGAATTATATCATTTAAAAACATGAAGGCAGGTTTTATGCCTTTTGGATTAGGAAAAGGTAAAAATTCAATTCATGAAATAAATCAAGAAACGATTGTTAATTTTAAACAATCCTTATTAAGTTTAATTTTAGAAATTTTAAATCCTGAAATTCCTTTCGAAGAAAAACTATAAACTTTAATAAACTTGATTAGTGTTTAGTTTAAATTTTTTTTAAAAACTTCAAAAGAACTTCTGTCAATTCCTCCCGATTTTCAATATGACTCATATGACCATCATTAAAAGTAACCAGTTCAGTTTTGGTATGTTCAATTATAGAGCTATTTTCTTCGTAGTTTAAAACAGGATCTTTTTTTCCTAAAACCAGTAAAATGGGATAGTTTGCGGCATGTAAAATAGCAGCTCTATCTTTTCTTATTTTCATGCCCTCTAAGGCCGCCACTACTCCTTGCAAAGGCGTTTTTAAGGCCTGAGTCTTTACCGCCTCAATATTAACAGTTAAACGCAGCCTGTTGTCTTCACTAAACAAATTGGCAATCGACATACTGATAAAAGAGGTAAAATTTTGTTTCACCGCCTTTATAGCTCTATCCCGATTGGCTTTTCTTTCTTCAGAATCGGCTTTAGTACTTGAATTTAACAAAATCAATGATTTGATCATTTCTGGATACAATTCGGCAAAAGCCAAAGCCACATAACCCCCCATAGAATGACCAATTAAAATAGCTTTTCTAATTTTTAATTCGTGCAAAACATGATGAACCATACCAGCGTGATCTTCCATAGAATGTACATAACCCAAACAATCGGTTTGACCATGACCTAACAAATCAATACAAACCACTCGATTGCGTTTAGCCAAAACCTCAACATGCGAATTCCACATGGTTGAGTTTTCTAAAAAACCGTGCAATAAAACTACGGTGCTTCCTTTTCCGGTTTCAGAATAAGCACTTTTAGTGTTTTTGAAGAGAGTTTGTTTCAAGGTAGAAAATTGTTTACTGCAAAAGTAGAAATTTTATACGCATCGTTTCAACCTTTTTATTGCAAGAATTAAAATATTTCTAAGAAACCGTATAATTTAACAAAAAAAACGGTTCACTTTCGCAAACCGTCTTTCTTCTTTTATCTTGTTTCTTTCTTCTAAACTACGAATTCATCAGATTTTCAATTTCATCAATCTCAATAGGAATATTACGCATTAAATTAAAAGGTTCGCCACTCTTTTGAATTACTACGTCATCTTCTAAACGAATTCCAAAACCTTCTTTCGGAATGTAAATTCCGGGTTCAACAGTAAAAACCATATTTGCCTGCATTGGTTCGTATAATAAACCATAATCGTGCGTATCTAATCCCATGTGGTGACTTGTTCCGTGCATGAAATATTTTTTATAAGCGGGCCAATCTTTGTTTTCATTTTGAACATCAGCTTTGTCTAATAAACCTAAACCTAATAATTCGGAAGTCATCATTTTACCAACTTCAAGATGATATTCTTTCCATAAAGTTCCTGGAACTAAGAGTTGCGTTGCTTCATTTTTTACATTTAAAACAGCTTGGTAAACCGCAGCTTGTCTTTCAGAAAATTTTCTAGAAACTGGTATTGTTCTTGTCATATCACTGGAGTAATTGGCATATTCTGCTCCTACATCTAAAAGCAACAAATCTCCCGCTTTACATTGTTGGTTGTTTTCAATATAATGCAACACATTAGCATTATTTCCGGATGCAATTATAGGGGTATAAGCAAAACCCTTAGAACGATTTCTTAAAAATTCGTGAGCAAACTCAGCTTCAATTTCATATTCCATTACATTAGGTTTCACAAAATTTAAAATTCTACGAAAACCTTTTTCAGTAATGCTACAAGCTTGTTGAATCAAATCCAATTCTTCACTTTCTTTAACAGAACGAATGCGTTGCAAAATAGGGTTTGATTTTTCTACTTTATGGGCGGGGTAATTTTCTTTCCATTTTTTTATAAATCGAGCTTCTCGAGTTTCTGTTTCAACGACAGCTCTATAATGTTCGTTTGTGTTGATATACATCGTGTCGGCATAAGTCATCAATTCTTTTAAAGTTTTGTCAAAATCTTGAAGCCAAATCACATTTTTAACTCCTGAAACTTCAAAAGCTCTTTCTTTAGTTAGTTTTTCACCTTCCCAAACTGCAATATGATCGTTGGTTTCTTTTAAAAATAAAATTTCTCTATGGTTTTCATATGGAGCACCCGGAAAAAGCACTAAAATACTTTCTTCTTGATCCACACCGCTTAAATAAAACAAATCTCTTTGTTGTGCAAATGGCAAAGTTGAATCTGCTGAAACAGGATAGATGTCATTGGAATTAAAAACAGCAATGCCATTAGGCTTCATTTGAGCAGTAAATTTTTTACGGTTTTTGACGAATAAATCTCGATCTATTTGATGGTATTTCATTTCTTTTTGTTTTAAACTGCATCAAATTTAAAAAGATAAAACGCAAATCTTGCTAAAAGAAATTAAAAGTTTCAATTATATTTAGAATATTATCTACTTTTATATTAAAATTATAAAAAAATGAAGAAAACCCTATTCTTATTCCTTTTTGTTCAAAGTTTTACATTTGCTCAAACCAATTTATTTGAAGATGTAAAATTTCAAAATATAGGTCCAACGATCATGAGTGGAAGGGTAGTTGATTTAGCTGTAAACCCAGATAATCCAACAGAATTTTATACAGCTTATGCATCAGGTGGTTTGTGGTATACCCATAATAACGGCACAAGTTTTACACCCGTTATGGATTCAGCGCCAACGTTAAACTGCGGATCGGTTACAGTAGATTGGAAATCAGGCACAATATGGGTTGGAACAGGCGAAGTTAATGCCTCTCGTTCTTCATATTCAGGCATTGGAATATTAAAATCTACGAATAAAGGCAAAACGTGGCAAAATATAGGCTTACCAGACAGTCATCACATTAGTAAAATATGTGTAAACCCAATAAATATAAACGAAATCACGGTTGGTGTTTTGGGACACTTATATTCAAAAAATCAAGAAAGAGGCGTTTATAAAACGATAGATGGTGGTAAAACGTGGAATAAAACATTATATATAAATGACGAAACCGGAATAATTGATTTAGTGGTTAGCCCAAACAATTATAACATTCAATATGCTGCGGCTTGGCAAAAAGACAGAAAAGCTTGGAATTTTAAAGGGAACGGTGTTGGTTCTGGAATTTATAAAACTACCGATGCAGGTAATACGTGGAGCTTAATGTCGGTTAATCAAAGTGGTTTTTCTAATAATGAAGGCATTGGTCGCATTGGCTTAGCGCTTTTTAATGAAAATGTTATTTATGCAGTAGTTGACAATCAAAATAAAAGGTCAGATCTAAAATCAAATGAGCCAAAAGATGCAAATGCCGCTCTTTTTGAAACAGAGGTAATAGGTTGTGAAATATATAAATCTAATGACGGTGGATCATCTTGGCAAAAGACCCATGAAACTTTTATAGATGATTTATTTTATTCATATGGTTATTATTTTGCCAATATAAGTGTAGATAAAAGTGATGAAAATCGGCTTTATATTGGTGGGGTTCCTTTAATATTTTCAAAAGATGGAGGAAAAACGTTTGAATCAATAAGCAAAGAAAACGTACACGCAGATCATCATGTAACTTGGATTAATCCTAAAAACCCTAATCACATCATAAACGGAAATGATGGTGGAGTAAACATTTCTTATGACAATGGTTTTCATTGGATAAAATGCAATAACGAAGCTGTTGGCCAGTTTTACGCGGTTCAGGTAGATAACGAAGAGCCATATAATGTATATGGTGGATTACAAGACAATGGTGTTTGGGTCGGGCCTAATGAGTACAGCCAAAATGTATCATGGCATCAAAAAGGAAAATACCCATTTCAAGAAATAATGGGGGGCGATGGGATGCAAATTCAAGTTGATAGTAGAAATTCAAATGTTGTTTATACCGGCTTTCAATTTGGAAATTATTTTAGAATAGATCGAAATTTAAAGACATCGGAAGCGATTAGCCCAAAGTCAGAAAAAGACGAAAAATCATTTCGTTTTAATTGGCAAACACCTATTTTAATATCTTCTCACAATCAAGACATTCTATATTTTGGATCCAATTTTTTGCATCGTTCCATGAATCAAGGGAACAATTGGGATAAAATTTCGGGTGATTTAACAAAAGGACCTAAAGAAGGAAATGTAGCCTATGGCACTATTACAAGCATAGCAGAAAGTCCTTTTCAATTTGGCTTATTGTATGTAGGTTCTGATGATGGATTTATGCACGTTTCAAAAGATGGTGGAACAAGTTGGACAAAAATTGAAATTCCAGAAAACACTTCCAAAACAGATGATTTTTGGATTTCCAGAATTGTAGCGTCTCAACACAAAAAAGAAAGAGTTTATGCAACTTTAAACGGGTACCGAAACGACGACTTTAACAGCTATGTTTATGTTTCAGAAGATTTTGGCGCAACTTGGACAAACATTTCAAAAGGTTTAACCAATGCTGTTAACGTAATTGTTGAAGACTCTGAAAAAGAAAATATGTTGTATGTTGGCACAGATAATGGCTTGTTTATTTCAATGGATAAAGGTATAAATTGGAATGATTTTTCGGCAAACATGCCAAATGTAGCGGTACACGATTTAAAAATTCAAGCCAAAGCAAAAGATCTAATTGTTGGCACGCACGGGCGTTCTATCTACAAAGTAAACCTTGAAAAAGTACAAGCTTTAACCGATAAAATTGTGGAAAAAGACGTGTATGTTTTTCCGTTGCAAACCCTCAAAAAATCAAATCGTTGGGGTAGCTCATGGAGTCAATGGTCTCCAGCTTTTGAGCCTAAAATAAATGTATGGGTGTATTCAAATCAAGAAAAAGAGACCAGATTAATAAGTACAAATAAAAATAGTATAGTTGTAAATGATCAAAAAATCCAACTCAAAAAGGGATTAAATAAAATAGAATATGATTTGTCTGTGGATTCAAAAACAGTTGAAAAACTACTTAAGAAAGACAAAAAATTAAAAATTAAACCAGCTAAAAATGGAAAGGTATATCTGCCAGAAGGCAATTATGTTATTTCTATTGAAAATGCATCAACTCCGTTTGAAATTTCCGAATCGAAATAGCGGTATATAACTAAGTAAATTTTAGTTGTAATAAAATCTAAACACAAACCAAACGATATAAATGCTCAATATAGATCTAAAACTTAATGGATTTTTTACACTTATTTTAAATTGATTCTAAATAAGTGCGAAAAGGTTGTAGTTCCTTTTTTTTAGTCTTATTTTTGTATGATTTTTAAAATAAAACTATACAATCAAACACATTATGGCAAAATCGGCACTTATAAAGTCATCTATAGCAAAAAAATATTGGATGGCTCTTACAGGTTTATTTTTATGCTTGTTTTTGGCAGGACATTTAGCAGGTAATCTTCAGTTAATTTTTGGTACAAGCCTTCAGTTTAATGAATATGCCCTTTTTATGACTTCCAATCCAGCGGTAAAATTACTTTCGTATGTTACCTATATTTCAATAATTTTTCATGCTATTGATGGAATTTTATTAACCATTCAAAACAAAAAAGCAAGACCTATCGCGTATGCTAAAAACAACCCAGCAAAAAACAGTAGTTTTTCATCAAGAAACATGGCTGTTTTAGGAACTGTTATTATGGTTTTTATAGCAACACACATGGTTAATTTTTGGGCAAAAATGCATTTTGATAAAAATATGCCGATAATGACTAAAAGTATTGAAACCCAGCCAGGAGTTCTACAAGATTTCTATGTTGGAACACAAACAGGACAGTATTATCCTGTAGAGCAAGTTGAGGTTGGCATTCATACAGACAAACACGATCATGAACCGAAGCAATTTATTATAAAAAATAGAACAGAATTGTTTTTTTCTCAAGCAGATGTAAAAACAGCCGATCTTTATAAAGATTTACACAAATTAACTTTTGGCTTTTTTAAAGACTCAAAATATGGTTTATGGTTTACTATAGGTTATGTTTTAGCAATGATTGCATTAGGGTTTCACTTATGGCATGGATTTGCAAGTGCATTTCAATCGTTAGGTTTAAATAATCCAAAATTTAATGCCGGTATAAAATTCTTTGGAAAAGCATTTTCGGTTATCGTTTCTGTCTTATTTGCAATTATTCCACTATATATTCATTTTTCAAAATAAAATCAACATCACTATATTATGAAGTTAGATTCAAAAATACCAGAAGGACCAATATCAGACAAATGGACCGATCATAAAAACCATTTAAAATTAGTTGCACCAAACAATAGACCTAAATTAGATATTATTGTTGTAGGAACAGGTTTGGCAGGAGCTTCGGCAGCGGCCTCTCTAGGAGAAATGGGATATAATGTAAAAGCATTTTGTTTTCAAGATTCACCACGTAGAGCACACTCTATAGCTGCTCAAGGGGGTATTAATGCGGCAAAAAATTATCAAAATGATGGCGATAGTACCTATCGTTTATTTTATGATACTATAAAAGGGGGCGATTATCGTTCTCGTGAAGCAAACGTTCATAGATTAGCCGAAGTTTCAGGAAATATCATCGACCAATGTGTGGCTCAAGGAGTTCCTTTTGCACGCGAATATGGTGGAATGTTAGACAACCGTTCGTTTGGGGGTGTGCAAGTACAACGTACATTTTATGCTGCAGGACAAACAGGACAACAATTATTATTAGGGGCTTATTCTTCATTATCTAGACAAATAGGACTGGGACATGTAAAAATGTTTTCGCGTCATGAAATGCTAGATTTGGTAAAAGTAGATGGAAAAGCTCGTGGAATTATAGCTCGCAACTTGGTTACAGGTGAATTGGAAAGACATTCAGCACACGCTGTTGTTATTGCTTCTGGTGGATACGGAAATGTTTATTTCTTATCTACAAACGCCATGGGAAGTAACGTAACTGCAAGTTGGAAAATTCACAAACAAGGAGCTGCTTTTTCAAACCCATGTTTTGTGCAAATTCACCCTACTTGTATTCCAGTTCATGGAACCAATCAGGCCAAGTTAACCTTGATGTCAGAATCATTGCGTAATTCAGGACGTATTTGGGTACCAAAAAAGAAAGAAGATGCTGAAGCAATTCGTTTGGGAAAATTAAAACCAACCGAACTTGTAGAAGAAGATAGAGATTATTATTTAGAAAGAAGATATCCAGCATTTGGTAACTTAGTTCCACGTGATGTTGCTTCAAGAGCAGCAAAAGAGTGTTGTGATGAAGGTCATGGTATTGAAGCTAATGACACCAATGAGGGCGTTTATTTAGATTTTTCATCAGAAGTAAAAAGCAAAGGTAAAGAAGTTGCTTATGCAAAAGGAAATCACAACCCATCTGAAGAAGAAATCATCACTTTAGGAAAAAAATGGTTGGAAGAAAAATACGGTAATTTATTTGAAATGTATCAAAAAATTACCGACGAAAATCCGTATGAAACACCTATGAAAATTTATCCAGCAGTACACTATACAATGGGTGGCGTTTGGGTTGATTATAATTTACAATCATCCATACCAGGATGTTTTGTAGCGGGTGAAGCAAACTTTTCAGACCACGGAGCAAACAGATTAGGAGCCTCTGCTTTAATGCAAGGTTTAGCTGACGGATATTTTGTATTACCGTATACGGTTTCCAATTATTTAGCAGACGAAATAAGAACAGGAAAAATTGCAACTGATACTCCTGAATTTGACACTGCCGAAAATAATGTTAAAGAAACCATTAACAAATTCTTAAACAATGACGGATCTAAATCTGTGGATCATTTCCATAAACGTTTAGGTTTAATAATGTGGAATAAGGTTGGTATGGCTCGTAATGAAAAAGGACTAAAAGAAGCTATTGAACAAATTGGTCAAATTCGTGATGAGTTTTACAAAGATGTGTATGTTCCTGGAACGTCAGATGAATTAAATCCTGAATTAGAGAAGGCTTTACGAGTTGCTGATTTAATAGAGCTTGGGCAATTAATGGCTATGGATGCATTACAAAGAAACGAATCTTGTGGAGGTCACTTTAGAGAAGAATATCAAGATGCAGAAGGTGAAACCCTGCGTGATGATAAAAACTTCTCTTTTGTAAGTGCTTGGGAGTATAAAGGTCAAGACACAACAAAAGCCGTTCTTCATAAAGAAGACTTAAAATATGAGTTTATAAAAATTGCAGCAAGAAATTACAAATAAAATATTATGAGTGCAACAAAAAACATAAATATTACCCTTAAAATTTGGCGTCAAAAAAATTCCAAAGCAAAAGGTAATTTAGAAACATATCAACTAGATAATGTTTCAACAGCTAGTTCGTTTTTGGAAATGTTAGACCAATTAAACGAACAAATTATAAACGAAAAAGGAAGTCCAGTAGCTTTTGATCACGATTGTAGAGAAGGAATTTGTGGAATGTGTTCGCTTTACATAAATGGTAGAGCACACGGACCAGAAACAGGAACAACTACGTGTCAATTACACATGAGAAAGTTCAGCGATGGCGATACTATTTTTATTGAGCCATGGAGAAGTAAAGCATTTCCGGTTGTAAAAGATTTAGTAGTAGACAGAAGTGCTTTTGACAGAATTCAACAAGCAGGAGGGTTTGTATCGGTAAACACTTCTGGAAACACTATTGATGCCAACTCTATTCCAATACCAAAAGATGATGCAGACAAAGCATTTATGGCAGCCGCTTGTATTGGTTGTGGTGCTTGTGTAGCCAGTTGTAAAAATGGCTCAGCAATGTTGTTTGTAGGAGCAAAAGTTTCACAATTTGCTTTATTACCACAAGGTAAAGTTGAAGCAACACAACGTGTTCAAAATATGGTTCGTCAAATGGATGAAGAAGGTTTTGGAAATTGTACGAATACGGGCGCATGTGAAGTTGAATGTCCAAAAGGGATTTCTTTAGAAAACATTGCACGTATGAATAGAGAATATTTAAAAGCTAGTTTTTAAAATATAAAATTTATATTCGATACAAAAAAAACGCATTCCTTATTGGATGCGTTTTTTTTGTATTTTTATAAAATAAAACAACATACATCTTTAGTTAAGATTGAATTTTAAAAATTTATAAGTATGAAAAGTGTATTTATATTATGTTTGTTTTCTATGATGTTTTCTGTGAATTGTTTTTCTCAAGTAAGAATTTTAAATTTAAATAAAACAAATACTGAACGGACTATTCATATAAAAGAACATAAACGAATCAAAATTCAAACGGTTGAGGGTAAAGTTTTTTATGGACGATTTACCATAATTGATAGTACTAGTCTAATGATTAAAGAAAATTTAATTCTATTAAAAGACATAAAAAAAGTTAGACAAAAATCTCTTTTTAGCACTATTGCCAATCCTATTTTTATAGCCTATGG
The DNA here is from genome assembly GCF_963925415.1 of uncultured Flavobacterium sp. Taxonomy (GTDB): domain Bacteria; phylum Bacteroidota; class Bacteroidia; order Flavobacteriales; family Flavobacteriaceae; genus Flavobacterium. Next base: position 2,151 of record NZ_CAWUTS010000003.1, on the reverse strand, counting down.
TTCAGCTTTATTTGTAGGAGGAGTTCTGGTTATAGGAACCGGAGGATTTGGCGCATTAGTTGGGGGTGTTCTTGTTATTACAAGTATTCCTATGATATTAACTCCAGCAATAGTAAATAATCACGATTCTGAAAAATGGAATTATTTAATACAATTAGAATAAATGAAAATAGCATTATTTCAGACCAGTTTAGTTTGGGAAAACCCAAAAGCAAACAGAACATTTATAGAAGAACATTTTATGAATGAAGAGGTTTCTTTTGATTTATTTGTACTTCCAGAAATGTTTTCCTCCGGATTTACAATGCATCCAAAGCGTGTTGCTGAAACTATGAACGGAGAAACCATTACTTGGATGAAATCGCTAGCTTTAATGAAGAACTGTGCTATTTGTGGCAGTTTGGTTATTGCCGAAAACAACGTCTATCACAATCGATTTGTATTCGTACATCCCAATGGAGTCATTGATTTTTATGACAAAAGACATTTGTTTTCTTTAGCTGGTGAGCCAGACCAATACGAAAAAGGAATTTCAAAAACGATTATCAACTACAAAGGATGGAAAATTTGCCCTCAAGTGTGCTACGATTTGCGTTTTCCGGCTTTTTCTCGAAATCATGAAAATTATGATTTGTTACTTTATGTTGCCAATTGGCCAAAAGTGAGAATTATGGCTTGGGACGTCCTTTTAAAAGCCAGAGCTATCGAAAATTTATGCTACACCATTGGTGTTAATCGAATAGGAACAGACAATAACAATCACCAATACAGCGGTCACTCTCAAGTAATAGATGAGCTGGGAAATGTAATTTTGGATGCAGAAGATGATTTAGGCATTTTCATAATCAATATCGACAAAGAAAAAATGCTTGAAACCCGAAAAATGCTAAATTTTTTGAATGATAGAGATGCCTTTGATATAAAAAACTAACCTTATTTATTCAAATCAAATTCTTGATCTACGTCCCAATTGGCTCGAACATCAATTTCTTTAAAAAAATAAACAATTTCTTCGGCTTGTTTTTTCTTTAAAAAACTCCCAGTATCCCACTCTCCATTAGCGTTATCGTCATATATCAACCTAATGGTGTATACTAAAGGATCAATTAAATCAAAATTTAAAACCGTTTCTTTTGCAGATGTTTTACTTGCTAATACGGTTCCTTTGCTATTTAATATTTCAACAAGTACCGGAAAACGATTTACATTTTTTAAGTTTACCCTCAAGTTTCCATAATCAGCAAAAGCTTTGGTGTTAAGTTTTTGTACTAACGTATCATTTGTTGTGCCATAAAAATCAATAATAGCACCGGGCAAAAGCTCTAAAGTATATCTTTCGCTTTCTTCTTTTTTAAAATCAAAAAGCACTTCTTGTTCAAATGAATGGTATTGCGTGGTAAAATCAATTGAAACAGAATCATTATTGATTAATTTCATTTTGGAAATATCTAACTTATCAAGAGGAGTAGTCAATTTTAAGGTAAAGCGCTCATTAAAATTCAATAATCCTTTTTGTTTTGCTCTAATGATTAAGCTATCGGTTTCTTTTAATTCCTTGTATTTAGAAACAAAAGATTTAGAATAAGTGTTGTTTTCAACAAAAAATTCGATAGAGTCATTTTCAATTTTAGGAATAAATAATTGAACCGAATCTTTATCTTTTTCTGGAAATTGACTGACAAAAACAGCGATGTTTTTTAACCCTGATTGTGCCGTAACTTTTAAATCTTTTGTGCTACCAGTATAAGCCATAAAAAACTTATTAGTCGATTGCTGAATCGGTTTTTCGGCCTTAAAAGCAGGTTTTTCGGCAAACAAATCCAGTTGGTAGGCTATCTCTGAGGGGGTTGAAATAGGCTCTCGCAAAAAGCCTATTTTGTCTGTTTTGGGATCAAATTTATTATTTCCATTTTTATCTTTTAAAGCAATCATATAATAACTGCCTTCTTTTAAATTTTCTAAAGCGAAAACTTTTAAGCTGTCTAAGGTATTGGTAACATATAAAGGCGTTTCTTTATAAACGGTTGAATCTTTATAGGTTAGTGCATCATAAAGCAAAACTGAAACAAAATCATCTGGTTTTTGATTATAAGCGTCTTTTATGGTTCCCACAATGGTCAATGAATCAATATAGGATCCTGTTGAAAACAC
>NZ_CAWUTS010000002.1:0-3029 GCF_963925415.1 uncultured Flavobacterium sp. | reverse complement strand
GATTTGGATATTTTGTTCTTCTAATGGCATGTTTCATATTGCTTAAAGAATTTTACTTTACATAAGTTTTACTAATCGTAATAAAAAACCGTATTAGCCCATAAATAAAAAGAACATGAAAATAGAACAGATTTATACCGGATGCATATCACAAGCTGCATATTATATTGAAAACAATGGAGAAGCTGCTATTTTTGATCCTTTAAGAGAAGTACAGCCTTATATTGATAGAGCTATAAAAGACAATGCCAAAATTACTTATATTTTTGAAACTCATTTTCATGCCGATTTTGTTTCAGGACATGTTGATTTAGCTCATAAAACAGGAGGCCAAATAGTATTTGGACCAACCGCAAAGTGTGCCTATGATTGTATTATTGCACATGACAACCAAGAGTTTAAAGTGGGTAATTACACCATTAAAGCAATTCACACACCCGGGCATACCCTAGAAAGCACCTGTTATTTAATTTCAGATGAAAACGGAAAAACTCATGGAATTATTACTGGTGACACTTTGTTTATAGGAGATGTTGGTCGCCCCGATTTAGCTCAGGAAGTTTCAGAAGATTTGACACAAGATGTTTTAGCTGGCTATTTGTTTGATTCGTTGCGACACAAAATAATGCCCTTGGCAGATGATTTAATTGTATATCCAAGTCATGGAGCAGGAAGTGCTTGTGGAAAAAACATGAGTAAAGAAACAACTGACACCCTAGGAAACCAAAAGAAAAACAATTATGCCTTACGAGCAGATATGACCAAAGAAGAATTTAAAACTGAACTTTTAGACGGTTTAGCCACTCCACCTGCATATTTTCCTCAAAATGTAATGATGAATATTAACGGTTATGAAAGTTTAGATACAATAATCGCAAAATCATTAAAGTCTTTAAACCCTAGAGAATTTGAAATTATAGCCAATCAAACAGAAGCATTATTACTTGATGTTCGCAATGAAAATGATTTTATAAAAGAACACATTCCTAATTCAATTTTTATTGGCATAGATGGTGGTTTTGCTCCATGGGTAGGTGCTTTAGTTAAAGATGTAAAACAGCCAATTCTTTTAATTACACCACTAGGAAGAGAAAAAGAAACCATTACCAGATTATCTCGTGTAGGATTTGACAATACTTTGGGATATTTATCGGGCGGAATAGATGCCTGGAAAAAAGAAGGGTTTGAAACTGATTCAATAAAAACGATTTCTCCAGATGAGTTTGCAAATGATTATAAAAATATTCAAGTAATTGATGCTAGAAAACCATCCGAATATAATGCGGAACGAGTTGAAAAAGCTATAAACATTCCTTTAGACGCTATAAATGACCACATAGCAGATGTGCCAAAAAACGAACCGTTTTATGTGCATTGTGCAGGCGGTTATCGTTCTGTTATTTGGTCTTCTATTCTTAAATCTAGAGGGTATCACAATATGATAAACATAGACAAGGGCATCTCGGGAATAAGAAAAACTCCTATTCCATTAACAACATTTGTTTGTCCGTCTACATTAAAGTAAAAAGTAATTTAATCAATTAAGAATAATGGCCTTAAGTCTTGTTTTTTTTAAGAAAATTTTAAATAATAATTTGAACAGAATAATAAATTTTTAAATACATTTGCCAAAATTTAATTAAATTAATATGAAAAAAATTACATTGGTAATATTAGCTTCATTGTTTGTAATTTCTTGTAAAAAAGAGGGTTATGACGTAACAGGTTTGGCTAAAGGAGTTGAAAACGGAAAAAAAGTTTTTTTAGAACTTCAAAATGAATCAGGCTTAGTAGCATTGGACACTGTCGTTGTAGAAAACGAAAAATTTAAGTTTGATGGTAAATTAAAAGACGGATTGGAATTAGCTTTTGTAAGAATAGAGGCCTTAAATGGATCTGTAGCTATAATTTTAGAAAATGGTTCAATAGCTGTAGAAATTGACAAAGATACTATTCAGAAATCTAAAATTTCTGGTACAAAAAATAACGATAAATTTCAATCTTTTAATGATGATTCTCAAGTTATTTTTAAAAAAATGATGCGTTTTCAGGTTGCAAACCAAGAAAAAATGACTGCTGCTCAACAAGTACAAGATACCATAATAATTAATGCTTTAATGAAAGAATACAATGGCTTTCAGGAAGCAATGAATGTACAATCAAAAACATTTATTGAAAAAAATCCTGATGCTTTGATTTCTGTTTTATTATTAGAAAATTTTTTAATGAGAAAATATATTACAGTTGAAGAAGTAAAAGCATATTATGACAAATTAGATGTAAGTTTATTAGAAACAAAAAGTGCAAAAAGCATAAAAAAAACATTGGATACCTTAACAGCACTTAACGTTGGAAGTATTGCACCAGCTTTTACTGCTCCATCACCAGACGGAAAGATGATTTCATTAAAAGAATCTTTAGGAAAAGTAACCTTATTGGATTTCTGGGCATCGTGGTGTGCACCATGTCGTAAAGAAAATCCAAATGTTGTGGCTATATATAACGAGTTTCATGAAGCAGGTTTTAACATTATAAGTGTTTCTTTAGACAAAGAAGGCGATGCTGAAAAATGGAAAGAAGCAATTTCAAAAGATGGTTTAACTTGGAATCAAGTTTCGAACTTAAAATTTTGGAAAGACCCAATAGCAGAACAATATAATATAAAATCGATTCCTGCTACTTTCGTATTAGATGCATCAGGTAAAATTGTTGCTAAAGATTTAAGAGGTGACGAATTAAGAGCAAAAGTAAAAGAACTTTTAAGCGCAAAATAAGTTTACTAGTTTAAAATTAAATAAATTCCTATCGCAAGTATTGCCTTAGGAATTTTTTATTTACTTCACTTTCAAAAGGTTAAAAAATAAGTAAAAAGTAGTTCTCTATTTTATTTGTTTAAATCAAAAACTATTCTATATTTGCACCCGTTAAAGCAATAAAGCTTGGGACTGGGGAGATACTCAAGCGGCCAACGAGGGCAGACTGTAAATCTGCTGTGAAAACTTCGCAGGTTCGAATCCTGCTCTCCCCAC
>NZ_CAWUTS010000001.1:0-3183 GCF_963925415.1 uncultured Flavobacterium sp. | reverse complement strand
CCCCACAAGCATGTATTGGAGATTTCTTTTTTGATGATTTTCATCATAATGGCGCATTTCTATTAAGTTATTTTAGAGCTATTTCTTTATTCGGAACTTACAAAGACACACCAACAGATTCTGCTTGGTATTCTTTTCCTAAAATGGAATCTAAAGATCAATATCAATTTTTCTTAGACAAAGGACCTTTAAAAAACTTGAATGAATATTTTCAATATGATAAACTGGATGTAAAAACTACCGTAAACAATGATAAAATTGATGATTATTTCTGGAAAGAAATTGTAGAACATCCAAATTATGATTCTGTTTGGCAAAGCAAAGCAATTATTCAGCATTTAGACAAAGTACCTTCTTCTGTGGCTACTATGATTGTGGGTGGTTGGTTTGATGCAGAAGATTTATACGGACCTTTAGAAACCTATAAAGCCATTGAAAAAAATGGAAAAGACAATTACAATACGTTAGTTTTTGGACCTTGGGATCACGGAAAATGGGCAACCGCTGGAGTAGAAAATTATGTAGGGAATTATTACTTTGGTGATTCTATTTCTTTGAAATTTCAATCGGAAATTGAAACAAAGTTTTTTAACCATTTCTTAAAAGGAAAAGGAGATCAAAATTCTGGTTTGCCAGAAGCATATGTTTTTGATTCTGGTAAAAAAGAATGGAAATCTTATGATGCTTGGCCACCAAAAAATGTGGTAAAAGAAGATTGGTTTTTATCTGAAAATCAAACATTAACTTCCGTAAAAAAGGCAACAGAAGAAATTAAATTTACAAGCGACCTGAAACATCCTGTTCCATATTCCGAAGATATTAAAACGGTGTTCACGCCAAGAAAATACATGACAGATGACCAACGTTTTGCGGCACGAAGACCCGATGTTTTGGTTTTTGAAACGGAAGTTTTAAAAAATGATTATACATTGGCTGGAGATATTTTAGCAAAATTAAAAGTAGCTACCACAGGCTCATCCGCAGATTGGATTGTAAAATTAATTGATGTGCATCCCGATAACTTAGAAGAAACAAACGACAAACTACAAGATCATTTAAAAATGAGTAATTATCATTTAATGGTGAGAAGTGAAGTTTTACGGGGACGCTTTAGAAATAGTTTCGAGTATCCAGAACCTTTTATTCCGAATAAAAAAACGGACGTAAACATAAAACTGCAAGATGTTTTTCACACGTTTAAAAAAGGGCATAAAGTGCAAATTCAAGTGCAAAGCACCTGGTTTCCTTTAATAGATTTGAATCCGCAAACCTATGTAGACAATATCTATAAAGCAGATGAAAAAGATTTTAAAAATCAAACACATACCGTTTTTACAGATTCTTCTATTGAGTTTTCTGTTCTTAAATAAAATAGTTAAAACAACAAAATGACTTCTACAGAAATTGCTTTACTTATAAACGATGATGCTGAAAAAATTAATAGAATTGGAGAAATAATTGGGAAGAAAATTACTGAAAAAGACAATTTTAGCAACCTAAATGAATTTGAGAAAACATTCATTTATTTAGATGTTTTAGAGCAGAATGTTACAGATGGGGGCTTTATTCAATTCTTTTTTAATTCTTCTGGGCAATTTACTCATGAAATATTTCAAGCATACCTAGCCATTAAAGCAGAAAACACCGTTGATATTCTTACCAAAGCAATTTACTTATTCCCTGAAATTCCGGTTCCTAAAAACTTACAAATACGGCAGCAAATTTTAATGAAAAAAGACTCTAATATTGATTTGTGGGATGAACTAGATACCGAATTCTATAAATATGAAGACAATATTATTTTATTAACATTGGCTTATGTTCGAAATAATATTGCTCATTTTGATTGAAAATTATTGCTCTAAAATTTTTTTAATATGTGGCTTAAAGTAATTAGCTCCTTTAAGAACTTTACCATCTTCTCTATAAATTGGCTTCCCATCTTCGCCTAATTTACTCATATTACTTCTATGAATTTCATTAAAAACGTCCTCTATTTTATCTTGCATACCATGTTCTATAATAGTGCCACACAAAATATATAACATATCTCCTAAAGCGTCTGCAACCTCCACTAAATCGTTATTTTCTGCTGCTTCTAAATATTCTTCATTCTCTTCTTTCATTAAATTAAAACGAAGTAAATTTCTATCCTCACCAATGCTTGCTGTTGGTGTATTTTTAATACCAGCGCCAAAAGCTGTATGAAAATCATGTACCGATTTTATTTTATTTTTCATTTTTATCTCTTATAAATTATTATAATATCTTTTTTAATAACCATGCAGGAGCTAGTTTTAAACCCCAAGCAACAAGCTGCCATCTCTTAGAAATATAGGCTACTCGTTTTTTACTTTTAATGGCATCATAAATTTGATGTGCTGCTTTCTCTAAAGGAACCATCCAAAAAACAGCTTCACCTAAAGCCATGGCAGTATCTACAAAGCCAGGTCTAATTTCTGTAATAAAAACACGTTTCGATTTTATAGATTTGGTTTTTATATACAAGCTTTCTAGATACGCTTTTTGATATGCTTTAGAAGCAAAATACACAGGAGCTGCACGATTCCCTCGAATAGAGGCAATAGAAGTAATACCTACCAAATGCCCAAATTGTTGGGCTCTAAAGAGGTTATACGCTAAAGTGTATAATTTTGTTACCCCTAAAACATTCGTATTTATAGATTGTTCTTCTTTAGACCATTCTAATTTTGGATTCACAAAACCAACTCCTGAAGATTGCACTATAAGATCTATCGTTCCAAATTCTAATACAATTTCAGAAAATATATTCTCTACTTCTTTGGTATCCTGAATATCATTCTGCTTTACTAAAATTTGGTTTGGAAACTTCTGTTTGAGGGCCTCTAGAAGCGGTAGTCTTCTCCCTGTAATAGCAACTCTATATCCTTCTTTTACTAAAACCTCAGTTAAAGATTTCCCTATTCCAGAAGTTGCCCCAAAAACGATGGCGTTCTTCATTTTATTTGTAATTTTGCAGAATAAAATATTGATTCATTTGAATAGACAATATATAGAAACTTTACGAAAGTTTTAAACTCAAAAAATCTATTCATCAACAATTTACTAAACAATTGAAGTTATGTTTTTAGGCGCTTATTTTACGACTGGTAGAATTATATTTATGATCTTTTTTATTTTAGCTTTTATAGTATTAATGAC